>JAQWBL010000001.1 GCA_028706395.1 Bacilli bacterium | reverse complement strand
AGAATGTCGCCTTGCCAAGGCGAAGACGCGAGTTCGATTCTCGTCACTTGCTCCAAATAAAAAACAACCCTTGATATCAAGGGTTTTTATTATATTCAATTATAAATATAAAATGCTATTTATTAGCTGTTTTAACAAGTGTTTTTTCTTTTTCCAAGCCATTAACCAAGGTTTGATTAATCTTTTCTAAAATCCACACGGTTTCGCTATTTATTGGCATTCCTGCTGCTTTTTCTTGACCACCTGCTAAAGGTGTTATTCGTTTAGCAAATTCTCCAAGATTAACATCATCTCTAACTGTTCTAAACGAAAATGAATTACGCATAAAATTAACAATCAAAATAAACTTTAATTCGTCTTTATATTTTTCAGATAAATAATTACCTACTTCGCTTCGATAGTTTTCTGATATTGAAACCCCAATATCATTACCATATAAATTTATTCTTATTAATTTCTCATCGCACAGATTAATATAATTTTCAACTTCCTTATCTTTAGCATCAATTAAAAATCTATCATTTTTATAAAAATTAAAATGGTTCTCATTCGTTAATAATTCATAAGAATATTTATCTATAAACTCTTTATGACCAACTACTGTAAATAGGGTTGTTAAATCCCTGGCTGCAATGTTTTTTTCTTTCTTCCAATCATAAGTATCATAACTTCTAACTAGTTCTACAAATTCTTTGGTATAATCTTTATCCAGCAAAGGTGTTTTATGAACCGTTTTAAGATAATCGTAAAAAAGACTAGTTCCACAAGTATTGATTCCATTTTTTATTGTTACAACATTTATAAATGAATAATCATTATTAGAAAGTTCACTTGAATGATGATCGAAATGAACAATCCTTTCTTTTAATGTTTCATTATTATTAATTAAATTAATTGAATCTTGTCTAATCGGAAGATCTGTTATAAATACTGTTGAATAGTTTTTATCTTTTACTAATTCAAGGGCGTCTTTTAATTCAGAAACTTCAACCAAAATAACATCAATATCTTTGAATACAGCATTCGCTAAACAAACCGCTCCCATACCATCAATATCTGCAATATGAGAAATAATTATCTTATTATTATCTTTTATTTTTGTATACATACATATCCCCCATAAATATAATTAAATCATATCATAATTCTTTTAGGATGGCAATTATAGGAAATAAAAAACATAAATATTGATTAGTATTTATGTTTTTTTAATAATTCGTTAATTCATTTTAGCGACTTCTAATTTATTATTACTATGAATAATAACTATTGACACTTCTTCCGGATAACCTAAATCTTTATCATACTCGATAGTTGCTACGACGTTATAAGCTTTTGGGTCTTCATTTTCACCATATTCGTATGTATCTTCTTCAAAAGATTTAATAGTAACATTTTTAACAGTTGGTAATTCTTGTTTGCGATTACCATATATGTCATTTTCGATATTGTTGTATAAAGTTTCTCTAGCTATTGATATATAATCATTTTGAAATTGTTCATAAACAAATTGAACCCCACCAATATCATTATGATTCATTTTGTTTGATAAAGTAAAACAATCACTAATAAATAATTTACTAATTATTTCAGCATATTTGTTTTCATCAACTTCGTCTTTACTTAGTTCTGTTTCAAGTTCACCAAAGATATTTTTAAAATATGCACTGGCTCCTTCTTTTAAAGTGTAACCATTTATTTCACTTATTATTTTTGGATCTTTAGGTTCATTAGCTGGTTTAGTCAGTTTTAAGATAATAACCACACTAGCTATAATGGCAATTATTGCTAAAACTAATATTGTTATTCGTTTAACATTAAGTTTTCTTTTTTTCATCTTAACCTCCAAAATCTTCCATCAACTTCATTGTTTCGTTTGTTTTTCTTATTAAATCATATACAATAATTGAATCAGAAACAGTTAATACTTCTTCTGCTCTCTTAGTATATTTAGCAATCTCTTCCAAACTAACTGTTACATCAGGATTTAATAATTTTCCTTCTTTCTTTTGGCTATTGTAATACATCTTATTAGTTATCCAATTACCATCAGGGAAAACTACAACATTATTTTTTACACTAAAGATATCATTCCCTAGAGCATATTCATTTTTAAATCCAAACATATTTCCTAATGTTGGAGCAACATCATACATACCCATTACTTCTTTTACTTCAGTTGCCATTTTATTATTTTTTGACCAAATAATAAATGGAACCTTTTTATTTATTTCAATATCATATGAGTCTACTTTTCGATAATTAGGATCATCTACATTAAGAAGGCTATCAGTATATGGATCATAATTATAAAATCTTTCATATTCACTTTTCTTTAATTTCGCATCATGATCACCATAGATTACAATAACGGTATTTTCTAGTAAGCCGGCAGCATCTAAATCATTTATGAATTGACCAATTGCTTCATCGGCATAATTTACAGATTTAAAGTAGTTTCCAAGTTTAGTACCTTCTAAGTAATTAGCTACAACTTCTTCCATTTTATTTGTTTCTTCATTTAATTTTTGATATTTAAAGTTAACTTCAAATGATGCGAGTCCTTGTCTGACAATATCAGAAAAGGGTGTGTGATTAGTTAACATAATCATTGTTCCATAAAAGTTTTGATTAGTTTCACTTATTTCTTTTATTTTTGGAACGGCTTGTCTAAAAAATGATTTGTCACTAAGACCTAATCCAATTTTTTCATCAAGTTCAAAATCTTTTTCATGATAGAAAAATTTATCATATCCAAATTCTTTATGAACAACATTACGATTCCAATATGTCCCATTATTACCATGCATACTAAATGAATAATAACCTTGATTTTTTAATAATTTAGGAATAGTTATATATTCACGATTCCAGTAATTAACGAAAACGGTTCCACTACTTGTTGGCATCAAAGAAGTATTTAAAGTAAATTCACTATCACTACTTGTCCCTACTCCTTCTTGAGCATAAAAGTTAGAAAAATATAATCCTTCTTTAGATAACTTATTAAGATTAGGAGTAAGTTCTTTATCATTGAACTTCAATCCGATTACCATTTGTTGAATACTCTCAGCATGTATGGCGATAATATTTTTACCTTTGAAAACATCGGTATATCTATTTTGAGTAGAAGTATCTTCTTTATTCTCATAATATTCTCTAAATATTTTAGCGTTTTCATCATATCCAAATAATGGGTTTAACTGTGGCTTTAAACTACTAATTAAATCGTTGACATGATAGGTATAAAGACCAAATTTCATAACAATAAATTCACGATTCCATTGCTTACCAAAACGACCAATATCTAAACCGGTTAACATTGAAACAAAGAAACCAATAACAATTAAGGCAGCTACTAATGTATTTAGTGCTCTTATTTTACCTACTTCAATTTTAGCCACAATATTAAAATAATTTTTCTTCTTTAAATAATGATTTACATATAGGAGCGCAAAAGGTTGCCACAAATAAATAAAATCAGTTATTTCTAAAATATTTTCAACAACCGCATCAGCAACATCAAATAATTGCAATGTTGTTGTTAATAAAGATATTGAGGCAAAAGAAATATAATTTGTATAATAAATGGAATTAATAACACAAAGGGCTGTAAAAAAGATTGACCAGCCAAAAAAGTATTTAAACTGTTTATTAGGTTTTAAAAAATATCCAAATGCACCAATAATTAAGCAAACAGCAAAGTCTGCCAAAATGGGTTTTAATTCAAAATAATTTCTAACTGTAAAAGCTCTAAGAATCCATCCATTAAGGACATTACTTAAAACAAATGACATAAATAATATATTAGTATTCAAATATGTTCGTGCGCTTCTTTTAAATTTTCTTATAAATTCATTCATTTTTTCACCTCGATTAACATAAATAAGTATATCATTATTTATATAAAAAGACAAATCAAAAAGCGATAAAATCGCTTTAAGAATAGTCGACTATAAATTTTTTATTACCATTGTTTCTACTTGCAATAAGTAGTGTAGCTTGTATTAATATTCATCGGTAATTAATGAATATCATTATTATTATTAACTACTTCTAATTCATTATTATTAGTATTTTTTGCCATTTTATAACTACTAGCATTTAAAGCGATTCCTAATACAAAGATAAATGACAAAATGTAGATCCAAATCATCATGACCATGATACTTGATAAACCACCATATATGGCATCATAATTAGCGATATTACTAACATAATATGAATAGACGGATGTTACTACCATCCAAGAAACTGTTGTAAAAAGAGCACCTTTTCTTGTATATTTACTTGGTATTAATGAATCTGGTGCCAATGCATAAATTAAATTAATATTTAAAAAGATTGCAACAAATCCAAGTGGCCATTTCAAAAAGACATAAATGGCATATAAACTTTTAAAAAACTCACTACCTGGATATAGTGTTATAAACAATTTTAAAATACTATTTCCAAATGCTAATACAATTAATATAAATACGAAAAGAAAAACTAACATTATGGCTAACATAATTGCTTTAATTCTTCTTTTTAAGGTTGTCGAACTTTCCTTTTTATATAAAGTGTTTGACGATGTTATAACTGAATATAAGCCATTTGATGCGATCATGAAACCAATTACTAAATAGACACCAACATTTAAATTAAAACCGGTTCCACTAATAAAAGGAATTAAAATATCACTTACGTCTTTTGGAAATGTTTGAACCATAAAATTCATTAAAGTAGCAGTTGATATCGGTAAAAAAGATGCCAGTAAGACAAAAAGCGTTAATACAGGTGTAACTGATATTACAAGAGAAAACGCTAAATTACCGGGTAATATTTCCATTTCTGGTTTCTTTATCACACTAATCAAAGTTAATATTTTTCTTTTAATTATTGACATTTTCATCATCCTAATTACTTATCATCATTTTCTTGGGCATCTTTATCATCACGCATATCAAGAGTTGCTTCGTTGATTGCATCATCAATTGTTTTAATTGCATCAACAATCATACTGTAACCAATAGCGGCACCAAAATTATGAGTAAGATCTTTTAATTCTTTTTTCAATTTTTTAATATTTGATATAACAGTCTTTTCATCATGACCAACCATATAAATTAAAAACTCATTACCACTAGTACGAATAATATCACTGTTTTCAACTTGATTTAAAATCAAGATGTTAGCAGCTTCAGTAATAACCTTATCACCTTCAACATGTCCATAATTATCATTAATATATGAAATGTTATTTAAGTCGATAACGATAATAGCTTGAGGATAAACTTCACTGTTATCCCACATCTCTAAATTATCATTTAAATAATTACGATTTTTAAGAGATGTTAACTGGTCAATATATTTCATTTTGTTTTCTTTTGAAACAATAGTTGGTTTTTGACTATCCTTATTTTTCTTAATAGCTTTATTTACTAATATTGTAGCAACAACAATAACTAAAGCAGCCGCCATAACAATCAACGATCTTATGATTATCGGTGATTTATCAATATTAAATAGTCCATAATAACTATTATTAACTATGCTTTTATTACATGAAAATGATAAATAAAAATCTAAAAATCTTTGAAACACTTCATTTTCTTTAATATCTCTTACAACAAGACCACTATCATTTTCTAATGATTCTTCATAATACACTTTATAATCTTTTAATTTGTTACTACTATAATAATTATAAATTTCTTTATCAATGGCAATTACGGAATTGCTTTTCATATTTTTAATTAATTCAGAAACATTGTCGTAGCTCTTGATTTTTAATTTGTTTTTCAATAAATAATTAGATACTTCACTATTATTAACTGTTATTAATTCCTTATTTTCTAGAGAATTTAAAGAATTAACAACTAAGTTATTATTAATATTAGCAATAATTACTAATTTATTATTATAAACAGGGATAGTTTTATAAACATCCATACTGTATTTATTATTTATGTTGTTTTCATACATTAAATCAATTTTATTACTATTAAAAGCATCATACATTAAATCATTGCTAGAATATTTATTGAAAACAATTTCAATATCTGCTGTTTCAGCAAATCCTTTAAGAAAAGCACTATTATAACCAAGAAGTTTATTATTAATTATAATGTCATAAGGAGCATTTGGAGTAAATCCATATGTATACCTTTTACTACGGAAATTAACAATATTTTTTTCCGTTACATTATTAAAATTAAAATAATTATCACTCAAATGATCATTGTAACTATTTTTAAAATTTTCTTTTGACCATTTTTCATAAAATTTTGTTAATATATTATTAAGTTTATCTTTGTCCCCTAATGTAAGAACATAATCTTTTTTCATTTCAGTAACATTATAAGCAATATGTAATTGCTTGTTTTCTAAAATTTTATTTAAATATAAAGTCTTAGGAACTAGCATCGCATCAATTGGATTAAGTTTTTCATCTTCATCGGTTTCAACTTCTGGTTTAATAATTTCTTGCCACATTTTATCAGCATTATCATAACTTTTAAAAACATTATTAGAACCGTTTTTTAAATAATTATTTGCATTATCTAAATCTTTAGCTAAAACCCCAATAACTAAACCTTTAATTTCGTTTAAATCAATAAATTTTTTCTTTTCGTTAGTTACAAGAACATAATTATCTTGATAAATTAAAATATCTTTTTTAGCGGCTTTATCAACTATATTAAATGTATAATCAGCATTTACTTTTTCGTTGTATTGAAATGATAATTTATTAAGAGCCAGTCCAGTTGTACTTTCTAAACTATCTAAAAAGTCAAAAAAGATTCCTGCCCCGTTATAGTTGAAAATAGGAACTTCATTAATAAGTCCTATATCCATTACAGTATTTTTATTACTTTCAATCCATTGCTTTTCGATTAAATTAAGAGTTGTTTTTTTATCTTCTTTAGTGAAGATATATACTCCACCTAATATTAATATAATTACGATGATTATTAAAGGAATAATCACTTTTTTGTTTTTCATTGTTACCACCTTACTAATTAGTCCATACAAATGTCAATGATGTTTTATGTTTGTATCCAACAATTGGATAATGTTCACTATTTTCAACATCATTAACTATAAATAATTGAAAATCAAAATATTGTTTTTCTTCATCACTAAATTTTTCCAAGATTTTATCTCCAAATGACTTTGAAGTTATTAAATCTAAATCACCTTTAATGTGAATTGTATAATTAATTGTTCTCCCTGATAAATGAGAATCTATTTTTTCTATTTTTTCGTCTTTAGATAATTCTTTCACTTCTTCTTTTAATCGATTGTCATCAACATTAAATTGTTCCATTCCATCTAGACGACTTCCGTATAAATCTTTACGAGTATCTGGATATAATAGTTCTTTAACACCGATGTATGCAAAAATAATTAATATTAAAAAAACAACTACTAAAATAATTTTTAACTTATGTTTTTTTATAAATTCCATAGTTTGCTCCTCCAATCCCAAACATTATACTACAAAATTAAAAAATGCGCAAATTAGTTATTATTAAGTTCTTGAACCAATAATTCAGAGGCTTTTGTTGGATTTACTTGACCTTTTGTTTCCTTCATTATTTGACCCATTAAGTATTTTAAAGCACGATCTTGACCATTTTTATAGTCAATTACTGATTGTTCATTATTATCAATAATATTTTTAATGACCTTTAAAATTAAATCATCATTATTAATTTGCTTCAAACCTAAATTTTCAATAATCGCTTTAACCGTACCACCTTTTTCAAGTAATATTGGAATAATTTCTTTAATATGTTTAGAAGATATTTCACCTAATTCATGTGTTTCGATCAATTCCTTAAAATTGTCTGTTGTTAATTTTATGTCTTTAACCTCTAATTTATTTTTATTTAAATAATTCAAAACATCACCTGTTAGTATATTTGATGCTATAACCGGATTAACCATATCAACTACTGATTCAAAAAAATGACACAAATCATAATTTCCGATAATCGTTTTAATATTGTTTTGATTAATATCTAAACTAATATATTTTTCTCTTAATTCACTTGGTAAAACAGGAATTTCATTCTTAACATTAAAAACAAATTCATCAGTCAAGTGTAATGGTGGTAGATTAGGTTCTGGAAAATATCTATAATCGTTATTAGTTTCTTTAACTCTCATCGATATTGTCGTACCAGTTTTGTCATCAAACCTTCTTGTTTCACCAATAACTTTCTGACCACTTTCAATTATTTCACGTTGACGATTTATTTCATACAAAATACTTGCACCAACATTACTAATAGATCCAATATTTTTAACTTCTGTTTTAGTCCCTAATATATCACTATCTTTTTCTTTTAGTGATACATTCGCGTCACATCGCATACTTCCTTCTTCAATTTTTACATCACTTATACCTAAATATAAAAGTATTTCACGAATTCCTTCTAAATAAGCAACCGCTTCTTGATCATTTGAAATAACCGGTTTTGTTACTATCTCGATTAAAGGAACACCTGAGCGATTAAAATCTAGAACTGTCCCACCTTGACCATGAATACTTTTGGCAGTATCCTCTTCGATATGAATTCTTTCTATCTCAATTTTTTTAGGTTGTCCAGAAACATTTATGGTTAAATATCCATCATAACCAATCGGTGTCCTGTTTTGAGTAATTTGATAACCTTTAGCTAAATCGGGATAAAAATAGTTTTTACGATCAAAACTCATTTCTTTATTTATCTTACAATTAAGAGCGAGTGCAGCTTTTAAAGCCATTACCACAACTTCTTTATTTAATTTAGGCAAAGTTCCAGGATAAGCAATATCAATTAAACTGATGTTTTCATTTGGTAAACTATCAAATTTATTTAGACTATTAGAAAAAACTTTTGTTTTACTTTTTAGTTCAACATGGATTTCAATACCAATAGTTGGTTCTAACATTATATATCCCCTCCTGGTTTTAGATTTAAATTAAGTTCTTTTTCGATTAAATTAGCTAACTTATAAATTTTTTGCTCTTCAAAATAATTACTCATAATTTGTAGTCCAATCGGCATATTTTCACTATTAAATCCAATTGGCATTGATAAAGCTGGAATTCCGGTCATATTGGCAGGGATTGTTAAAATATCATCATAAAATTTATGATTATAATTTTCGATTGTTTGATTAAGGCGATATGCTACATTAGAAGTAGTTGGAACCAATATGTAATCATAATCTTTAAAAACATTAATTACACTATCAGTAAGACTTTTTCTAACTGCCAAGGCTTTATAATAGTATTGATTAGCATTCTTACCACTTAAAACAAAAGTTCCAATCATAATTCTTTTTTTAACTTCACGACCAAATCCTTCAGTTCTAGTATTTTTATATAGTTCTTCAATATTATTGTAATTTTTACTAATATATCCATATCTAATGCCATCAAAACAAGATAAACTACTGCTAGCTTCTGATAAAGCGATTATTTGATATAGTGATACCGAATTTTCTAAATATGGAATATCAACATATTCAACTAAATAACCTTTTTCTTTTAATAAGATTAAAACTTTTTCAAACTCATTACGAACTTCTTCATTCATCTCAAACTTTAAATAAAAAGATGGGATAGCAATTTTTTTGTGTTTTTCATCAATTTCTAAATCAGTAAAATTAGTATCTTTATTGGAAGTTGTATAATCATTATTATCAATTCCCGAAATAGCTTCTAAAAGTAAAGCATTTTCATAAACATTTCTAGCAATAGGACCAACTTGATCAAGACTAGCAGCAAAAGGAATTACTCCATATCTAGAGACTCTACCATATGTGGGTTTCATTCCAACAACACCACAAAAAGATGCTGGTTCTCGAACACTACCTCCAGTATCACTTCCTAATGATAAAGGAACCAAACCACCACTAACACAAGCAGCACTACCACTACTACTACCTCCAGGAACACATTCTTTATTCCATGGATTTAATGTTTTTCCGTAGTAACTTGTTTCTCCGGTTGATCCCATAGCAAACTCATCCATATTAGTTTTACCAATGATAATCATGTTTTTTTCTTTTAACTTTTTAACAACTGTTGCATCATATATTGGAACAAAATTATCTAGCATAAGTGATGCACAAGTAGTCTTTAAATTTTTAGTAACGATATTGTCTTTAACAGCAATAGGTATACCAAACAATAGGTTGTCTACTTCCATAGATTCAAGTTCAATAGCTCTTTTTCTAGCACCTTCAATATCAAGTGTTATAAAAGCATTAAGATCTGACTTTTTTTCTCTTTCAATAAATTCATTAACTAAATCAATTGGTTTAATCTTTTTTTCTTTTAATAAATTATGTATTTCCAAAATGCTTAACTCTAAATAATTACTCATTCAATCACCTTCGGTACTAAGATATAGTCTGCTTCCCTATTAGAAACTCTGCTAAGTACTTCTTCTTTATCAATTTTTTCAACTGTTAAACCATCCTCAAAACAATTGACATTACTAGTTGGTGAAAACAAGATATCTTTATTATCAAGTTCTAAATTTTGAATCTTATCAATTTCTTCAACTACTTGATTCAAACTTAATACATAATCATCAATTTCTTCATCTGTCGAGTTAAGCATTGCAAATCCCAAAACTCGCTTAACTAAATCTTTATTTATTTCGTTCATTTTATCCTCCTAAAATATATACATTACTTTTTAAACTATTACTTTCTTTATTAATAAATGCAAGAACAGAATTATTTGATTTTACAACAACTTGAATTGTTAATTGACTATCAAAATTCTCCATTTCATTACTAATAGTATTGCTTAAATAAAGTAATTCACCACTATTAAATGTTCCACTATGAACTGTAATTTCAACATTTTGAAGTTTATTGTTTTGATACAATCCTTTTGCTGAGACATTTATAGTATCTCTTATCTTTTTTATTTGTTTTTCTAAATTTCCAAAAGCATTATATATGTTAATATCATTAGTCATTACGTAATTAGAATTCAAATATTGATATTCATAATTAATTTTATTTAATGTAATGCTATCATCATTTGTAATGCCAACATATTTAATACCACCAGGAAGCAGCGCATTGGGGCGATTTTGTAAATATACCCCAACGAGTACTTTTACTTCTTTTAATTCAGGTTTAGTTCTTATATATTCAATGACCTTTTTTGACTTTTCAATAATAATTGGTTCTAATGTAGTAATTGGTACTTCTTCATAATCATAATTACCAAAATCCCCAAGATAAGCTTGATATGGATTAATAATTATTCCGATTGTTATTCCCTTTAAATTGCCATTGTTAGTCAAGTAATTTTGTTCATAAAGACTTGATACATAAGTTGGGGTTATTTCAACGCCATTTATTTTAACTTTTTCTTCCTTATTTAAATTATCACTAGATAACAATTTTTCCAAATCATTTCGACTAAAATATTGTCCGGCTTGATATAAAGAGTTGGTCGTTTTAAAATAATTACTTGATAACATCATATAAGAATTTTCAATATCATTAATATTGTAATTATTTAAAACATTATTTACAACATAACTCCCACTAATAGATGGCTTATAGGGTGATGCTACTTGATAATATTCATTATTAAAATCAATTTGAATCTTTCGCTCAACTTTATCTTCTTCACTACAACCAGTTAGGAGCAAACCTACTAACCCTAATAATAACAACTTTTTCATAACATCACCATCACTTTAATTATAACACGAATGGCTTAATATATGAATAGTTTAACTTACTCAAAAAATAAAAAAAATTGGTGTTTTATTACCAATAATTATTATAAACTAGAAGTTTATGCTCTTGAATCGTATTTCCCATCTTTAGTAGAAACAATAATAATTTCATCTGTTTCAATAAATAATGGAACTTTTACAACTAATCCCGTTTCTAACACTGCTTCTTTAGTAGCATTATTAACAGTATTTCCACGAACTGATGGTTCAGTACTAACAACTTTATATTCAATTTTTTCAGGTAATGAAATACCTAATAATTCATTCTCATAAAAAGTTAATTCAACATCTAAACCTTCTTTTAAATATTCAACTTCATCGGCAATTTGAGTTTTGTCTAACTCGATTTGCTCATATGTTTCCATATTCATAAAATTATAAGCATCGCCGTTAGAATATAAAAATTGCATTGAAATTCTATCAATTGCTGCTTTTCCAACTTTAATTCCAGCATTAAATGTATGTTCTATTGTTGCCCCACTTCGCAAGTTTTTTAACTTACTTCTAACAAAAGCCGGTCCTTTTCCTGGTTTTACATGTAAAAATTCAATTACTTGATATATGTTTCCATCAAACTCGATAGTCATTCCGTTTTTTAAATCATTAACATTTACCATATAGGTCTCCTTTCAAGCAACTATTTCTTTTCTTTATGTAAAGTTACAGTTTTAGATTTTGGACAAAACTTTTTTAATTCAATTCGTTCGGGAGTATTTCTTTTGTTTTTTTCAGTACGATAATTTTCTGAACCACACACTGTACATTGTAGTGTTATTCTTTCACGTGCTTCTCCTTTTTTAGCCATGTTTTCCCCTCCTTTTAATACATACGCTACTATTATAGCAAATTATTTGTAAATTTCAAAGATTTTTTTTGCAACCTCAAAAGATATTCGACGATTAACTGTACTTCGGTAGCCACTCTTGGCATCAACTGGTGAAATATCTGGGGAAATAACGGTAAAAGCAACCTTTGGATTATCATAAGGAGCGAATCCCGCAAAGGTATGACTATAAGTCTCCAAATCTACAACTCCATCTAAATCACTATCAATAAAGCTCTCACTAGTCCCTGTTTTTCCAGCTGGTTTCATAGCAGGTGGCATATAACCCACGCCCGTCCCACCACTAGCCGTTACTTTTTTAAATCCTTCTTGAATTCGTTTTAAGTATTCATCTTTTGTATTTAACTTGTTTAACACTTCTGGTTCTTTATTATAAACAATGCTTGTAAGCCCATCTTTTGTTGGCTTATAAACACTTTTTAATAAATGAGGAGCAATCCGATATCCGCCATTAGCAATTGTTCCAATATATTGGGATAATTGAATTGGTGTATAAGTATCATACTGACCTATTGAAAAATCAAGTAGATGACCCGAAAGTGTACTGTTTCCTTTATAACCTAATCCTTCATTTGGAAGATCAATTTGGGTTTTTACCCCAAGCCCGAATTCAGCAAAGGTATTACGATATATATCAAATGCTTTAGGCTCAATTGATAATGCCTCATCGTATTTGTAGACACCCTTTCCAACCTTTATAGCGGTTTGATATTGATAGGAATTGGAAGAATACTTTAAAGCACCAACATCATCAATTCGACCAAGATATCGCCAAGAACATTTTAATGGTGTTGCTGCGATTTTAATACAAAAATCATCACGCATTTCACCTACTTTTAAAACACCTTGATTAAAACCAACAATATTTGAAGCACCTTTAACAACCGATCCCATAACAACTGATGAATTTATTATACCTGGTGTATAATCATAAATTTCATATTTATCATCAACTTGAACAATTTGTTTAGATGACATAGCCAATATTTCACCTGTATTAGGGTCAGTGACTACCACAAATGATCTATTATAATATTCAGTATTTGGTTCTTTTTTAGCCGCCATTAATTCTTTTTCTAAAATTTTATCAATAGCTTTTTGAAGTTCAATATCAATAGTAATAACAATATCGTTACCACGTTGTCCTTCTTTTATTAATTTAGAAGTACCATCACTTAATAATTCATAAGTATTTTTCTCACCCTTTAAATAATCTTCATATTGATACTCTAAATAACTAATACCAACTCGATCATCAAGACTATACCCCTTAGCCAAATAAGAATCTTTTAACTCATAAGGAAGCCCCGTTTCACTAGTTGAGACACTTCCTAGAATAGTTCTAAAAGTATCACCATAAGGATATACTCTTTCCCAATCCAAACGAGTATTAAAACCTCTTAATTTGTGAATGTTTTCTGATATTTTTGCGTACTCATGATCAGTAATATTTTCTTTTTTAATTATTTTTTCAGAATAATAGTATCCTTTATTCATTAGATAGTAAATATAGGCTGCTTCTCGATCAAGTTCCTTATATTCATTTAGTTCTTCTTCCGTAATTCGCTCTAATTTTAATTCTTCTATATCATCAAGGGTTATTCTTCGCTCATTTAGTTGCTTCCATTCTTCATCAGTTATTTTAGAAACACCTAGTTCATGATTATTTCGCAGCCAAAATTCTTTTAAATTTCTGACTGCTAAATCACTATAATCAACATCTAAAATTTCAGCTACCTCATAAGCCATTTTTAATTCTTCTTCTCTTGTAATATCACTCATCTTTTTATAATATATAATTTTTATCGGTTTATTATCAACAATTAAACGATGATGGCGGTCATATATTCTTCCCCTTGGAGAAGATGGACCTAAAACAATATTTTGATTTAGCAATTTGACTCTATTTTCATAATGATCTTTTCTTACTATTTGAATAACAAATAAATTGCCAACAATAATTATATTAAAAAAAATGATTATCATAATTAATACACTGTATCTTTTTTCAATTATTTCTTTAATATTTCGATATTTTTTATAATAACTAAACTTAATATTAGTTTGTTTACGCCGTCTATTATTTTTAAATATTTTTTTCATATAACTTGTTTATTTCTACAAAATCAACAATATTAAAGAAATTTTTTATATATTCACCTCGACGGTTTTGATATAACAAGTAATATGCATGTTCCCATAAATCAATCGTCATAATAGGAATTAAACCATATAAATATGGTGTTTCTTGATTAGAAGTATTAATAATCTCCAATTTTTTATTATGATTTATAACTAAGAAAGTATAACCAGAACCTTTAAGAATAGTTGCTGTTTTAATGAATTCGTTTTTAAAGTTTTCAAAACTTCCATATTCTTCATTAATGGCATCTTTTAATTTCCCTACGGGAATATTATTTTTATTTGGACTCATACTTAACCAATATAAATTGTGATTAAGAACTCCTCCAGCATTAAACAAAATATCGCCCCTGATTTCAAGCGGGAACATATCAATGTTTTTAACTAATTCCTCAAGCGAATATCGATAATCATAATTAATACTATCTAAGACTTTATTTAAATTGTTTAAATAACTGTGATGATGCTTTTCATAATGAATTTCAACTGTTCTTGAATCGATATCTGGTTCTAAAGCATTATATGAATATTTTAACTTTGAAATTTCATACATAATATCTTCCTTTCTTTTTAATTATAGTTATTAACACGCATTATTATTACCAATTAAACATATGCTATTTCGAGGTGCATAGAATGAATGAATTTTTAATAAAACAGTATATTACTAATCTCACATATGGAGATATAAACTCATTTGCAAGTAAGAGTGGTATAACTTTAAACAATGATGAAACAGAAATTATTTATAATAATATAAAAAATAATTGGCGAACTATTCTCTATGGTAATCCAAGAGGAATATTAAACGATCTAAAAGAGCAATTGGAGACCGAAACTTATAATAAAGTTGAAGAACTTTATATTAGTTTTAAGGATAAAGTCCAAAATTATTTATAATAATTTCTAATATCTTCAATTAAATTAGGATTATAAGTTTTAGCTTTAATCATTTCTATTTCAAATTTATATGGTGGATGAACTTTTTCTTTGCTATCATCAGTAGCTGTTACATAAGGCGTTTCTAAAATTTTAGGAACGTCTTTTAATAATGGATGATAAATAACCTTAATTAAATTATCAAAACCAATTGTTCCCTCTCCAAAGTTGGCATGACGATCCTTTTTCGCACCAATATCATTGATACTATCATTAACATGAATACATTCTATTTTTTTAATACCAATAATTTCGTCAAACTCTTTTAATACATCATCAATTTTTTCAACTAAATATCCAGCATCATTAATATGACATGTATCTAAACATATTTTGATATGTTCATTATATTTAACACCATCAATAATTTGTTTTAACTCTTGAAAAGTAATTCCTATCTCGCTACCTTTACCAGCCATTGTTTCTAATAATATATCGACCTTTGAATCTTTCTCTAAAATAATATTTAAAGCATTAATAATGTTATTAATTCCTTCTTCACGAGTAAGTTTTACATGACTTCCTGGATGAAGTACTAATTTTTTAAGACCAAGTTCTTCAACCCTTTTAATTTCTTCTTTTAAAAATCTAATAGCAAAATCATAATTAGAACCACTCCCCGCTAAATTAACAATGTATGGAGCATGAACAACAATATTATTAACATCAATATTGTTTTCTTTCATTAATTCATAAGCGGCCATTGTTTTTTCTTTTGAAATTGGAGATCTTGCGGTGTTTTGAGGAGCACCGGTATATATCATAAAAGCATTTGAGCCGTAGCTTAAAGCCTCATTAACACTTCCTAATAATTGATATTGATTTTTAAAGGATACATGTGATCCAATATATAATTTTTCCATAAATACCTCCTAATCTAAATACTCTATTTCATTTACAATTATTTGTAACTTATCGAATCTTTTTTCAACTTTACCAGTAACATTAATAATATCACCAACTTGAATATTAGCATTTTTCTCATAAACTTTTGGAAACAAAACAATATCAATGGTACTTATTTCATCACTACCAGTAATAAAACTCATAACATCATCTTTCTTTGTTTTTATTTCCTTAACACGATCAACATATACAATTATTGATACTACTTTATCAAAATAACTTTTTAAATCAGCAATTGAAACCATTTGATCACGCTTGTTTTTATATTCTGTTATAGGATGATTACTTATATAAAATCCAAATGTTTCTAGTTCAATTTTCATTAATTCCTTTTTACTATATTCTGGCATACTTTTTATTTCTGGTTTTAGTGCAAATTCTTCACCAAGATCTTTTACTAATTCAGCATAATTAATAATAACATCTAAATTTTCGGTCATCGTTTTTTTATTCATCCCAATTGAATTAAAGCAACCAGCATTTATTAGACTTACCATTGTTTTTTTATTAACGCTTTTCCCATAAGTTCTTCTAACAAAGTCATATATATCTTTAAACTTACCTTTTTCGCGTTCTTTTATAATAACATTAGAAGCCGAACTACCAATATTTTTAATGATTGATAATGGATATATAATTCCTTTATCACTGACGACATACTCAGAAAAACTTAAATTTATATCAGGTGGAATTACTGGAATATTATTGCTTTTACACTCATAAATATACTCCTTAGTTTTTATCTCACTACCAACAACCATCGATAATAAAGCTTTCATAAAAAATAGTGGATAGTGAGCTTTTAAATAAGCCATTTTATAAGCAACAATGGAATAGGCAACCGAATGAGAACGATTGAATCCATATGATGCGAATTTTAATATTAAATCATAAACATTATTAGCAACCTCATTAGAGTAACCTTTGTTGATACTTCTAGTAACAAACTTATCACGTTCAGCAATCATAATTGATTCATTCTTTTTACTCATCGCACGGCGTAATAAATCCGCTTCACCAAATGAATATCCAGCCATCACACTGGCTATTTGCATAATTTGTTCTTGATAGACAATTATTCCATAAGTCGGTTTTAAAATATTTATTAATTCTGGTGCGGCATATTTGATTTTTTCTTGACCATGTTTTCTTCTAACATATGAATCAATATTTTTCATTGGCCCTGGTCTAAATAAAGCATTAGCAGCAACTATTTCTTCGAAATTAGTTGGTCGAAGTTTTCTCAAAAAGTTTTTCATACCATCCGATTCAAATTGAAAAATACCAGTTGTTAACACTTTAGTAAAAATATCTAAAGCCTTTTTATCATCAAGTGGAATGTTATTAAAATCAATATCAATGTTTAAGTTTTCACTAATATCTCTAAGAACATCACTTATTAATGTTAAATTACGAAGACCGAGAAAATCCATTTTTAATAGTCCAATTTCCTCTAAATAATCCATATCATAACCAGTAGTATAAAATTCCTCATGCTTTTTATCAATTGGAATTACTTCATCTAAATCAATTCTCGACATAACAATACCAGCAGCATGAACAGAAGTATGTCTTTTTAAACCTTCAAATTTAGTTGCAATTTTATACATTTTAAGTAATTGTGGTTTATTTTCTAAATATACTCTTAGTTTTTCATTCTTTTTATAATTTTCAAATAAAGATAAAGTTGAGACAAGCATTTTTGATATATAATCAACAACCGTCAAATCAATATCCATTGTTCTAGCAACATCTCTTATAACTTGTTTTGCTCCTAATGAACCAAAAGTAATAATTGGTGCCACCTTTTTAAAACCATATTTATTAATACAATAACTAATAACTTCTTCACGACGATTGTATTCAAAATCAATATCAATATCTGGCATAGTAATACGTTCAGGATTTAAAAATCTTTCAAACAAAAGATTATATTGAATTGGATCAACATTAGTAATGTTTAATAAGTAAGATACTAATGAACCAGCTGCACTTCCCCTTCCTGGGCCAACTAAAATACCTCCAGTAATAGCATAATTAACATAATCATAAACTATAAGAAAGTAGTCACAAAAACCCATCTTATTAATAACATCTAATTCATGATTAAGTCTATCGATGTATACCCTATTAACTTCACGACCAAATCTTTTTTTAAGACCACGAATACATAACTTTTTCAAATATGTAAAGCTATCAACTCCGTTTGGGCAATCATAAGTTGGAATCAAATCTTGATTAAATACTAATTCTAAATTACATAATTCATTAATAAGATAATTGTTTTTTAAATCGTGGGGATAAAGTTTTTCAATTTCGTCATATGTTTTTAAATAATTATTTTTTTTATTAACCGTAACATCAGTTTCAAAGATACCATCTTTAATGGCATATAAATAATTTATATAGTCACTATCATCTTTAAATAAATATAATATTTCGTCGATATATACTAAATTATCACCTGATAATTTCATTCGCTCATCAAGACTTTTATATCCTTGAAAACAATATTGATATATTTTCCTAAGTTCATTATATAAGTGGTTAGAACTAAATGGTACAATACAAATTAAATTATTACTATAATTCTTTAAAACATTTAAATTAAGATTATTTTCTAAATTTAAAGTATTTAATTTAATTAAATTTTTATAACCATTATAATTCATACAATATAAAATAATAATTGAATTATCAATATGTACTTCTAATCCAACAATCGGTTTAATATTATTAGATAGGCATAACTTATAAAATTCCATAACTCCATACATATTATTATCAGTAATGGTCAACTGTTTAATGGAATTTTTCCTGGCATACATAACTAAATCTTCGTTTTTTATCATACTAGACAACAATGAGTAGTTAGTTTTAATGTATAATGGAACATAATTCATATTACACCTCCTGACAAATTTAAGTATTATCTCTTAATTAATTATACCATCTTTTTACCCATTTTAATAACAAAACAACCATTAATTATTGACTTGTTTGTTTTATTATGATAAAGTTATAGAGCGAATGAAATTACTAGGAGGGAGTTTATTATGGCTAAAAAAATAACAAGTACAAAACCTTTATTTGGAAATAGAAGATCTCATGCTCTAAATGCAACAAGACATATGCAAAAACCTAACATGCAAAAAGTTACGTTAGATAACGGTGAGGCAATTATGATGAGTGCAAGAGAATTAAGAACTCTTAAAAAAACAAGTAAAGAAGTAAAAACACAAGTTAACGAACAACTTTAAAAAATAAAACCAGTTAGAAATCTAACTGGTTTTTTATTTACTGGGAATTGAAACTCTTGAAGAATACCTTAAATCAGCTGAACCATCACCTGGACTCATACTAAATATTCCGGCGTTAACATTACCATTTTGACCACCGCGATAAAACCAAGAGTATGTATTATGAATAAATGTAACATTATCATCATACCAACCTCTTGTTTCTCCTGTAGCGTCACCCAAAATTTTACGATTATAAGCATCTTGATCATTTAGTGTTTCTCCATAATTATATTTGTTTATATATTTACTCATTGTGGTTCCATCAATTAAAGCTTGATCAAAACCTGTATTTTGAATATTTATTTGGGTATTATCCGCACTATTATACATTCCACCCATAACAGCTTCAAAAGATCCACCACTCATATCATATACACCATATATGTTTCCAGTTGTACTAGCTTCTAATCCATTTGGAGTATTATAAGCAAAAGTACAGCCACTTGATGCTGTATCGATAACGACTGATCCAGAACATCCTGTAATATAATCACTACTTGGATTTTTCCACACTTCTGATCCTTTTCCATATTTACTATTAGTTAAATAGGCAACTGCACCCCACTCAGTATTTTTAAGCATATGTGAATCAGTTGTACTTGATAATCCATAAATTGTTTTATTATTAAACTTTTGTAGGGTCGTAAACATTGTCATTATATTTTGGTTTCGAAGGGAAGTTATATTAGGTTTAATTGTAGGCAATGTTTCATCACCAGTTGTTTCAAACTTTCCAATCCAAAAGCCATATAATTCATCATCACCAAAAGTAAAGGCGGGATGAGTTAAATAATCTCCATCTTGACTACCAGTTACTTTAGAAGTTAAAGATGATTCAAATACAATATCAATTTCAGTAGCACTAACGAGTTTAGCATCAGCATTAAATAATTTATATTTGTATCTTGGTATCCACACTAAATAAGCCAGGACATCCATTTCATTAATAGAAGTTCCAACATTTGCTCCATTATAACTATTTCTTGTTGCTTCATTAACTAATACAACATTCGCCCACTCTTTATTATCATAATTATACCAATTTCCATATATATCGGCTTTCACCAATTTTGTTCCATCCCATCTTACTGGTATCATTCCGTCTTTTAATATAGGCGAAGTTGGTTCAGTTAAAATACAGTCTTCTTTTATTGATTCAGTCAAATCAATTTTACTATCATCATATTTTTTTTGAACACACCAAGTACCATTATAAATAGCCATTGATATTTTACCCAAGGTATTTATTCTAACTGTGCCATTTACAATCTTTTCACCTTCATAATCTAGTTTCGCACCAGTAATATTAGTTGTTTCTACTCCATCAATAAAAGTAAAGACAATATCACTATCAGGTGCACCAACCATTTGTAATCTTTTAAATTCATAATCAGCTGCTCTAACAACATTCATTGCCGTTGATTTGAATGTTTCTTTTTCCGCCGTTTCAATTGTTTTTGTTACTTGTGGAATAACAATAATTGATATTATTCCAAGAACAACAATAACTGCCAATAACTCAACTAGTGTAAATCCATTTCTTTTGTTTTGTTTCATAATAACCCCTATCTATTTTTATTTATATAACTTATAACTTCATCGACTGTTTTATCAAAATCTTCATAATTTGTTTCAAACCAAGTAACATTCATTTGATTATTAAACCAAGTATATTGTCTTTTGGCATATCTTCGACTTCTTTGTTTAATAAGCTCGAGACATTCCTTTAATTCTTTAGTAGAATCAAAATAATCAAATAATTCCTTATAACCGATTGGTGTCATAACAGCTTTAGTTCTAATATTGGATTCATAAATCTTTTTGGCTTCTTCAAGCAGTCCTGATTCCAACATTTGATCCACTCGTTTATTTATTTTTTCATATAATTTTTTTCGATCAGTTGTTAACCCAATAAAAATTGCATCATACACCATATCATTTGTTTTTTCTTTTTCAGATAACGGTTTTTGATTATTGAAATAATAATCAAGGGCTCGTTCAAGTCGTTTTCGGTTATTAACATGAATTAAAGTATTAGGATCCTTATCAATTAACATTTGATATAATTCTTCATTACTGTATTGATCATAATTATTATGATTTGTTTCATCTTCAAATTGATAATCATATAAACTTGCTTTAATATATAAACCAGTGCCACCAACCATAATTGGTGTTTTTTGTCTTTCTAAAATAGAAGCAATTACCTTTCTACTATCTTGTTGATAGTGATAGACTGTATATTCTTCATTTATTTCTTTTATATCTATTAAATGATGTTTAATATTTTCAGCCTCTTCACGAGTAACCTTTGCTGTAGCTATATCTAACCCTTTATAAATTTGAGTGCTATCTGCATTTATTATTTCACCATTTAATTTTTTAGCTATTTCTATTGAAAGTTTTGTTTTACCAACTCCGGTTGGACCAACAATAACAATTACTTTATTCATGTTTCACCTACTTTATTAACATGCTATCCCCAAATGAGAAAAAGCGGTATTCATTTTTAATAGCCTCGTGATAAGCATTCATTATATTTTCTTTCCCAGCTAGAGCACTTACAAGCATTACTAATGTTGATTTGGGTAAATGAAAATTTGTGATTAAATAATCAATTGCTTTAAACTTAAAGCCTGGGTAAATAAAAATATTGGTAAATCCACTACACTCAATAAATTTGTTGTGGTCTCTCATAATTGTTTCTAATGTTCTAGTCGAAGTTGTACCAACACTAATAATTTTATTACCATTTCTTTTAGCATTATTTAGAGTTTCAGCACATTCCTTACTCATACTATAAAATTCGGAGTGCATTTCGTGGTTATTAACATCTTCAACACTAACCGGGCGAAAAGTTCCAAGACCAACATGTAAAGTTATCGCTTCAACTTTAATCCCTTTTTCTTTGATTTTTTTTAATAATTCATTAGTAAAATGTAACCCAGCTGTTGGTGCTGCCGCACTTCCTACATTTTTAGCATATACCGTTTGATAACGATCTTTATCTTTTAAAACCTCATGAATATATGGAGGTAAAGGCATTTCACCTAATTCATCCAATATTTCATAAAATATACCACTATAATTAAACTTAAAAATTGCTATTCCTGAATCCCTTTTTTCTAAACAAATAGCCTTTAATTTATTTTCACCAAAATTAATAATCGTTCCTACTTTTACTCTTTTAAATGGTTTTACCAAACATTCCCAGTCATTAACCTTTTCTGTTTTAAGCATTAAAAGTTCAATAACCGCATTAGTTTCTTCTTTAACCCCAATTAGTCTAGCCGGCATTACTTTAGTATCGTTAACAACAATAACATCATCCTTATTTAAGTAATCAATAATGTTATAAAAAAATTTATGTTCTACCATTCCTGTACTTTTGTCCAAAACTAACAATTTAGAAGCATCCCTCTTATCAATTGGTGTTTGGGCGATTAAATGTTCAGGAAGCTCAAAATCAAAATCATCAGTTTTCATTTTATCTCTCCGTTTTTTTAATTTTCAAATGCTTATAAGCTTTATCAGTAACCATTCTTCCTCTTGGAGTTCTTTTAAGTAATCCATTTTGTAATAAATATGGTTCATATACATCTTCAATGGTTGTAATTTCTTCACCAATACTGGCAGCAATACTCTCAATCCCAACTGGACCACCATCAAATTTTTCAATAATAGCTTTCAATAAATTATAATCAGTATCATCAAGCCCTAATTTATCAACCTTCAAGCGATCAAGGGCCATTTTAGTAATTTTTAAGTCAATATAACCATTTCCCATAACTAAAGCATAATCTCTAACTCGTTTAAATAAACGATTCGCAATTCTTGGAGTACCACGACTACGAGTTGCTAATTCAACGGCTGCTTTATCATCAATACCACAATCAAGAACACGGCTAGTCCTTTTAACAATTGTCGTTAATTCTTCAATCGTGTAATAATTAAGCCTTGATACAATACCAAAACGATCACGTAATGGTCCTGATAAATCACCAGCTCTCGTAGTTGCACCAACCAATGTAAAAGGTGGCAATTCAAGTCTAATATTACGAGTTGTTGAATCACTTCCAACAATTATATCTAACATAAAATCTTCCATTGCTGGATAGAGTATTTCTTCAATATATCTTGGAATACGATGGATTTCATCAATAAATAGAACATCCCCTGGTTCCAACGTTGATAAAATTGCGGCCAAATCGCCACTTTTTTCAATCGAAGGGCCACTAGCCGTTTTTATATTTCCGCCCATTTCACGAGCAATAATATAAGCAAGTGTCGTTTTACCAAGTCCTGGTGGGCCATATAAAAGCACATGGTCTAAAGGTTCTTCACGCATTAAAGCCGCCTTCATAAAAATATTTAAATTATCTTTTAATTCTGATTGTCCAATATACTCATTTAACGTTTCAGGTCTAATTGATAAATCAAATTTATCTTCCTCTAATTTATCAGCAGTTAAAAATCTTTCTTTCATGTATATCCTCCTTTTTTATTATTTTAATAATAGTTTTAAGGCTTCTCTTAATTGCTCTTCTAAAGGCAATTTATTATCAATTTTAGATACAATTTTATTAATATTTGCTGGCTTATAACCAAGCCCTTTTAAAGCATCAATTAATTCATCATTATTAAAACCAAGATTATGAGATTCTTCTTTACTAACAAGTTTTCCTTTTAAATCAAGAATAATTTGTCTTGCAATTTTATCTCCAATTTTAGGAAACTTTTTTAAATATAAAATATTTTCTCTTTCAATAGCATCAATTATTCCCTCAGGAGTACCGGTTGCTAACATCGGTAATGCCATTTTACAGCCTAATCCCTTAACACTTATTAGTTTCAAAAACATTTCTTTTTCTTCGATTGTTTTAAATCCAAATAAATTTAATTCATCTTCTCTTACTTGTTGATATAAATAGATTTTATATTCTTCCCCTTCGTTAAAACTGTAAGGATTCGCACAGTTTATTAAATACCCAATATTATTATTTTCTAATACAAGGTAATTACTTTCAATTTGAACTACTTTACCAGTTATGTATGAATACATCTTATCACCTACCTAATTTATTATATCATATGTTGGCTTATTTAATAAAACAAAAGTGTGAATAATCATTTGCTATTCACACTTATTTATCTATTATTTTTTTAATAATATAAATTTCAAAAATAATAAAATTTATAACATATATCCAAATTAATACTTCATTAAAAATACCATTTGTATATTTATCAATTAAGCTAGGTATTGATGGCGGAAAATTTTGATTAATAAATTGATAAATTTCAGCAGACATTAAATTACCCTTTAAAAAATGGATAATTCTTAAAAATATATCTAAAGCAGCTAATGAATAAACAAAAGTATCAAATTTTTTGAATACAAATGTAAGCGCTACTAAAAAAACAAATATAATTATTAATTCCATACTACCTCCTACATCATTGTTATGATATTGTATAAGTTATTTTAATTTCCTTAATATTATCAATAATTAATGGTTCATTATTTTCGTTTTCAAAATTAATTACAATTTCTTTAATATTTTGCTTATCCTCAATTGAAGTTATCAACATAAAACCACTTGAAATATCATTAATTTTTTGTAAATCTAAGCGATATACCTTTTTCAAAGTCTCATTGCTATAAATTTCAGTTTGTGAGTCTAGAACTGATTGTTTAATTAAGTCATAAATATAAGATGGGCTAAATTTTAGAACATCAGTCATCATTTGGTTTTCAATTACTTCATCTATTTCACTTCGAACAAGATATAAAATATTTTCTTTTAAATAATACTCATTATTATTTAAATCAGTAAAGTAGACAATATCATTTTTTAATTCACCAATTAAGTTATAATTTAATTCTTCTTCTTTTTCCATATATATAATTTTGTTTTCAAAATCATATTTTGACCAATCTTTATATTTTTCTAGTATATCAACTGGTTCTTTATTTTCATTAACAGGATTAGGAACATAACTACTCGGTTTCGTTATTTGAATAACAACCGCAAAAAAGATAAAATATAATCCTAATAGAAACATTGCTCTAGTGCGTTTATTTTCTTTTACAGCTTTTATAAAAGTAATAGGATTTAATTTGTTTTTTAATTCATTTTTCATAAAACTACCTAATCTAATATCTTTCCAATAAGTTCATCTTTATTTTTAAATCCATTGATAAAATCAATAGCTTTCATTTTTGTTTTACCTTCAAGTTGAACAACAGTAAAAACAACTTCACCATTGCTAACTTTTACTCCAAAACCATCTTCATAAATAGCTGTTATTTGACCATCAAAAGCACTTGAAAAAAATCTATCAGTAGTATATGACTCCCATACCTTTAAAATTTTACCTGTAAAATAACAATAAGCACCAGGCCAAGAATTTAATCCTCTAATTTGATTATAAATTTGTTTTTTAGTCTTGCTAAAATTTATTTTTTCATCTTCTCTTTTAATAACAAAGGCAAAGGTTGCTTCATCTTTATTTTGAGGAGTACGAGGTGCCGTCCCATCAATAATGCTAGGAAGTGTTTTAAGCAATAAATCTCTACCAACAATACTTAATTTTTCATGAAGTGATGATGCTGTATCTTGATCAGTTATCTCAACAACTTCTTGACTGATAATATCACCTTGATCCAAACCTTCATTCATATGCATAATGGTAATACCGGTTTGTTTATGACCATTAATAATTGCTCGATGAATTGGTGCTCCACCACGTAATTTTGGCAATAAAGAAGCATGAACATTAATACATCCTAATCTTGGATAATCTAGAATAGCTTTCGGTATTTTTTGACCATAAGCACAAGTAATAATTAAATCTGGTTCTAGCGCTAAAACGATATCAGCACTATCATCAATATTTTCTGGTTGAAGCACTAAAATAGTATGTTTATTAGCAAGCTCCTTAACCGGTGGAATATTTACCTTATTATTTTTTGATACTCGGTCAGGTTGTGTTATAACCGCCCTGATATCATATTTTTCTAAAAGACCTTCTAAAATTGGCACACTAAACTCTGGTGTTCCCATAAATATTATTTTTAATTTTTTATTAACTTCGATATTACTATAATCCATATTATCACCTATTATCATTTTATCACATATTCATTAATTTTACTATAATTTAATTGGGTTGACATCAATGTCAACGGATACCTTATTATTACTCTTATATCGTTTATTAATTTCTTCTAATAATGGAATTAAACTACCACTATTCTTATATTTAATAACTATTTGTAAGTAGTAGATATTATTTATTTTTGGCATACCAGACGCACTCGGGCCCAATAAAATAACATTTTTAGATACCTTTGCCTCCAAAAAGTTAATTATCTTTTTAGATTCTTTATTAGCCATCTCATAATCATTACTAGAAATTTTGATTAGGGTAAGATTATAAAATGGTGGGTATCCTAATTTTTTTCGAATACTCATCTCTTGTTCATAAAAGCCTAAGTAATTATTATTTATGGCATAGACAATACTATAATGATCTTGATTAAAGGTTTGAATAATAACTTTACCAGGATAATTACCTCTTCCAGCTCTTCCAGAAACTTGATTTAATAATTGAAAGGTTCTTTCAGCACTTCTAAAATCAGGAATATTTAATGAGGCATCTCCATTTAAAACGCCAACTAAAGTAACCTTTTCAAAATCAAGCCCTTTAGCAATCATCTGTGTGCCAATTAAAATATTATATTTTTCAGATCTAAAATCTTCAATTATTCTCTCATGACTTCCTTTTCTACTAGTGGTATCAAAATCCATTCTAATAACCTTAGCATTTGAAAATAATTTATTAACTTCTTCTTCAAGTTTTTCGGTTCCTAGTCCAAATTGATTAATGTCACTGCTGTTGCAACTTGGACATGTTTTAACTTTATAAGTCGTGTAATCACAATAATGACAACGCATATTATTAGATGTTTTATGATAAATTAAAGGTATATCACAGTTTGGGCACTTAATCGTATAACCACAACTATGACATGTCACAACTGTCGAATAACCCCGTCTATTTAATAAAATAATGACTTGTTCTCCTCGTTCTAAGGTATTATTAATGCTATCTATTAAGACCCTAGATAAAATTCGGTGTCCCTGTTTAATTTCTTCTTTCATATCAATTAAATATACTTTTGGAGGGTTATCATTAACTCTCTTTTTAAGTTCTAGCAATTCATATATACCAAGTTTTGCTCTTGTATAACTCTCAATTGATGGAGTCGCACTTCCAAGAATAACAGGGCACTTATGAGTTTTAGAACGCTTTATAGCAACATCAATAGTGTTATATTTTGGTGTATTTTCTTGCTTATATGTTGTTGAATGCTCCTCATCAATAATAATAACTCCAAGATTTTTAAACGGCGCGAAGATGGCACTTCTAGCACCAATAACAATTGAAACTTCTGATTTTTCTATCTTTCGCCATTCATCATATTTTTCACCATTACTCAAGCGACTATGAATTATAGCAATTTTACTACCAAAGCGATTTCTAAAATTTTCAACCATTTGTGGGGTTAAACTGATTTCCGGAACTAAAACAATAGCTTCTTTACCTATTTCTAAAACATACTCAATAACATTCATATAAACTTCGGTTTTCCCGCTTCCCGTAACACCGTGCAATAAAAATGGTTGAAACTGATCAATACTACTTTTAACTTTATCAATCGCCAACATCTGATCCTTATTTAACGTAATATTGCTTTTCTTTTTTACACTATCATCATTTAGTCGATACACTTCTTCTAACTCTTCAATGATAAAACCTTTATCAAGTAACGTCTTAACACCATAAGCAGAAATATTTATACATTCCTTCTTCAAAGAACGGCCATTTTTTTTAATCATATCAATTATTTCTTTTTGTTTAGCATTTTTAATCAAATCAATATCAATGCTATCGCTTAATACCAAATATTTTTCATATTTTTTGTTAACAACTAATCCTTGTTTAGCATTCAAAGCAGTGGGTAACATTGTCTGATATGCGGTAATTAATGTAGATAAAGTTTTTTCACTGATATATTTCCCGAGCTTAATAAGTTCTTTATTAAGAACCGGATATTCATCAATAACTGAAACAATATCCTTTAATTCATAATCATAACACTCATTATCATCATTAATTTTTAAAACAAAACCTTCAAGCATTCGATTATTAAAAGGGACTAAAACACGTTTACCGATAGCAATTTCAGCTACTAAATTAGTAGGAACGCTATAAGTAAAAGTTTTATCTACTCTTTTAGCTTTTATTTCAACTAACACTTCAACTACCATCAATATCACATCCATCCTTATTATATCACGGTCAAACCTTTTTACATAAAAAAACATTAAACAAAAGTTTAATGTCTAATTAATTATTTTAAAACGTCAATGGCACCGCGCATTTGTAAATCATATTTGATCATATCTAATCCACCAAATAATTTTAAAAATTCTTCTTCTTCCATTTGATATTTTTTAGCTAAATTACTTGCCTCTTCCTTAGCTTTTTCATCAGTAATTTCAATTTTTTCTTTTTTAGCAATTTCTTCAAGAATTAAGCGATATTTAATACGATTAGTTGCTTCTGGTTTCATTTGTTCTTTTAAAGCATCTTCATTAGAATTAGTAAATTGATAGAATTGTTCTAAACTGATACCTTGCATTTTTAAATTTTCGCCATATTGTCCAATCATTCTTGCTAACTCTTCATTAATCATTACTTCTGGAATATCTACTTCAACTTCTTTAGCGCATTCTTCTAATAATTGATCAATGTATTTTTTTTCAGCATCAACTTCTTTTTTAGCAGCAATATTTTCTCTTAATTGTTGTTCCAAAGCTTCTTTACTATCTATTCCTTCAAGTCCTAAATCTTCAAAAAAATCTTTATTTAATTCCGGAACAACCGTTTCTTTTATTTCATTAACTATTACTTTAAATACAACTGGTTGACCTTTTAAATCTTCACTATGATAATCTTCTGGGAAAGTTAATTCAACATCTTTACTTTCACCTTTATTAAGTCCAATTAATTGTTCTTCAAACCCTGGAATAAAGGTATTACTTCCAATTTGTAGTGAATAGTTTTCGCCCTTTCCACCTTCAAATGCAACACCATCTTTAAATCCTTCGAAATCAATAATAGCGGTATCACCTTGTGCAACCGCACCATCCTTAACAGCAATTTCAGAATAAGTTTTTAAAGTTTGTTCAAGCGCATTAGCAACTTCTTCATCAGTTACTTTAACTTCTTCCTTCTTTACATTTAAGTTTTTATATTTACCTAATTTAACTTCTGGTTTAATAGTTAATGTAAATACAAACTCAACTCCCTTTTCATCAACACTAATAAGTGAAACATCTGGTTGAGCAACAATTTCTAAATCCTTGTTATCTTCAAGCATTTTAACATAAGCATCATTTAGGGCATGATCAGCAGCATCCATATATAAAGATTCTTTTCCATATTTTTTTAAAAATACATCTTTAGGAGCTTTACCTGGTCTAAAACCATCTATTTTAGCTTTTTCATTTGCATGTTCGAATGCATGCTCAAGTGCATGTTCCCATTCTTTTCCTTCAATTTTAATATTTATTTTTTTAACATTTTTATTTTCCATAATTTCCTCCAATACCTATTTAGTATATAATATTTTTCCATATTATACAAGGAAAAAAGAATATTTATATACATAAATTAATCTTTATATATATAAGTATATTCTTCAATCTTGTAATCATCAATTAACCATTTATTGTTTTCTTTAACCAAAACGATTTTATTTTCAAGAGTTCCTTTTTGGTCAATAAAATTGATTTTGGTATTAACATTATATTCAATGCGGTTATCAATAACCTCAACTTTGATATATTTACTATTTTTATATTCAGTTTCGTTATTAAGTTCATCAAGTTTCAAATAATAAACATCAGCGATTTTTAAAACATAATCACGTAAGTTTTCATTAACAACATTTTTACCGTTTTCAGTAAACATTTCATTAATTACTTCTTCATAATTAGTTATCCTTTTATATTGTAATTCATCCATTTCAACAATATTATTATCAACTTTAAAAACATCGCCTAAACTATGAATAACTAACAATTTTTCATAACTTTCTGTGACCAATCTTTTAGCTTCTCTTTCTTGTCTCGCATCTTTAGACAAAAGTTTCACTCCTAAAATAATAACTACAATAGCTAAAATAGCAATAGCTATTCTAATAAACCATTTGTTTTCGACTAACCTTTCGAACATTTCTTTAACTTTCATTCTTTCAGTCCTTTCTTTACTTGTCAAACAATTAATAATTAATTGTTTTTATTTTGTTCTATAGCAATTATACCATACCTTAATGTTAATATAAAACCCACATTTTGAAAATGTGGATTTTGTTTATTTCATATTATTTTTCTTTGTACTTAAGTATCAATTGTTTTTGATTTTCTAATGGTTCTATTTCTTTATCATATCCTAAAATGTTCATTAATTTTTGAATATCTTCTTCATTATAAATTGAAAGGTCTATATCAAGTACCTCACCTATTGCTTTAACTGTCGAGCTATGTTTTTTATCAATTGCTTTAATTTTTCTTCTTATTTGATTTAATTCCTTTTTGACAAGCTCATTTGTAGCACTTTCTTCATTTAAATCTAACGCCTTAGCCATTTCAGCGGCAATGTCAGTATTTTCACGACGATCAACTGATCTAATTTTATTTTTCTTTTCATCTTCTGTTATGGTAATGTTGTTTTTACCAACATACCCTTTATTTTTATCAATTAAATAAACACTGTGACCTTGTCTTTGTCCTAAATAAAGATTAGAGTAATGCCAGTTTTCAATTCCTGTTAGAGAAGCAGTTCTTATAACTGTTACTTTATCAAATTTATTTTCGGAATCCTGATGAATATGTCCTGCAAAAACATATACATTTTGAGCACGATTATATTCTTCAGGAAATTGATATTTTATTGATTCAGCTAAATCCTTGTCTTTTAAGTTTTTACCCTCTGGACTTTTACCATGCGAGAATACAATTAGGTTTTTCCCGTATTCATAACAAGTTGTATATCTTAAATCCTTATATGAGAATGATACATCGATTTTGGGATCTTGAGTTAAATTATATATATCATAAATATTAGTAAACAAACTAAAACTTGATTTTTCATCATGGTTACCGGGGTTTCCTTTAATAACAATTTTATCAAATTGTTGTTTCAAAGTTTCAATCATTCTTAAATAACCAATCTTACCCCATAGATAAACTTCTTTAAAACGACTATCATTATATTGTGGTGTCCCGGCAGTTGTTTTATCATCAACCGTATCACTATTATAATAATCATTACCTACTCCAAGAATAAGTGCTGAAGCTTTATGCTTCTTTTGATATTCCATAATATCAAGGGTTGTTTTTTTTATTCTCCACATAGCTTGTTTAGTAGAATAATCTTCGAAGTCAACAACTGATCCTAATTTACCTAAATGTAATTCAAGACCCGGACAAATCATGATTAAATCTTCATCAACAATCGGTTCTATAACCTTTTTACTAGTTTTTTGTTTTTCTTCAAATAAATCAAATGGTGTAATTCTTCTGGTTTTAAGAAAATTATCTAACCATTCATCACATTCCTCTTTTGTATAATAAAGAATTTCTTTTTTTCGCTTAGCAATTGATACACTAAACTTTTCGTTTAGAATAACTTCAACTGATTTCTCACCAGCACTGTTTTCTACTTTTACCGGTGTTGTCCAAGCACCGCTTGTTATTTTAGTTACTTCGTACTGACCCGGGTTAAATCCTAAATATGTAAGTAGAAATACATCATCACTAATTTTATTCATTATTTTTTTTCTAATTAATTCTTTCGAATCGTTTTCAATATCAATATCAAAAACTGGTACATAGTCTTCTTTTGGAATTGATATTGTCCTAACAATTGTGTCGGTAGTTAATTTAAAATCAGCTTCCTCTTTTTTAGGTTCTTCGATGTCATTAATTTCAACTTTCTTAGTTAATTTATCAGTTAATTGGCAATAGTCAAATAATAATTGTGTATTAACTGAACCAATCGCTATTTTGTTAGCTTGTGCTCCAAGAGTTGTTGGGGAGATCTCCTTTTTTTCTATTTCAAAATATATTCTTGCACCATCGGACCATGTTTTTATTAATCCTTGGCTTTTTAGTAGTTTAAGGTACATTATTAACGTTAAATTATAATCAATTTTCAAATGAATCACTCCTTCTTACGACAAAAAAATAGAGCGACAAAAAAGTCCTCTATTTTTCTTCAAATTTTTCCATTAATACTTCTAATGTTCTTTTTACTTCCATGTAATCACCTTACAAATTGATTGTAACATTTAAAGAACAGTTTTGCAACCCTAATCCATAAAAAAAAGGATTAGAAAATTTCTATAACTTTAACATTATATTTTCCGTTTTGACTATCAACGGTTGCTACATCACCAACTGATAATCCAGTAATCGCTTTTGCAATAGGTGATTCATTTGATATCTTATTTTTAAATGGATCTGCTTCCTTATTTCCAACAATTGAATAAACATCAACATCTCCATCTTCTAAATATTCTAATTTAACACTATTCCCAATAGCTACTTTGTCAGTTTTAACTGTTTCAACAATAATGGCTTGTTCAAGAGTTGCTTCTATTTCTTGAATTTTGCCTTCAACCATTGCTTGTTCATTTCTTGCAGAATCATATTCAGCATTTTCACTTAGATCACCTAGAGATCTTGCTTCTTTCAAAGCTTCTATAACTTCTGGTCTTTTTTCTAATTTAAGATATTCTAATTCTTTTTTCAAATCTTCAAAACCAGATTTTGTTAAATATATTTCTTTTGTATTCATCATAATCACCTCTTCAATTTAAACTTAACACATAATACTATAATTAACATTATTTGTCAACTTTTATTTTTAACATTTTTTTCTAATCAAATTATCTGGGAAAACTTCATAATCCACTTTAATTTTAACTATTTGTAAAGGATGTCTTACAACCTCAATGTTTTCATCATTCTCATCAATTATTTCTTCAATAGTAGTAGTTATCGTATCAATATTTGGTCCAAATATTTCAACTTCGTCACCGATTTTAAAATAATTTCTTTGTTCAACCGTAGCCATTTTTGTTTTAGGATCATATTCTTTTATAACTCCTAAAAAGTCTTGATTAGAAATTTCTTCACGACCAATATAGTATTGATAATCCTTATTACAAGTAGTATCAAAAAATTGATCAATAGATTCCCTGTTAGCACAATTGCTTAATATTTTTTCATATTCTTTATTATATTGATAATTTTCTGGATTATTCCAATATTCATCAATAACTTTTCGATACGTACTAACAACCGTTGCAATATAGTAAATAGAACGCATTCTTCCTTCTATTTTAAAAGATGCGATACCAATATCCATCATTTCGGGTATATGTTTTAGCATAACTAAATCTTTAGTACAGAAAGTAAAATCCTTTTCTGATTCAATTAGATTATTATTTTCATCTTTAAGGTCAAACTCCCAACGGCATATTTGACTACATCCACCACGATTTGCATCTCTTGCTGTTAAAAAGTTAGATAAAACACAGCGACCGCTCATTGATGCACACATTGCTCCGTGAATAAATGTTTCGATTTCAATGTCAACATTATTGATTATATCAATTAAATCTTCTCTGCTGGTTTCTCGTGCCATAACGATTCTAGTAATACCTTGGTTTTTCCAAAAGGCTACCGCTTCTCTATTCAGAGTTGATTGCTGAGTTGATAAATGTACTTCTAGGTTAGTATTTTTAATAGCAACATCAATAACTGTTGGATCACCAACAATAATAGCATCAACATTGGCTTCTTCTAAATCTTTTAAATAAGATAATAATTGTTCAGATTCTTGGTTATGAAGGATAATATTAACCGTAACATATACCTTTTTTCCTAAATTATGAGCATAACTAGTTGCTTCTTTAATTTCTTCAATTGTAAAATTAGTAGCATTCGCCCTAAGTCCAAACATTGAACCACCAATATAGACCGCGTCAGCACCATAATTTAAAGCCCATTTTAATCTCACCAGATCGCCAGCGGGTGCTAAAAGTTCTGGTTTTTTTCTTTTTTTAATCATTTTTCTTCACCTTATATACTGTTTCTTTATATAAAAACCCTTTATCTACATTACCAAACATATCAAATATTTCATTATCTAATTCATCAACATTATCTTTATCCAATGTATTAAACATTTCAACAATTTTTTCAAATTTTTGATCATCAATTAAAAAACTATTTAAAAGAATATAATCTAAACCAACTTCTTTTAATTGAATTGTTTCTGCTAATCCATTTATTATATTTCCAGAATATACAAACGTTCCATTATTATCATCAATTAATGGATATTTTTTACCTTCTTTTTCCATATAGTAATTATTACCACTTTTTTGATGATCAAAATAATCCAAATAATTATTAACAAGGTGCCTAAATGAGGTAAACATTGGTAAATAACCAAAAACCGGTAAAATTAACAGCATATTAGTATTTTTAACAATATCCTTTACCTCATCTAATGTGATTTCAGTCGATAATAAGCCGTATTTAATGCCTAAACTATTATAGTAGTTACAAGTATCATAGTTAGTTGCAAAATGCTCTTGAGCCCACACTAAATCGTATTTAAATTGATGTTTCTTCCATAAATTAAGAACCGCCATATCATAATACAATATACCATCAATATCCATATCATTTAATTTTTGCATTGTTGATTCTAATAATTCTAAATTTTCATTTCTAATATTCATATTTAAAGAAACAAAAATTTGTTTATTATTATTTTTTAAAAAAGTCACTATTTCTTCAACTTCATTAAGTTTATAATAAGCCGGCAAGTTAACACTTAAATTTTCAATTCCTATTAAAAAAGCATCACTTTTATTTATTAAATTATCAATCATTTTTCGGTTTTTAGGAATAACCATTATTTTTGTCATATAACACCTCTATCTAAAATATAAAAAAGTAGTAAAACTACTTACTTCTTTTACTTATACTTATACCATCACCAATTTCAATAAAATTGGTTGTAAACTCTTCATTATTTTTCAAAAAGTCAATATAATTATTTATTTTTCTTACTAAAGCTTTCAAATTATGACTAGTTATTTTATCTGGATTTTTAGTTAAACCATGAAAGTTAATATTGTCAGAAATAATAAATCCATTATAATTTAAATTTTCTTTAAACTTTTCAAAAAATTTAATATATTGCCCTTTAGCAGCATCAATAAATATTAAATCATATTTATCATCAACAATAGCATCAAAGGCATCAACATTCATTATATTGATTCGATCTTCCAAGTTAAATTCTCTTATATTCTTAACTGCTTCTTGATATCTTTGTTCATCACGTTCAATCGTCGTAATAAATATATCTTTATCAACTAAAGCCATTTTAATAGCAGAATATCCAATTGCACTACCTATTTCTAAAATTCTTTTGATTTTATTTTCTTTTATAAAATCAGTAAGAAATTTAATCCCAAACTCCTCCATAATAGGAATATTGTTTGCTTTAGCATATGCTTCAATTTTATCCATTAAATATCACACCAGTTATTTTCTGTTTTCAATTTACTAATAGTTTTTAGATGATTATTTTCATCATAATTAAGATAAGTTTTACCGCTACAATCAGCTACAAAATAATAATAGTCGTGTTTAGTAGGATTAGTAACTGATTCGATAGATTCTATTCCAGGATTAGCTATTGGACTAACAGGTAGTCCTTGGACACAAGTGCCACGTGTATTATAATCATTACAATCATTTACATTACTTCCCAATCCATCAGTCCAATCATCCATTTTCGCGCCATAATAACCAGTTACATCACTTCCAAGTGTCCATCCAGCTTCTAAACGATTATAGAAAACACCTGCAACACTAGCTCTATCATCACTGCTTGCACCTTCTAATTCAACAATAGATGCAAACGTAAGAAATTCATGAATAGTAAACTTTGATTTTTCAATAGCTTCTTTAAATGGTTTTAACTGCTTATCCATCTCATCAAGCATGGCTTCAAAGATTTCTTCGATCGTTACATCTTTATTTGCAAATTGATAAGTGTTTGGAAATAAATAACCTTCTAACGAATAATAAATTTTATCGTTTTTAATTTCTTCAGTTAAAAACCAATATTTATTAATTAATTCATCTAAATATTTTTTGTCCTTTAAAAGATTTAATACATCATCAGTTGTATTATTGGTATTTTCACTAATAATACTTGCGACTTTTCGCATGTTTAAACCTTCTTTAAAAGTAATTGTAATATTTTCGGGACTACTTTTGCACCCCTTGCTTAAAGTATCAACAATTCCTTTTACCCCCATGTTCTCACTTAAATAATAAGTACATGCTTCTAACGGTTTAGGACTATTAATTTTAATATAAATTTTGTAAAACAAAGATGATCTAATAAAATTATTTTCTTCTAGTAATGAGTCAATTGTTAAATATGTTTCACCGCTAGCAACTTCAAATTCCTTTTTTCCACTATCCTTACTTACTGGTCTTATATTATAAACATAAATACCAAATAAGATAATTAGAACAACAATACAAATGGTACTACCTACTACGATTATTTTGTTTTTATCCATCGATTAAAAATGAGCTTATTGCTCATTTCCTTCGCCTTTTAATTTGGTTTCTTCTTGGATTTCATTGAAAATTGTTTCAATTATTTTCCATTCTTTATCACTTTCAATTGGTTGTAGGATACCTTCATTATCGTCTGGGTTGTAGATTGCTGCGTAAACTTTAGTATTTCCTTCCTCATCTATTGTGTTATCAGTATAAACCATATAGTTTTTACCTGTTTCATCAGATTCAAAAGTAAATAAAGCTTCACACTCAATTTCTACTCCTTCATCGTTGATTATTGTAAAGGTCATTTTTTCATTTTCCATATTATCTTCCTTTCATCTTATCTAAATAAGTTTGTAATATTATTGAAGCAGCTAAGCCGTCAATATGTTTTTTTCTTTTTTTTCTAGACAAATTAGCTTCTAACATATAGTTATTAGCTTCAATCGTTGATCTTCTTTCATCTTGAAGGATAACTTCAATATCCATATATTTTTCTAATTTTTCTTTAAACATTATGGTAACTTCTGCACGACTACCAATTGTATTATTCATATTTTTAGGGAGACCTAAAATGATTTTGTCGATTTTTTCTTCATCAACAATTTCTTTTAATTTTGGTAGTAATGAATCATATTCTTCTTCTGCAAACCTTAATGTCATTATGGAATTGGCAATCGTTGCCGTTAAATCTGATATTGCAATACCTAATGTTCTCGTACCTAAATCAAGTCCTAAATAACGCATATTATTTATAACTTTTTATTAGACATTCAAGAATTTCAGTTCTATCAAATTTAGTGATTTTATTTCTTGCCTCTTTATGACTAGAAATATAACCTGGATCACCACTCATCAAATATCCAACTATTTGATCAATTGGATTATATCCTCGTTCTTCTAATATTTCAATCACTTCACGGATTGTTTCTCCAATTAAAGCATCTTGAAACGTATCACTTTCATATATTTTGGTTTTTGACATAATATCACTCCCCTATAAATACACCAATATTTTATCATTGTTTAGCATTTTTTACAACTGTTTTTACTTCTTCTATAATATTGCCAAGTTCTGTGGTTGTTGTCCCGCCACCTTGAGCATAGACCTTACTTCCACCACCACTACCATTTGATTTAACAGAAGCATTTTTAACAATATTACCACAGTCTAATATATCTTTTAAATTATTATTAGAACGCGCTATAAAATTAACATTATCTTCATTTTTATTAGCAATAAATATAAAACTATTATTTAATTGATTTGATAATTCAGCAATTATTTCCTTAATAATATTCAATTCATAGTTTTCAACAGTCATAATAATTGTGTTAATTCCATTAACGTTCTCAACCTTATTTAGAAACATACTCAAATCAGCAAGTGCTTTTTGAACTTTAAGATCCAAATATTTTTTTTCTAATATTTGAACTTGTTTTTTAACATGTTCAAGTTCATTTCGATTAATAATTATATCATTATAACTTGTTGGTTTATCATGATTAATATCAACATTAAAAGTTAAAACTATTTCTTCTTTTAATGCATCTTCAACTATTTTTTTAGATTTAATTAATAATTTAATCATGCCATCATTATACGGTTTTATCGCATCAAATAATTCATTTTCAATATTACTTCCTGTAGTTGCTTCGATTCTATATACATTATTTCCTTTAGATTCAATACTTTTGATAGCAAAAATTTCGATATCAGAAACATTTTGAACATGAGTTCCACCACATAGTTCCACTGAATCAGCAATTGTTAAAACTCTAACTTCATCACCATATTTTTCTTCAAATAAAGCGGTCGCTCCTTTTTTTACAGCTTCATCCAAACTCATAATTTCAGTCGTTGTAGGAGCATTAGTTTTAATTTTTTCATTAACCAAAGCTTCTACTTTAATTACTTCTTCATCACTTATTTTATTGTCATAAGTAAAGTCAAAACGTAATGTTTTTTCATCAACTCTTGAACCAGCTTGATGAACATCATTTCCCAATACTTCACGCAATGATTTTTGTAATAAATGAGCCGCACTGTGATTTTTTCTTGTATTGTTGCGAATTTCTTCATTTACAATTGCTAAAACTTCATCACCAACATTTAGTTTTTCATCAAAATTAATATGGTGAAATACTTGCCCGTTGGTTCCTTTAAATAAATCTAAAACGGTAAATTCTTTATTGTTTATTAAAAGTGTACCTTGATCAGATACTTGACCTCCTGATTCTACATAGAATGGGGTTTTTTCTAAAACAATATAACCATCGTTTTCTAATGTATCAACAAGTTTTTGACCATCAAAAAGTCCAATAATTTTAGTTTCTATTTTTATTTGATTGTAACCTACAAATTCACTCTTTTCATTAAATTTCATTAAATCTTCATTTTGAACATTCATACTACTAACATCAATTCTTGATGAACGAGCCATTTCTTGTTGTTTTTTCATGCTGGCATCAAATTCTTCTTTGGAAATTGTATATCCAAGTTCAGTAGCAGTTTCTAATGTTAATTCATATGGAAAACCATAAGTATCATATAGTTTAAATGCATCTTCACCACTTATTGTTTTAGTAGTACTAGCTTTAATTAATTCATTAAGTTTCTTTTCACCTTCAATTAAAGTCTTATGAAATAATTGCTCTTCTTTTTTTATTTTATCCATAACCTTTTGTTCATGTTCTTTCAAATAAGAATAATGTTTTTTCATATTTTCAACAACAGTAGGTACCAGTTGATACATAAATGGTTCTTCAATACCAAGTTTTTTACCATAACGAACTGAGCGTCTTAAAAGTCTTCTTAAAACATAATCGCGACCAGTATTGCCAAAACTTGCACCATCAGATAGAGCGAAAGTAAGCGTTCTTATATGGTCAGCAATTACTTTAAAAGACATTTCACCTTTATATTCAATATTACTTATTTTTTCAACTTGTTTTATAATTGGAATAAATAAATCAGTGTCGAAAATAGTATCAACACCTTGTAAAATTGTTAACATTCTTTCTAATCCCATACCAGTATCAATGTTTTTGCTTGGTAATTCTGTATAGTTTTCACGACTAACATTTTCTTCAGCATTATACATGCTAAAAACGTTATTCCAAATTTCAATATAGCGATCATTTTCGATATCTTCTGCTAATAATTTAATTCCTTGTTTTTGAGGATCATATTCTTCACCGCGATCATAAAAAATTTCACTATCTGGACCACTTGGACCTGGTCCTATTTCCCAGTAATTATCTTCTAATCTAATAATATGATCATCACTAACTCCAACATTTTTCCATGCAGAATAGGCTTCTTCGTCAGTCGGATAAATAGTTACGTATAGTTTTTTAGAATCAAAACCTAGCCATTTTTCGCTTGTTAAAAACTCCCATGACCAAGTGATTGCTTCTTTTATAAAATAATCTCCAATTGAGAAGTTACCTAACATTTCAAAAAAGGTTGCATGTCGAGCGGTTTTCCCTACATTTTCAATATCATTTGTTCTAATGCATTTTTGACTACTAGCCATTCTTCTATTATTTGGAACGACACTTCCATCAAAATATTTCTTAAGCGGTGTTACACCCGCATTAATCCAAAGTAAAGTTGGATCATTTATTGGAACTAAAGGAGCACTTGGAATAATGTCATGCCCTTTAGATGTCCAAAAATCAAACCACATTTGTCGCATTTGATCATGAGTTAATCTTTTTTCAGTTTGTGTTGTTTTTTCCACATTATTCACCTTTTCTTTTCTATTTTTCTAATAAAGTTTTTTCAAGTATTTTTCTTGTTTCATTTTCTAAATCTACTAATTCCTTATCATTGGTTATAACATAATCATGCTTATCATAACCATCTAAAGCTTTTTCAGAAAGATGTTGTTGCTGTTCCTCAGTTAAACTACTTTCACCACTAGGGCGAACAACTGATATAGATATTACATCTTCGAATTCTTCTTTAGGAAACTCAATTTCTTCTTTATATCTAGCGTCACTAATAGTGATAACATCGAAAAAATTCGAATAAACTTTTATGTCAGAAATTATTCTTTTCACAAAAAACATTTCATCAATTTGCTGTCTAATTACTTCCGTTCCTAATTGTTGAAGTAACGTACGAGGTTTTGTTTCATCACTACCATCCCAATTGCTTATTCTTTTAGCATATTCTTTTATATATGAACTGTATTGTAAATTAATATATTTTAAATTATTTTCTTCACAAACCGTTTTTATTACTTTAGCTACAGTGTCTTTACCACTTCTTGCTTTTCCCGATAATATATATATTTTTGGTTGTTCTGTTTTTAAATCCATAAATACCTCCCACTAATCATCAATTTTTATTATTTCAAACTTTTCATTAAAGAAAGTAAAAATCGATTTTATTATAGCCATCACTGGTGTTGCTAAAATCATTCCTAAGACACCCCAATAATAACCAAATACTAATAATCCTAACATAATAGTAACAGGATGTAATTTTAACATCTTGCTCATTAATAGTGGTTGTAATAAATTGCTCTCAACAAATTGAACGATAATGACAATAATAAGTACTAATATACCTATTTTAGGATCTTGTGAAAGACCCACTACAACTGCTGGAATTCCTCCAAGGTATGGTCCTATATAAGGAATAATATTAGTTATTCCACAAAAGAATCCAAATAATAAGGCTCCTTTTAAACCAACAGCATAAAAACCAATTGTACTAAAAACAAAGATAACCATTGCTGCTAATAAAGTACCTTGAACAAATTTTCTCATTGAAGTATTTATCTCATTTATTAAATCCCTAGTATCATTTCTAAATTTATTAGGTAGGAAAGTTATAATTGTATCATTAAAACTATCAAAACTAATTAATAAATAAAAACCGATAACCAAACCAATAACAAAAATTCCAAGTCCTGAAAAAAATGATCTTAAAAAATTAACTAATGAACCCGGCAAAGTACTTGGCAGCTCACTACCAATCCTTTCAATCGATGCAAACATTTCCGCTTTAACAACTGATAAATCTATATCACTGATTTTTCCTAATTTGTCAAAAGCAGTATCAATCCAAAGTGTAAACTTTTCAAAAATAGATGGTATTGTTTTAGCAAACTCGTTAACTTGTTCAATCACAATTGGTATGATAGCACTCAAAGTTATCATTAAAACAATTAAGATCAACAAGTAGGAAATGGTTGCTCCCCATCCTCTTTTGATACCTTTTTTATTTAAATATTTTACAAACGGGTCAAATAACCAAGCCACAAAAAGTCCAATAAATAATGGACTCAATATTTCTATTGTTTTTAAAATAATAGGGAATATATGAAGTTCTTTTAATAGCACCATCGTTGCATAAACGCCTAAAATAATCACAAAGAAATATACAATTCCTAGAATTTTTTTACCTAAAAATATAATATCATTTAAACTGCGAACATCTAATTCCTTTTGTTCTTTTTTCTTTCCAAACATAATATTCTCCTTCTAATACATTCTATAACGACTGCTAAACCATACTCCGGCCGGAGGGAAATTAATTAAATTAACCGGATTAATAGCATAGCTACCAAAACTCCAGAAATCTTGACCATATACACCATTTGCAATTGCAAAGTGTAAATGTGGTCCAGTTGTACATCGGTCATATCCACCAGCATATCCACCAACTGTACCTAAGACAGTATCTTTTGTAACATTTTGATGAAGACCAACTCTAATACTTGCCATATGCATATATCTTGATGCATAGGATTTACCATTTACTTTATGTTGAATGGTTACATAGTTTCCGCCACAAGTAGAACCCCAAGTTATATCAACAACTAATCCAGCAGCTGTCGCATAAATGTTTTCACCAGCGATTCCACCAATATCTATTGCACGGTGACCACCATAGCATCCCCAACCACAAGTTATTAACCCTTGTAATGTTGGTCTTGCAAACGAAACGTCTCCATTAACTCTAGAACATACACTTAAAATATCATTTGGTTTACAACCTAATTTTTCATAATTTTTAATCGTTTTTTTAGCATCAGCAATTTCTTCTGATAATGTCATTGAATTTTCATTTAAAGAATAAACACGATCCCCAAGTTTCACTTGCTCACTAGATAATTCTCTTCTCTTAACTTGAGCATTTTTTTGTTGAGCAGCCAGTTCTTTAGTTTTCTTTTCTTGCTGAGTAATCATATTGTTCATATCATCAATCATTTGATTGTTGTATTTTGTTAATTGTTCAACAACAGCTAAACGATAAATAAAATCAGTCATACTAGATGCCCCAAAGGCGTATTCTAAATACATGTTTTCCCCAGTAGATAATTGGAAAAATTTCATTAATTCTTTTATTTCTTTATCTTTAGAAGCAATATTTTCATTTAACTTAACAATTTCTTTTTCAGTTTTAACAATAGCATTTCCAATTGCTACAACTTCATTATCAAGTCTGACAATATTTTTTTCAATTTGATTTATCTTACTTTTAGTTAAACTTTTATCATTATTAACTCTTTTTAGTTCTTCTTCTACTTTTAATAGTTCATTATATAATTCACGTAAGGTTTTGTTTTCGTTATTATTTGCCAAAACGTTAGTAGGAACTGCAAACAAAGGTATTAAGAAAACCATTATTAATGCTATATAATTTAGTTTTTTTATCATCATACCACCTCATGTTAACATTATATCAAAATAATTAATAAATTACTATTGGACTTTACATAAAATACTACAAAAAAAGAATAAGACAACACCTTATTCTAAACAGTCATTAATTCTTGTTCTTTGACCTTTAATTTATCTTCGATAACTTTATTATATTTATTAATTAGTTCTTGTATTTCATCAATTCCATTTTTAATATCATCTTCTGAAATTTCTAATTTTTTAATCTTGTTATTTCCGTCTTGTCTAGCATTTCTAAGTGCTACTTTACAATCTTCAGCCATCACTTTAACTTGTTTAACAAAATCTTTTCTTGTTTGTTCTGTTAAAACAGGAATATTTAAGATAATTGTTTCACCATTATTATTAGGAGTTAATCCTACATTGGCTTCGTATATACCTTTTTCAATATCACCTAAAGTAGTACGATCAAATGGTTTTATACATAGTTGTCTAGCTTCTGGAATGGAAATAGTTGCTAATTGTTTTAATGGAGTAGGTGTTCCATAATAGGTTACCATAACACCATCTAAAATAGCAGGATTAGCACGACCAGCACGAACATTAACAAATCGTGCCTCCATAGTTTCAATCGAATTTAACATTTTTTCTTCGGTCTCAAGTATTATATCGTCCATAATTACATCCTTTCATCACTACAATTATATTATAATTTTCTACTAATATCAAGAATATTATTTCAAATATTTTCTAACCTTTTTAAATTGATCGCCATCTTCTAAATCAGTCTTTCTTAATGATTCAAATAATTTCTTTTGTTCTTTAGTTAATTTATTAGGAACTACTACTTTTAGAATAACATACATATCACCTTTATTGTGATAATTAACATCTTCAATTCCTTTTCCTTTTAAACGATGTTTATCATTAGTTTCACTACCAGCTGGAATTGTTAACTTAACATTACCAGTTAGCGTTGGGACATCTATCTTTGTACCTAATACAGCATCAGTAATAGTGATTGGTAATTCCATGTAAATATCATTACCATTTCGTTCAAAAAGAGGATGTTTTTCAACAACGAATTCTAAGTATACATCTCCATTTGGACCACCATTAATACCAGCTTCACCTTTGCCAGGAATTCTTAATTGATTGCCATTATCAACACCGGCTGGAATCTTAACTTCAATTGTTTTAGATTCAACTTTTTTACCAGTTCCACGGCATGTATTACATCTTTTTTCATAGGTAACACCCTTACCTTGACAAGTACTACAAGTAGTTTTAGTCATAAACGATCCAAGAATTGTTCGTTGCTCAGCTGTTACTTGACCACTTCCATGACATGTTGGACAAGTTTTTTCATCATGTCCACCACGCCCCCTGCAATCATCACAATTTTCAGATACATTTAACTTAATTGTTTTTTTAGTTCCAAAAACGGCTTCTTCAAAAGTCAATCGCATTTCCATTAGTGAATCGCGACCTTTTCTAGCACGATTCCCGGTACTAGTACGTCCTCCTGAAAAGAAATCGCCAAATCCTGAACTACCAAAGATATCTCCAAAAATATCTGAAAAATCAAAATTAGAAAAATCGAATCCTTGTGCTCCTCCATTTCCAGAGAAAGCATTATGTCCAAATTGATCATATTGTTTTCTTTTACCTTCATCACTCAAAATGGCATAAGCTTCTTGAGCTTCTTTAAATTTTTCAGCAGCATATGGTTCTTTTGATACATCTGGATGATAAAGCTTTGCCAATTTTCTAAAAGCACTTTTTATTTCATTTAATGTCGCGTTTTTATTTACGCCTAAGACTTCATAATAATCTCTTTTATTCACTTCTCCACCTACTTCCTAGCTATTTCTTAATTCAATAAATTGTTTTATAATGTCGTCAAACAGAGAAATTGCGTCTTCAATAACTTTTGGTTCTGACATATCAACACCCGCTATTTTTAATAATTCAACAGGATAGTCTCGGCCTCCAGTTTTTAAAAATTCTAAATAATTTTCAATAGCATTTGGTTTTCCAGCGATAATATCTTTAACAATAGCACACGCTGCTGACAACCCAGTTGCATATTGATAAACATAAAAATTCATATAGAAATGAGGAATTCTCGCCCACTCATATTTAATTTCATCATTTACTAATACATTTTTTCCAAAATACTTTTCATTTAAATCATAATATACTTTTGATAATAACTCATGTGTTAATATTTCATTGTTATTAGCTCGTTCATATATATCTAATTCAAATTCTGCAAACATCGTTTGACGATATAATGTGCTTTTAAAAAGCTCCATCATGTTATTTAAAATGCCTAATTTTTCATCTTTATCTGTAGTTGTTTCAAGCATATAATTGTACAATAATAATTCATTAACAATTGATGCTACTTCAGCCACAAAAATTTTGTAATCAGAATCTTGATAATCATTATTCTTTCTTGAATATAAACTATGCATTGAATGCCCAAGTTCATGTGCAAGTGTAGAAACATCATCGATTCGATCCTGATAATTTAATAAAATATATGGATTACTATCATAACATCCCCATGAATAGGCCCCACTTTTCTTGCCCATATTAGGATATATATCAATCCATTTTTCATTAAATGCTCTATTTAAATCATTTAGATAATTTTCACCTAATATTTTTAAAGCATTATTAATAAGTTCTTTTGCTTTATCAAAACTGTAGGTTTTTTTTAATGTTCCAACAATTGGAACATGGACATCATATAGATTCAGTTCTTCTACTTCTAAACAATCTTTTTTCAATTGATAATATTTATGAAGAACATCTAAGTTTTCATTAACAACTTTTATTAAGTTATGATAAATTTTAGAATCAATATTACCACCAAACAAAGACATTTCTAACGCATTTTCAAATCCTCTAATATTAGCAATAGCATTATTACTTTCAACTTCACCTGATAGGGTTTTTGCTAAAGTATTTTTGATGGTTTCATAACCTTTATATAAAGTTAAAAAAGCATTTTTTCTAACTTCTCTATTAGGCGATTCAATATATTTTGAATAATTACTATTAGTAAGTTCAACTAATTGACCATCTTCATCACTAATGGTTCCAAAGACAAGATCTGAATTTCTTGCTAAAGTTGCGATATCATTAGATAATCCAAGAACATTAGATAGCTTAGATAATATTTTTTCTTCATTATCAGTTAAGGTATACTTTTTAGAACGATAAATTTCTGTAAGCATAAGTTTATACTGAGATAATTTTGGGATTTCTAAAATATAATTAGAAACTATTTCATAATCACCATTAATCAATTCAGGTACAACAAAAGATGTTATTTCAGATACCGTTACTGCCAGATTATCAATTTCACCTTTTAGTTTTTGATAATAAGTATTACCAGTATCCTCATCACTTCGCATATATGCATATACATAAAGTTTTGACAGAATTCTTTCTACATACATTAAATCTTCTAGAGTATTAAGTAAATTTTCAGCATTATTTAAAATATTACCTTTGTACTTAGAAAAATCCAAAATTTGCTCTGATAACTTATTATATTCATTATACCAATCATTATCAGTTTTATATATTAGCGATAAATCCCACTTATAACTTTCTTCAATCATATCTCTTGAATTTTGTTTTATAGGCATTTTTTTCTCCTTTTCAATAGTAGAATGTAGAAGTCAGTTAGACTTCTACATTTCTTTTTTTATTTTTCTTCAAACTCAGCATCAACAACATTGTCATCTTTCGAATCTTCGGCATTTTTTTCAGTTTCAGGTTGTTCAGCGTTAGCTTGAGCTTTTTTAGCTTCTTCTTCATAAACTTTAGTTGCTAATTTCATAGCAGTTTCATTTAATTTATCACGTTTTTGTTTAATATCTTCGATATCTTCTTTTCCTAAAGCTTCACGAAGTTCGTTAATTTCTTTTTCAGCAGTTTCCTTATCACTATTATCAACTTTTTCTCCTAAATCTTTAATAGCCTTTTCAGTAGCAAAAATTAATTGCTCACTTTCGTTTCTTAAATCTGCTTCTTCCTTACGTTTTAAATCAGCTTCTTTATTTGCTTCTGCTTCTTTAACCATTTTATCAATTTCTTCTTCACTTAATGCACCAGAAGAAGTAATAGTAATTGATTGTTCTTTATTAGTACCTAAATCTTTAGCCTTAACATTAACAATACCATTAGCATCAATATCAAATGTTACTTCGATTTGTGGAATACCACGAGGTGCTGGCGGGATATTTGTTAATTGGAATCTTCCTAATGTTTTATTATCAAGGGCCATTGATCTTTCACCTTGTAAAACATGGATATCAACAGCTGGTTGATTATCAGCAGCAGTTGAGAATACTTGACTTTTGCTTGTTGGAATTGTTGTATTTCTAGGAATTAATACAGTTGTTACTCCACCTAAAGTCTCAATACCAAGTGATAATGGTGTAACGTCAAGTAATACAACGTCAGCAACATCACCCGCTAAGACACCTGCTTGAATAGCAGCACCCATTGCTACAACTTCATCTGGGTTAACACCTTTACTTGGTTCTTTTCCTAATTCTTTAGTTATAATTTCTTGAACTCTTGGGATACGAGTTGAACCACCAACTAATACAACTTTATCAATATCACTAGCTTTTAATCCAGCATCTTTTAAGGCATTACGAACTGGAGTTAAAGTAGAATCAATTAAATCACTAGTTAATTCTTCGAATTTTGCTCTTGTTAATGACATTTCTAAATGAACTGGTCCATCTTCTCCTTGTGAAATAAATGGTAATGATATTTGTGTTGATGTAATTCCACTTAATTCTTTTTTAGCCTTTTCAGCAGCATCCCTTACACGTTGCATAGCCATTTTATCTTTAGATAAATCAATTCCATTTTCTTTTTTAAATTCACCAACTAGATAATCCATAATTCGATTATCAAAATCATCCCCACCTAAACGATTATTACCGCTAGTTGATAAAACTTCAAATACACCATCTCCTAATTCAAGAATTGAAACGTCAAAAGTTCCTCCACCTAAATCGTATACTAATATTTGTTCTGTCTTATCTGTTTTATCAAGTCCATATGATAAGGCTGCGGCTGTTGGTTCATTGATAATTCTTTCAACTTCCAAACCAGCAATTTTACCAGCATTTTTAGTTGCTTGACGTTCAGCATCATTGAAATATGCTGGAACAGTTATGACTGCTTTACTTACTGTTGTTCCTAAATAAGCTTCAGCTGTTTTCTTTAAATCAGCTAATATCATAGCACTTATTTCTTCTGGCGTATATTCACGACCATTAGCTTTTACCTTTTTATCACTACCAATTAATCTCTTAATTGATGATACTGTGTCTGGGTTAGTAACTATTTGTCTTTTAGCTGCTTCCCCAACAATTATTTCGCCGTTTTTAAAAGCGACAACTGATGGAGTAGTTCTTCCCCCTTCTGGGTTTGTAATTATTTTAGCTTCTCCACCCTCATAAATACTTACACAACTATTTGTTGTTCCTAAATCTATACCTATTGTTTTACTCATATCTTTTCTCACCTTTCCTTATTCACTTACCTTAACCATCGCTGGTCTTATAACTCTATCTTTTAATAAATAACCTTTTTGTAAAACTTCAACAACCATACCCGGCTCCACACCTTCGACAACATCAGTCAAAACAGCCTCATGATAGGTTGGATCGAATGGTTTATTTTTACCATCAATATCAATAACCTCAAACTCTTTCATAGCATTTTTAAAATCAACATAAATCATTTTAAAACCTGATAAAAATTTTGATACTTCATCTTCTAAATTATCATCATCCATATCAATTGCTCGTTCAAAATTATCTAATACAGGAAGAATTCTTTTAACAATATCTTCGTTAGCATATTTCATTATACGACTAACTTCCTCATCTTTACGTTTTCTGTAATTAACAAGTTCAGCTTGTGAACGAAGATTCTTTTCTTCCAATTCTTTTATTTTTTCTTCATATTTTTCATTTTTCTTATCCTTTTTTTGTTCTACTTTCTCTTCTTCGTCATGACATTCACAATTGTGTTCCTCATGATTTTCTTTTGAACAACAATCACATTCATGATCTTCTAAAGTTTTTTCAACTTCATTTTCTATTTCACTTTTCATTTTCACCCTCCTATGTTTTCTTTAATGTATTCTAACAGCGCAAAGACACGGTCATATTCCATTCTTTTCGGTCCAATTATTGCAATTGTTCCAACTTCGCCATTAGCTTCAAATTTGGTTTTGATAACTCCAACATCGTCATCAAACTCATTCTCACTACCAACATATATATTAATGCCATTTTCTTCTTCTTTAATACTATTTATTAAATCGCGATCATCAAACTTCTTTAATATTTCTCCAATTTTGGCCGTGTCGTTAAACTCTGGTTGCTTTAAAATATTACTTGTTCCGGTTATCCTTACGTTAGCTTCATTTGAAAACTCACTAAAGGCGTTATAAAAAGCATTATATAATGTTTCATATTGAGTAACATATTGAGAGATAATTGGTTTTATTTCATATTCTAATTTGCTACTTATTTCTTCAATTGGCGTTCCAACAATCAACTTATTTATTAGCTCGATTGTTTTTTGGACCTCCTCAATACTAACTGTTGATTCAATAAAAATATTTTTATTTTCAACATGACCTTTATCAGTTATAACGATAGCCACAATTCTATTTTTGTCTATCGGTATTGCTTCAACCTTACTTAAACGGTTTTCTTTAGAAGCATTTCCTAAAACGATTGAAGTATAACTAGTCAATTCAGAAATGATTTCCATACTTCTTAATATCGCATCACTTAAAACTAATGATTTGTTATGAAAAATTGTTTGTAATTTTAACATGTCTTCACCAGTTAATTTTTTTGGTTCCATAATATTATCAACATAATATCGATATCCTTTTTCACTAGGTATGCGACCTGAAGAAATATGTGTTTTTTCAATTAAACCTAAATCTTCTAATGCTGCCATTTCGTTTCTTATAGTTGCACTCGAGCAGTCTAAACTGTCACATAAAGAATTTGAACTAACAGCTTTAGCTGTCTTAATATGCTCCTCGACTATCAACTTTAATAATTCGGCTTGTCTTTGACTTATCATAAATCACCTACCATCCTTTTAGCACTCCTAACACCCGAATGCTAACTTCATTATACTATTATATTTTAGCAATGTCAATATATGACTGCTAATTTTATTATTTTTAATTTTTTATTAATTATTCCCATATATTTGATATTATTTAAATATCATAGTATAATTTTAATATCAATAAAGAGGTGTCAAAAATGGCTAATAAACATGTATTAAAATTTTTAAAAGACAATAACTATAAAACTGATATAGTTACATTAAATGATAGTTCAACGGTTTTAAAGGCTGCTAATGAGCTTAATGTAACTACCAATGAAATTGCTAAAACCCTGGCATTCATTTTAAAAGACAACATAATTGTTGTAGTTATGAGTGGCGATTCTAAAATAAATAATAAAAAATATAAAGATTACTTTAAAGAAAAAGCATCAATGGTACCAGCCGATAAAGTGGAAACATTAACTAATCATCCGATTGGTGGTGTATGTCCTTTTGGTTTAAAAGAAAATGTAAAAATATACTTAGATAATTCTTTGAAGCAATTAGAATATGTTTATCCAGCCGCAGGGGATTTTAATCTAGCGCTTAAAATAAGTGTTAATGATTTAGAAAGAATTACTAAAGGAACTTGGATTGATGTTACGACCTGTAATGAGGTAATTAAACAATGAATCAAAAAAGATTTAAAATGATAGATGAAAATTTCATTTGTGAGAATTGTCATAAGGAAGTTTCAAAACTAAATTATACCGCTAGGGATCACTGTAATCATTGCTTATATTCTAAACACGTTGATATATTTCCAGGTGACAGATTAAATGAATGTCAAGGATTATTGCAACCAATTAAAATTGAAAAATTTAAAGACACATATAAAATAGTTTATAAATGTCAGAAATGTCAGTTAGAGCATAAAAATATTATGGCTAAAGACGATGATATGAATTTAATAATATCTTTATCAACTAACATATAAAAACATCATAACTAATTGCTATGATGTTTTTTGTCGTTTTTTATTATTTTAACCATTCTGTAACAAAAGGCAATAAAATAATGAATATGATTAGAACAACAAATAATCCAACAATAAAGAATACACTTCTATTATTGTTCAATTCTTTTTCAAGTTCTTCATTTTCGGTTGTTTTTTGTTGAGCTTCTGGATCTTCGATATTCAATAATTCAGGATTATCTAAAACTTCGGTTTTTTCTTCATCATTTACATTAAGTACAGGTGCTTCTAATTCCGGATTAATCATCGCTTCATCAGTATTAATGGGTTCAGTTGTTGGTTCTTCTTCAACCTTTGGGACCTCTTCTTGATTTAATTCAGTAGTTTGGACAGCATCCAAAGAATTACCCATTTTATCTATTTCGTTAAATTGAATATCTAATTGATTATCTTCTTTGGTATTATCAGTAAAATCTGACAACCAATCATTATTAACTATTTCTGGGTCAGCTTCCGTTTCTGAAAAATCATCAAGTATTTCAATTTCATCAAAAATTCCGTCTTTTTTATCCATGATATAATCACTCCTTATTTATAATTAAATTATAGCAAAAAAAAAGGAAAAAAGATAGTTTTATATAATTTAATTATCAAATTGACTTTTATATAAATTATAATAGAATCCTTTTTTAGCAATTAAATCAGCATGATTTCCACTTTCAACTATTTCACCATTATTAATAACAATTATTTTATCTGACCTTTCGATTGTTGATAATCGATGGGCGATAACAAAACTAGTTTTTCTTTCCATTAATTTTTCCATTCCTTTTTGAATAGCTATTTCTGTTCTAGTATCAACATTACTAGTCGCTTCATCAAGAATTAAAATTTCATGATCAGCTAGTATTGCTCTTGCAATAGAAATTAATTGTCGTTGTCCTTGCGAGAAATTACTTCCTTCTTCTTCAACCTCTGAGTAATAACCATCAGGCAATCTTCTAATAAACGAATGAGCCTGTGACTTTTTACAAGCCTCAATTACCTCTTCTAAAGTTGCATCCATCTTACTATACCTAATATTATCAAAAACGGTCCCCTTAAAAAGATGTGTATCTTGTAAAACTATGCCCGTTATTTTTCTTAGATCAGCTATTTTTACTTTACTTATATCTTTGCCATCAATAGTAATTGTACCAGAATTCAAATTGTAAAACCTTGATAACAAATTAATAATAGTTGTTTTACCAGCACCGGTTGGACCGACTAAAGCAATATGTTCCCCACTCTTCACTTTTAAATTGAAATTTTTAAGAACCAATTCATCTTCTAAATATCCAAAATTAACATTATTAAATTCGACATCACCTTTTATTTTAGTAAGCGATACAGCATTTTTGGCATCAAGCACTTCGATTGGATAATCAATAATATCAAAAATTCGTTCAGCACCAGCAAGTGCTGACTGAATTGAAGAATAAATTGTTGCCAATTGAGTAACTGGTCGATTAAACATTTTAGAATAAGTCAAGAATGCTAAAATACTCCCAACCGTTGCCTTACCATTAATCGTTAATAAAGCACCAACACTAATAAGTAAGATACTAGTAATATTACTAATAGCAATATTAGTTGGCATAATTAAACTAGAATACAATTGTGCTCTAATAGATGTTTCTTTTAATCTATTGTTATGTTCCACAAACTTTGCAACTGCCTTTTCTTCCTTACCATAACTTTTTACTACTTCAATTCCACTAATTCTTTCTTCTGTGTAAGCATTAAGGCTTCCTAAAACCTCTTGACGCTCTTTATAGTAGCGACCAACCCTTTCACCAATCTTAAGAACAATAAAGAAAAATAAAGGTACAGTAATAACCGTTGTAAGTGCGAGTAACGGATTAATTACAAACATGATTATTCCTACTCCTATAAGAATTAACACACTGTTAATTACTTGGATTACCACATCACTTAGAGTTTCACTAATTACCGTAATATCATTAGTAAAACGACTCATTAAATCCCCTTTTTTATTTTTATCAAAAAAATTAAGAGATAGTTTTTCTAAATGATTAAATAAATCCCTCCTTAACTTATATAAGGCTCTTTCTGATACTGAAACCATAAAAAAACCAGATAAATAATTAAGTAACGAAGTTAAAAAATAAATAATAGCTAATAAAATAAGAAGTGTTTCTAAACTTTTTAATTGACTATGAGCAATAAACTCGTCAATCGCTATTAAAATTAACACAGGACTTAAAACACTAATAATTGTTGATAAAATAACCATAATTACAACAATAATAATTGATTTCTTTTCTTCTTGTAAATAATTCCATATCCTTTTTATTGTTTCTTTCGGTTTAGTTGCTTTATTTTTAATTGCTTCTCCATTTGTTTCAAACATCTAAACCACTTCCTTTGCTACTTGGGATTTATAAATGCTTTTATAAATTGAATTATTCTTAATTAAAGATTCATGATTACCAATTCCTGATACTTCACCATCTTCTAAAACGATAATAATATCAGAATCAATAGCCGTTGTTATTCTTTGAGTTATTGTAAAAACTGTTTTATTTTCAAGATGTTTTTTCAATGATTTTTTAATTTTCTTTTCTGTTTCCATATCAAGAGCACTTGTTGTATCATCAAGGATTAATATAGAACTATTAGCAGCTATGGCTCTTGCCAAAGATAATCTTTGTTTTTGACCACCACTTAAATTAGTAGCACCCTGTTCAATTAAATCATCGTAACCATTTGGTCTTTTCATAATAAACTCATGAGCTTCAGCTATTTTCGCAGCTTTAATTATATCTTTATCAGTTGCTGTTTCATTTCCATATTTAATATTATTTTTAATAGTATCAGAAAATAATGATGCTTGTTGAAAAACAACGCCTATATTTTTTCTTAATGTTTTAAGTGAATAATCTTTAATATTTATATCATCAATTAAGACTGTTCCTGAAATCGGATCATAAAATCTTGCAATAAGTGATGCGACAGTTGTCTTGCCACTACCTGTTGACCCTAATATTGCAACATTACTTCCTGGTTCAATAACAAAATTAATATTTTTTAAAACATTGTCTCCTAACCCTTCTTGATAAGTAAAGTCAACATTTTGAAATTCCACTTTACCTTTTATTTTGTCAACTACAAGTGAATTATTTATTTCCTTAATGTCCTCTTTTAGATTGAATATTTTATCAATCCTTTTAGCACTTACCATACTTCTAGTAGTAACAGCAATCGCCATTGAGGCCATCAAAATGGTTGTCAAAATATTTGTTAAGTATTGAATAAAAGCCATAATACTACCAATTTTAAGAGTTCCAACAATAGCCATTTTGCCACCAACCCAAAGCACTAATACCGTTGCAACATTAATAAACAACATCATAAGAGGCATTGCTAAAACAAGATATCTAATCGCTTTAATCATAATATCCATCATATTTTTATTAACTTGATCAAATTTTTCGATTTCATAGTCTTCCATAACAAAGGATTTAACAACCCTGATTCCACCAAGGTTTTCACGAACAGCCGTATTAACTTGATCAACTGATTTTTGTGTCTTTTCAAAATATGGAAAAGCTTTTTTGATAATGGCATAAATGGTAATCAATAAAATAGGAATAATAAACAGTAAAATTAATGATAGCGTTGGGCTTATCATAATTGCCATAAAAATACTACCAAGCATAATAATTGGGACTCTCAAAACAAATCTAAGACCAAGCATAATAACATTACCAATTACTGATACATCATTAGTAATAATTGTTATTAGTTGACCCGTTTTTAAAGTGTTAAAATTAAAAAAAGATAAACTGTTAATTTTCTTAAATAGATCTTTTCTGATATCTGCTGCTGCTGACTCACTAGCAATTGATGCATAATAGATACTTCCTAGTCCACCTACAATGCCAACAATTGATAATGAAATCATTAAAACAATATTTATTATAATATAAGTTGGATCATTACCACCAATACCGTAATTAACAATATTAGCCATAATAGTTGGTAAAAATAAATCCATAATAACTTCTAGTATAATTAAAAGTGGCGCGATGATTGTCCACTTTTTATATGGTTTTAAATACTTTGTTAATTTAAGTAACGCTTTCATTTAATTCCTCCTAATGGTTATTGACAATTAAATTTTCATATATCAATGTTGTAACTTCACCAAAAAATTCACCAAAGGCATTGTTATTTCTTGTTGGATGAACCCGATTTGATAAAATAATAATGGCTAAATCATTACCCTTATCAATTAATAATCGATTCCCCGTAAATCCTTGATGATACATTGCTTTTGATGAAATGTAATCACAAACTGTACTTCTTTTTCCTTCAATCCAGCCAATTGTTCGATAACGTTCAGTGTCATCAATAAATGTTGGTTGATACCATAACTCAATTATTTCTTTTGAAATTATTTGATTTCCTTTATAAACACCTTCATTTAGAATCAGTTGAGCGAATTTTATTAAATCTGATACTGTACTAAAAACTCCAGCATGACCTGCAACACCATTAAATAATCGTGCTTTTCTATCGTGAACATAGCCTTTTACATATGTCTCACCTTCAAGTTCTGTTGGGGCACATCTTTCTATTTCAATTGGATTATAAGTTGTTTCATACATTTCTAATTTCTTAAAGATATGCTTGTTGGCTAAGTTGTCTAATGATTCATTAGTAATTCGTTCAATTAAAATACCTAAAATAATAAAACCAATATCTGAATAAAGGGCTTTACTATGTCTAGGAATTACTTTTTCAACATTTAAGATTAAATCTAAATATTCTTCTCTTGTTTTTATGTGCATCCAATTAACATTAGCCGGTAGCCCTGAGGAGTGAGTTAATAAGTCTTTAATTGTTATATCATCATGTTTAAATTCTTTAATATATTTTTTTACTAAATCATCTAAATCAATTATTTTATCTTCTAATAATTTACCAATTAAAGTATTAGTAACAAGAACTTTAGTAAGTGATGCTAGATCATAAATAGTATCAATACGATTTTCCTCTTTGATAGGATAAAGAGACTTATATCCAACAACATCCATTATTATGTTTCCTTTATGAATTATAGCGTATGTTGAACCAGGAAAGACGTTATCAGAAACACCTTCATTCATTTTATTTTGGATTATATTACATAAGTCATTCATCTTATCAGCCTCGTTATAATTATAACTTATTTGATATATTATTGCAATTAAAAAAGGGACTTGTTAGTCCCTACTTAGAAATAAAATCACTATAATATATTGTATACAACATATATAATTACACCAATAATTATTGCTACTAGTAAAAATGTTAATGATTTAATAAAGAAGGTATTTTTTCTTAAAGTTTTCTTTATATCTTTTAAATCCTCAAAATCTTCATCACAAAATCCTAAACTAGATGTGAAAAATGATTTATCAATTTCATCAACCTTACTTTTTACTTCTTCCTTTTGCTCTTCATCATCTATCATGTTATCAATGTATGATTTTTCATTAATTAAAGTATTTTCTGAATCCTTTAACGATGACAATAAATTTAAACTCAATTCACGATCTTCCAGTTTATTTAACATACTAGTATTGGTTATAGTGTGAATTAACTCTTTTAATCCTTGATCTTCTTCCTCACTAAGTGGTTCATCAATTTTTATTTTTTTTAATATATTAAATTGTGTATTACTTAATTGATGATATTCACTTGATTTGTCAGTTCGCTCATCTTTAGCTTTGTTTAAAACATCTTTAATATCGTAACTTTTATGTTCTTCATCCATAAGTGCAATACTTGTATCTTTAGTTTCTGTTTTAGGAGTAACAACGGGTTTACTAGTTTCACGGCCATTTGTTTCAACACTTTTTAATAATTCACGAATCTGAGTTAAGTCAATCTCGTTTTTCTTTTCGATGTTAGCGATACCTTCAATATTTGAGTATTCACCATCATCATATATAGTACGATATAACTCTTCATTTTTTACACTACGTCGTTTGATATTACTATTTGTTTTATAATACTTTTCCATTCTGCTACTCATAATAACACCTCATATATAAATGATACCATAATTTATCTTTTTTTTAAACATTATATTGCATTTTCAATGTATTTTAACTATAATTAAACTAGGAGGAAATATGAAAAAGGTAAAAATTATAGAAGAAAATTGTATTGCTTGTGGATTATGTGAATCAATTGTTAACGATGTATTTGAAGTTGAAGAAGTAGCCAAAGTAATTGTAGATGAAGTAAAAGAAGATTTAGTTGATAATGTTCAGGAGGCAATTGACTCTTGTCCAACAGATGCAATTGAATGGGTAAAATAAAAAAATGTTATTTATGTAACATTTTTTTTAATACCTTTTCTTGTGAATATAAATGACCCCTAATAAGACTTTTTTCATTTATTGATTTAATAAATTCCAATTCGCCCTGACTATCAATATTAGTAAATATTGGAGTAGTCCCTAATTCAAGCAATAAATTTAAAAAACTTTCAAGTACTAATTTACATCTTTTTTCATTCATTGCCTTAATTAATGTATTTTTATGAATATATGCATAATCAATATTGATACATGCCACAATTGGTATAATTACGTCGCGTTCACAAAAATTAATATTATCAAGACAAAGTTGAATACCAATATTTTTAAGTTCAATTAAAATTTTTATTAATTTAAATGGCTTATCAATACTTCCCATAATATCAATATTCAAAACAATTCTACTAGAATCAATATTATTATCTTTAATCTTCTTTTGAAGATAATCAACAAATCCAAATTCTCTAGTTAATAAAGTATCATAATGAATGGTAAGAGAATATTTTTGTTTCCCTCCAACATTGGGCAGAATATCAGAAAACAATCTATCAATGTTATTCATATCAATTTTCTTTAATCTAAAATTAGTTAAAAGAATATTAAAGTTTTCTCCATACAAGATTGGCTTCCCATCAGCTCCTCTTGTATAAATTTGGTTCATTATTTCATTTTGACCATTTATATCAAACACTTGTTGAACATGATATTCGGTTAAATTATTATAAATCATATCATCCACTTCATTAACAAATGCCTCTTCACTTTTTACTGTATTTAATAATTCTCGATTATAAAATTCAAACAGCTTTTCATTTTTTTTAGCATTATACATAGTAATGTCTGACTTATATAAAGTCTCGTCTAAATAATTTTCACACAATTTGATTCCTGTGTTAAATCTGAAAAAAATTGGAATTAATCCCTGCTCATGAGCCTCTTTGATTTTATTTAAAATTAAATTTAAACGTTCGACAATCTCAGCCACATTATAAGTAGTTACTATTATAAATTCGTCACCACTTCGTCTGACAATAATTGAGTCTTCAAAAACATCCATAGCAGCTTTAGCAAAGGCTTTTATACTGGCATCACCCGCACTATGTCCAAAATTATCGTTAATATATTTTAGTTTTTCAAAATCAATAGAAATTAAATAACATTCTTCTTTATTTTCTATGTATTTTTGATAATTTTCCTTTAAATAAAACAAATTATACAATCCTGTTAGATTATCTAAATATTCTCTCATTAACTATTCCTCGCTTTTTAATAACTCGTTATATAACTTTTTTACTTCTTTCGGATTTAAATAACGGAATTCTCCAGAATTAATTCCCGTAAGGGTTAAAAAAGATATTCTTTCGCGTTTTAATTTTAATACTGCATGACCTACGGCATCAAACATTTTCTTTACCTGATGATTACGTCCTTCATGAATAGTTAATTCGACAATGCTTGTCCCATTTTTTTTATCGATTTTCCGAACCTTTAATTTAGCTCGACCTGTCTTAATACCGTCTATGACAACCCCATATTCAAGTTTTTTAATTTTTTCACCAGTTAATATTCCTTCTATTTTAGCAATATAAACTTTTTCAACTTGATTTTTAGGATGCATAATTAGATTTGCTAACTCCCCATCATTGGTTAAAAGAAGCAATCCAGTTGTATCATAATCTAGCCTTCCAACTGGGTATAATCTTTTTCCACTAGGGATTAAATCAATAACCGTCTTACGATGTTTATCGTCACTAGTTGTTGTAATAACTCCTCTCGGTTTATTTAATAATATATATTCTTTTTCTTGATTTTCTATAATATTACCTTCTACTTCAATAATATCTTTAGAAGATACTTTGTAACCTAATTCTTTTATTACTTCACTATTAACTCTTACTTGTCCTTTCAAAAGAAGTTCTTCAGCCTTACGTCTTGAACAATAGCCATAGTTAGCAATAACTTTTTGGATTCTTTCCATAAAATCACCTAGTTCTATTATACATACTTAAGGTCCAAAAAACAATAGAACAATTATAATACTAGAAATTATCCCAATCAAATCCACCGTTAGTCCAGTCCACATAGCATGTCTAATTTTTTTAATACCCACACTCCCAAAATATAATGTTAGGACATAAAAGGTCGTTTCGGTTGATCCTTGTATAACAGAACCAATTCTTCCAATTAAACTATCAGGACCAAAATCACTTAATAAATTATTCAAAATGGCTAAGGTTGCATTACCAGATATTGGTCTCATCAAAGCCATCGGTATTATTTCAACCGGAACTTTAAGCATTGATAAAACAGGCCTTATTAGTTCTAAAACTCCAGTTAAAAGTCCACTTTCTAAAAATATATTAATAGCAAAAATCATTGCTAAAATACAAGGAAAGATAGTTAATATCATTTGAAAACTTTCAGTAGAGCCTTCAACAAAAGCATCATAAACATTAATTTTTTTTATTATAGCATATATTACAATAAAAAGTACTAGCAACGGAATCATTAATTCAGAAATAAAATTAACCACGTTTTCCCTCCTTTTTTCTAATTAAATAATCAATAATAATACCACATACAGAAGAAATCAAAGTTGCAATAATACAGGCTAGGACTATCTCAGTTGGATGGGCGCTTCCATACATCATACGCATTGAAATAACGGTTGTCGGAATAATTGTAACACCACTAGTATTGATAATTAAAAAGGTTACCATACTATTACTAGCTGTGTCTTTCTTATCATTTAATTCTTGTAATGATTTCATAGCTTTTAAGCCAAAAGGCGTTGCCGCGTTTCCGAGACCAAACATATTTATAACAATGTTTGACGCGATTAAGCTAAGAGCTTCATGACCTCTTGGAATTCCGGGAAAAAGTTTTCCAAGATATGGAGAAATAATAATAGATATTTTTTTTAGTAATCCTGAGACTGATGCAATATTCATAATTCCTAACCATAAAGCAATAACAGGAAAGATTTGCATAGTTAACTCAAAACTTGCTTTTGCACTCTCTAAAATTATTTTGTTTATTAATTGAACTTGACCAGTTAATAAGGTAAAAACGATACCAATAATAATAAAGGTACTCCATATCTTGTTTACCATAAGCTTTTAAACCATTCAAAAATGCCTTTTCTTTCTTTTTTTACCTTTTCCCCAACATAAATATTATCTTTATAGATTTCTTGATCACCAACCATTACCTTAACTAGTCCAACAATATCATTAACCTTATAATTTTTAACTTTCGATATTTCAAATTTCAAATATAAATTATCCACTTCACTACTCAATAAAGGGTAAGTAAAACTATTTTTCAAGTATAGAGGTCGTCTATAATAATTCTCGCCAATAATATTTATCTTATCTTTAAGTAATATTTTATAATTTTTATAAGTCTCAAAGCCTTCCTCAAATAATGATTGATGATCATAAAAATCATTACCATCATTAAATGTTACGGCTACCAAATCGAGATTATCTTTACTCGCAGTAGTCACTAAAGTTCTTTTAGCAATTTCCGTAAACCCCGTTTTACCACCAGTTGCATATTTATATAATGATAAAAGTTTATTTTTATTAGTCCAATCATAAACATTCATATTAGTTTTAATTACATGTCTCTTAGTTCCTGTTATTTTTTTAAAAGTATCATTAGACATAGCATAACTAGTAAGGAGAGCCATATCATACACCGTTGAATAATTTCCTTTTTCATTATCTAAACCACTAGGATTATTAAAAACTGTATTTTTCATACCAATTTCTTTAGCTTTTTTATTCATTTCAGCAACAAATTGTTCAACCGAACCAGATACACTAGTAGCAATTGCTAATGCCGCATCATTTCCACTTCTAAGCATCAAACCGTATACTAAATCCAATAAGGATATCTTTTCACCGATTTTAATATAGATTGCTGACCCATAAGCTTTCAATATTTCATCATCAATAACAACAATTTCATTAAGTTTATTACTTTCAATAGCAACAACAGCCGTCATTATTTTACTAATGCTGGCAACACTTTTAACCTTATGGATATTTTTCTCATACATTATCCGTTTGCTATTTTGATCCATTAAGATTCCGCATTCTGCACTTGTTGAAAAAGCATTGGCACTAATAGGCATTATAAATATTAATAATATTATGACAAGCATTTTTTTCATTAAATCACCTAATTTAATAATATGAAAAAGAGATAATTTTAGACTATTATCTCCTTTTTAATAAACATAGATTCCATGAATTTTTTCTTCATCAACAGTACTTATTTGATCAACTTGCCATTGTTTATCAACTTTTGTTAAATTCAATTCCAAAGTATATTTTACCTTTTCATCAACATCCTTTAATTGCGCTAAACGATAATCAGAATATTTACTAACATCATATTCACCTTGCTCATTTTGAAATTCTTCAGGATGTTCTTCTAAATAAATGCTAGAATTCCTTATAGCAGACGAATAATCAGTTACTTCTATTTCAACCGTTACAACCGCATTATCACCATTAATTTCTTCATCTTTTATTTTATAAATGAGATTTTGATAATGATTTTTCATTAATTCCTTATATACTTCCCTTTGGCTAGTATTAAACTGAGTTTCAAGTGCAACAACTCGGTTTAAATCATTTAATACTGCTGAATCAAGCGTTTGATATTTGTTAAAAAATATTTCTGTTCGTTTAGTTGGGGTATTACTCATGTCATTTAGACTACAACCGACAACAATTAAAGATATGACTACTAAAGCACCCAAAATCAATCCTATTTTTTTCATAAATTCCTCCTTAGTTTTATTATGTTTCTTTTTCCAAAAGTTTATACATTGTCATTATTTTTTAATAATCACTATATAATTTATAAAGGTATGTTTATGAAAAAAGAAAAAATTAATTTGTTAGATTTAAATATGCTTACATCAAGTGTTTTTATTATTACTATTACAGTATCAATCATATTAATGTATAATGAAAAATTGATTTTATTAGGTAAAAAACCAATTTTTAATAAAAATGATGTCAAAAATATTGAAAATACCAATCGTTTTATTTTGTTAATTGTTGTCGTTGTTTTTGTGTATATAGAATACAGAAGGTATAAATTATCTGAGATATTTGAAAGTATTAACAATCAAAACTCATCTTTTATTAAATTAGTAGTTAGTGAAATTCAGTTAATCATCGTTATTGTTTTAATAATTCTTCCGATTATATATCCTGAGACTGAACAACAATACTTTGAAGATATAATTATTTAGAAAAAAAAACAGTGTTTACTGTTTTTGATTTTGTTTATATTCAAAGCATACTTGATCAAGTTCTTTAATAAGCTCATCACATTCAGAATCTTCTGTAAGTCTTACACCACTTGCATAGATATGTCCACCACCATTATAATGCGTGGCCACCTCATTAATAATTGGTCCCCTTGATCTAATAGAACCACGAATATTGTTATTATATTGATCTTCTGATAAAATTACCCAAGCAAATAATTCATTAATATAATTAAAGTTATTAACCATATTACCAGCAGATGCTGGATCGACATTATATTCTTTTAGAACTTTATCTGTTAATTTAATATAGCCTAATCCATTCTCGGTAATATTGAGATTATTAATAATATATCCTTGAAACCTCATTTCTTTTAATGGTCTTAAATATAAAGCTTCATATAGGTTAGTAAAATCAATATTAGTTGCCTTAATTAAATTTGAAATTAAATCAAATGTTTTAGGTGTTGTATAATAAAACAAGAAACGATTAGTATCTGCAACAACACCAATAAATAACTTTTCAGCAGCGGCCTTAGTAATTTTAAGTTTGGTACTTAAAATTAATTCCATAACCATCTGAGAAGCACTACTAGCAGTGTCATCAACCCATTCAATATTACAAAAAGTTTCAACATGAGGATGATGATCTATTTTTATTGTTTCTTCAAACAAGTCAGGATTAACCCCATCTACTCGAGCTTTATCAGGAACATCCAAAACAATTAGCAAAGCTTCTTCATACATCTCGTCTTTAAATTTATCTAATGATCCTAAATACCTAAATTTTGATGCTGGACAACCAACGGCATAAACTTCCTTATTTGGAAAGGTGTTTAAAATAACGTCCCTAAGCGCAACCTGACTTGATATAGAATCAGGATCTGGTCCGACATGACGAGCAATCACAATCTTATTGTATTTTTTTATTTTTTTATATATTTTATTTATAGTTTTACGAGACATATTATCACACTTCCTATTTTGCTAAATTATACGCATCCCTTGCAATCATTACTTCTTCATCAGTTGGAATAACATAACATGGAACTTTCGATGAAGCACTTGTAATAACCGCTTCTTTTCCTCTTACATTATTTAAATCTTCATCTACTTCAATTCCTAGAGCACTCAAAGACTCTAGAATATCTTTTCTTACGACTACTGAGTTTTCACCAATTCCTGCTGAAAAACAAATAGCATCAACTTCACCAAGTGCAACATAATAGTTAGCAATATAGTTTACGACACTTTTAACAAACATTTTATGAGTCAAGATACATCTTGGATCATTTTGGTTCATTCCATCTTCAACATCTCTTGAGTCACTACTAATTCCACAAACCCCTAAAAAACCACTCTTTTTATTTAGATCATTAATAACTTCATCTAAACTTTTACCGGTTTGTTCCATAACATATGGAATAATTGTGAAATCAATATCTCCAGAACGAGTTCCCATTAGGATACCTGCATTAGGTGTGAAGCCCATTGATGTATCAACACATTTACCATTACGAATGGCACTGATACTTCCTCCATTACCTAAATGACAAGTAATAATTTTATAATCCTCTTTATTTAATATTTCTTTCATACGATTAGTCAAAAACTTATGACTAGTTCCATGAAATCCATATTTTCTCACTTTATAATCGGTATACCACTCATAAGGTACTCCATATAAGAAATCTTTTTCTTCCATTGTTTGATGGAATGCTGTATCAAATACTCCAACAACAACGGCATTAGGAACACTCTTTTGAAAAGCTTTAATTCCCAAAACATTAGCTGGGTTATGAAGTGGTGCAAGAGGGTAAAAACTTTCAATATCCTTTAATACTTCATCAGTTATTACAACAGTCTCGGCATACTTATCACCACCATGAACAACACGGTGACCAATTGCTTCAATCTCATCTAATGATGAAACAATGTTGTTATTAAGTAATTCTTCGATTAAATATTTAACAGCATCTTCATGATTACTTAAAACAACTTCCTTTTTTATTTTTTGACCATTTACTTTAATAGAATAACAACTATCCTTTATTCCAATTCTCTCAAATAGTCCTGAAATTAATTCTTTTTCTTCCGGCATTTCATACATTTGAAATTTCAAAGATGAACTACCAGCATTTATCGCTAATACTTTCATAATTACCTCTTTCTAATTTTTCATTTTCATATGTGGAAATAAAATAACTTCACGAATAGTTTCACTATTAGTAACAAGCATCACTAAACGATCAATCCCCATTCCCATTCCACCAGCAGGTGGCATACCATACTCTAATGCTTCAACAAAATCAAGATCCATATCATTTGCTTCATCGTTACCTAGAGCACGTTCTTTCAATTGATTTTCAAATCTCTCATATTGATCGATTGGATCATTTAATTCAGTAAAGGCATTGGCATATTCATCACCACAAATAAATAATTCAAATCTTTCTGTAAACCTTGGATCATCTTGATTCTTTTTAGCAAGTGGGCTTATTTCAATTGGGTGCCCATAAACAAAAGTTGGTTGAATTATTGTATCCTCCACAAATTTTTCAAAAAAGGCATTTACAATATGTCCATATTCAAAATGTGGTTCAATTTCAACATCGTGTTTTTCAGCTAACGCTTTAGCTTCTTCAAAACTCATGTTTTCAAAGAAATTAACACCCGTTATTTCTTTAATACTATCAACCATATGAATTCTTTTGAATCCAGGTGCCAAAGAAATGTTGTGACCCTTCCACTCAACCTCATAAGTTCCTCTAACTTTTTGGAAAACGGTATTAATTATTCCTTCTGTTAAATCCATCATGCCTTCCATGTCACTATACGCTTTATAAAGTTCAATAGTTGTGAACTCAGGATTATGATTGCGATCCATCCCTTCATTTCTAAAAATTCTACCAATTTCATAAACCGCATCCATACCACCAACTAATAATCTCTTAAGTGGCAATTCTGTTGCAATACGCAGATACATTTCCATATCTAAAGCATTATGATGAGTAATGAAGGGTCTCGCCGCAGCACCACCTAAAACACTACCTAATATTGGTGTATCTACTTCACAATAACCTAAATCATCTAAATACTTTTGAATTGTTCTAATAATTTTAGGACGCATAAAAGCAACTCTTCTAGCATCTTCATTAACGATCAAATCAACATATCTTCTTCTAAATCTTTCTTCGATATCATGTAATCCATGGTACTTATCAGGAAGCGGATGCAAAGCCTTAACTAAATGAATATATTTGCTTGCCTTAACACTTAATTCTCCCATGTTTGTTCTAAAAACAGTACCTTCAATACCAACAATATCTCCTAAATCAGCATCATCAAATAAAGCATATTCTTCTTCTCCAACGGCATCTTTACGAACATATACTTGAATTTGATCAAACTTATCTTGGATATGCATAAATCCAGCTTTTCCCTTACCCCTTTTAGTCATAATACGACCAGCAATAACAACAGGAATATTCATTTCTTCTAATTCCTCTTTTGTTTTACTTTCATATTTTTCCTTTATTTCTTGACTATCGTTAGTTACATCAAAACGATGTCCAAATGGATCAATACCCATATTTCTTAAATTTTCTACTTTACTTCTACGAACTAATTCTTGTTCACTAAATTGTCTCATAATTCACTCCCTATAATTTTTACTACTTTAGTTTCACTTAAAATATCTTGTAATCCTCGTTTGTCTCTTCTATATAATATCATAAAAATGCTTGCAATGACTAGACCTAATTGGATAAAACTCAAAAATGACACAAGGATAAAATAAGTCATATCTGAAAACAAATACAAAAACGTTAAACATGTGGTTAAATAAGCAAGACCATTCAAAATAAAATTTCTTAACATTAATTTAGTAATTGTTAATTTTTTTCCATTAGTTGCCACAACCCGCGTCTTCATAAAATATGATCCTGCTGTTTGACCATCATTGTAATATGGAATAAAGACAAAATAAATCAAGATTACAATAATTGTTACAACATTAAACATAACATTTTCTAAATCTATTTTTTTAACAAGTGTAGCATAATCACTAATATTCTCGTCATGTTGTATACCATTATCCAATATTTTTTCAGATAATTCGTTTAGTTCCTGATTTAATAATATAATCTTCTCATTATCAACCAATACTTTTGAAGAAAATGTCAATAATATTCCAATTAAAATTATATCGATCAAATATGCCCAAAAACGACTACTTGTTTTCGCTCTCATTTATACTCTCCTTTAAATATTCATCCAACAAAATCTCTAACTCTTTAACGGTCGTTACACCGTTTAATTTCCGTTTAACTTCCGCACCACCTGGTAATCCTTTTAAATACCAGGCAGTATGACTACGCATCTCTAACATAACCACTTTTTCAGGTTTGATTTTAAGCAGATAATTAACATGCTTTTTTATCATTTCAATTTTTTCTGTTTTACTAACGGCTTTAGGCTTAATACCTTTTTCAATATAATCAACACATTCTTTAAATATCCATGGATTGCCAAGTGCCGCACGTCCAATCATTACCGCATCGCACAATGTATAATCAAGCATCTCTTTAGCATCATAGCAAGATTTAACATCTCCATTTCCAATTACTGGAATACTGACACTTTCTTTGACTTTTTTAATAATATCTAAATCAACCTTGCCACTATATCCTTGACTACGAGTGCGACCATGAACTGTAATAGCTTGAGCACCAGCCCTTTCGCAAACTTGGGCAATCTCAACGGCATTTATATTATTTAAATCCCAACCACTTCTAATCTTAACTGTCACTGGAATAGGAACACTTTTTACAACACTTGATACTATATCGTATACTTTTTCAGGGTTTTTTAATAAAGCACTTCCAGCTTGAGCACGAAGGGCCACTTTAGGAACTGGACAACCCATATTTATATCAATTATATCGGGTTTCATGTTTTCATATATATAAATTGCTGCTTGAACAAATGATTCAACATCACTTCCAAATATTTGTTGAGCAATTGGTCGCTCAAAATCTGTCATATATAACATATCAATTGTTTTTTCATTTCCATAACTTATCGCCTTATCACTAACCATTTCAGCATAGATAAGTCCACAACCCATCTCTTTAACAATAGTTCTATAGGCACTATTAGAAATACCAGCCATGGGAGCTAGTACTATTTTATTTTTAATATCAACATTTCCTATTTTCCACATAGAACCACCTTTACTTATTATATTATAAAATACCTTATAAAACAAGGAGTTACTTATAACATTGACTTTATTTAAATTATAAAAAAACAAGATAACAACTTGTTAACTCTTGTTTCATAATTTATTTTTGATTAAACTATTTCTATTCATCTCATTTGGCTTTTTAATATTTAAAATTTCTAGAATGGTTGGTGCAATATCTCCTAAACATCCATCTTTTAACTGATAATTCTTATTAGTTATAATAAATGGCACTTTATTAGTCGTATGTGCAGTTATGACATTACCTTGTTCATCTTGCATGTATTCACAATTACCATGATCAGCTGTAATTATTAGAGTTCCATTTTTTTCTTTAATCTTATTATATATTTTCCCAATACATTCATCAACAACTTCAACCGCTTTAACGGCTGCATCAAAATTTCCCGTATGACCTACCATATCACCATTAGCAAAGTTTAAAATAACCAAATCATAATCATTATCTAACTCTTTTAATAATTGTTCTGTTATTTCATAAGCACTCATTTCGGGTTTTAAATCATAGGTTGCCACTTTTGGTGATGGGACTAAAATTCTTTTACAACCAACCAATTCCTTTTCAATACCACCATCAAAAAAATAAGTTACATGTGCATATTTTTCAGTTTCTGCTATTCTTAATTGCTTTAAACCTTTGTTACTAATATATTCTCCCAGTGTATTAACAAGCGGTTCTAGTTCAAATGCGTGTTTAGCAATTATTTCATTACTAGCCGGCATCATTGTAACTAATTTTAAATTAGTTATAAAAGTTCTATCAAAACCATTAAAATTAGGATTTGATATGGCACTGAAAAGTTGACGTAAGCGATCTGGCCTAAAATTAATAATCACTATTCCATCATTTTCCTTAATAAGACCATCCTTATTTAAGACTGCGGGAACAACAAATTCATCAGTAATATTGCGTTCTAAATTACTTTCAATCAAATGTTCAATATTTTGATATTCTTCGCCAATTCCTTTTGTTATTACATCATAAGCCTTCTTAACTCGATCCCATCTATTATCTCGATCCATAGCATAATATCTTCCCGAGACTGTTGCAATCGAACCTGTATTAACTTCTTTTAATTTTTGTTCTACTTGTTTTAAAAAGTGTAGACCAACATCTGGTAATGTATCACGTCCATCTAAAAAGGCATGGATATATAATTTTTGGACTCCGTTATTGACCGCCATTTCAATCATAGCCATTAAATGATTAATGTGGGAGTGGATTCCCCCATCACTTACTAGACCAAGGATATGCAGACTTGAGTTATTTTTTTTAGTATGATTAATAACTTCTAAAATATTTTCGTTTTTATAAAAATTTTGATTTTTAATTTGTTCACTTATATAAGGTAATGGTTGATAAACTATTCTACCAGCCCCAATATTCATGTGACCAACTTCACTATTACCCATTTGACCACTTGGAAGTCCCACTAATTCTCCACTTGCTTCTATTAACGAATGGGGATAATTATTCCATAAATTATCAAAATTAGGTTTCAAAGCTTTCATAAAAGCATTGCCATCTTTATTATTTCTAATTCCCATTCCATCTAAAATGCAAAGTACGACTGGTTTCATATTCTCACTCTCCACCATTATTTTATCATAAATAACAGTTATTGATAACTATTTATGAAACTTGTCATGTAAACTCATTATTTTAGGATGATCTTTAGTAAGTAATCTTATTCCACTTTCAATATTCTCAAAAACAAATTTATTATCAGTCATAATCTCACCATCAACATTACAAATTAATGGTACTGGAGACTCAATATTAAAATAATCAACACGATAATGATTGATTAAATTTGATCCTTCATGTTTTTTTTGAAGTAATAACTTAAACATTTTTAGAGTTTGAAGAAGGTTTAATTTATCAACTTCATAAACATCAAACATTCCATCATTTAAAAGGGCACTAGGAGATATCATCATTCCATTACCATAATATTTCCCATTACATACAGCTAATAAAGTTTTTTCTTTAAACGATAATTGATCATCTATTTTCAAATTAATACTTTGCATATTGGCTAATTCTAAAGCAATTGCTAAATAATAAACAATTCCATTTGGTAAGTTTTTCTTTTTTAATTCGTTTGCACGATTAGCTATTTTTGCATCTATTCCAACCGATGCAACATTAATAAAGTAGCGATCATTTACTTTACCAACATCTATTTCTTCAACTATTTTATTTCTTTTTTCAATCATTCGATAGAAATCGTTTCCGGTACCAGCCGGAATCACACCCAAGATAGTATTACTCATCGCAATACCATTAACAACTTCATTTAATGTTCCATCGCCACCAACACTATACACAATTGTTTCTTCGAAAGAACCACAAAATTGTAGAGCAATTTTCTTTGCATCACCTGGTTTTTCGGTATATATAATTTGATAATCCAAGTTTTCCAAATCGCACACTTCCTTTAAAGCTTTGCTTATATTAAGTGCACGTCCATTTCCGGAGACTGGGTTAACAACAAAAACCCTTTTCATCTAATCACCTACGAGTATTATACATATTATTTTTGGACTGTCAAATTAGAAAAAAAGTAGTTAACCTACTTTATGATGCTCTAATCTTAATTTGTCAGCAATAGTAACAATAAACTCTGAATTAGTTGGTTTGGCCTTATCAATATCCACACTATGCCCAAATATTTCTTCCATTAAAGTCCAATTACCACGATTCCAACTAACCTCAATTGCGTGCCTAATAGCACGTTCAACTCGAGAAACCGTCGTATCAAACTTAACTGCAAGTTCCGGATATAATTCCTTGGTAATTCCTCCAATTGTTTCAGGATTTTCAAAAATAATGCCAATTCCTTCTCGAATATATTGATATCCCTTAATATGTGATGGGATACCTAATTCATGAAGAATTTTACTGATTGATATTTGTAAATTGTTATGATAAAAATCAATGTTTTTATTACTTTTACTTTTATTTTGACATTCAATAATCCGTTTTTCAAGATCACTTAAATCAAATGGTTTTAAAATAAAATAATTTACCCCAAAATCAGAAACATCTCTTATTACTTCACTAGAATTGTAGCTAGTTGCAACAATAACCTTCTTTTCGATGCCCCTTTTTTTCATTTCCTCTAATACAAACATGCCATCTTTATTCGGCATAATTAAATCTAAAATTATAACGTCGTATCGATCTTTTTCTTTTTCAATTAAATTAATTCCTTCTAATCCGTCGTGTGCCCAAAAATCAACACTAATAAATTGGTGACTGCAAAAATACTCCTTAATCATCTCTACCAGGTTAACGTTATCATCAACCATCAGCACGTGTATATTTTCCATTTTTTTCTCTCCTTCAAAGTACTGCTTCACGTATTTTAATTATAGCACAACTAACTCCTTACATACTAGATATTTTATTATCTTCTTTTGTCATAAAATGTCGGAATTTATCAAAAAAAGTCATTGATTTACAACAACTTCTTCAATAATTTTTAAAAACTTTTTAGCATCGTTAGATGCTCCACCAACTAAAAATCCGGATATATTTTCAATTTGATTTAATTCTTTAATGTTTTGTTCATTAACACTCCCACCATAAATAACTCGCATGTTTTCATATCCCCGATTCTGGTGAAGGATCATTCTAATATAATTTGCTGTTCTAGCAATTTCTTTATTACTAGCAACATTATTAGTTCCAATTGCCCAGACTGGTTCATAAGCAATCGTAACATTATCAAGCATATCGATTGAAAGACCATTTAAAGCATTAACTAATTGCCTTCTTAAAACCATATCAGTTTTTAGCAATTGTTTTTCTTCTAAAGTCTCCCCAACACATAAAATAACTCGCATATTGCTATTAATAGCTGAAATAACCTTACGATTAATTAATTCATCAGTTTCATCTAGGTGAATTCTTCTTTCACTATGGCCAATAATAGTATACTTAATTCCCATACTAACAGCTTGTTTAGGAGTAATTTCTCCCGTGTATGTTCCTTCATCATTTACGAATGTATTTTGAAGTCCAACTGAATATCGTTGCTTTAAAAAATATGGAATGTATATACTTGTAGGACAAATAATAACTTCCTTATCAATAACTTGTTCATTAATAATTTTTAAGTATTTGCTTATGTCATTAATATCCATCTTTGTTTTTAAATTCCCAACAACTATTTTTTTAGTTTCCAAGTATCTTTCACCACCTTTATTAATCTACTTAAAAATGATTTGTTTTCATTAATTTTACGATCACCAATAGCAATCTTATAAACCTTTAATATTTCATCAGCAAAATGAGAACTTGAATGTTTAAGAGAACTATTTCTAGCATTAACCTTCATTTTTAAAAGAACATCAGGATTATCCATTAAATATTTTATATGTTTGCGATATTCTCTTTTAGTCTTAAAAACAAAACCATTTTGACCTTTTTCAATTGCTGTTTTATAACTATCATCATCATAAACAATAATTGGAACCGATGCCGCCAAAGCTTCAACAACAGTTAAACCTTGAGTTTCAGTATTTGATGCTGTTGCAAAAACAGACGCAAGTTGATAATAAAGTCCAACTTTTTCATATGGAACTTTACCACCTAAGATAACCGAATTAGTTAATTTATTACGTTTAATCTTTTTCTTGAACTTATCAATCATAGGCCCATCACCAATAATTAGTAATTTACAATTTTTGTTTTGTTTAGCAAGCGCGGAATGAGCATCAATTAAAAAATCAACATTTTTTTCCGGACCTAAACGACCAACAAACAAAATAACAAAATCATTTTTATTTAAGCCTAATTCTTTTTTTAATTTTATAACATCCTCGGCTTTATAATTTTCAACAAAATATTTTTCGATTTCAATTCCACTAGGTACAATATGAACCTTACGATCAACCTTATATTTATCTTTAAATAAATCATAAGTTTTTTTAGTTGGAACAATTAATTCCGATGCTGTTTTATCACAATAAAACTTAGTTAATTCTTCAACAATTTTATTTCCAGGCCATTTAAAATAACCTTTAGTAACCGTTGTTACATAATCTTCATACATTGTGTGATATGTATGAACAAGAGGAATATCGAATTGCTTAGCGATTATTCTCGCAAAAGTTCCAACTCCAAATTCTGTTTGTGAATGAATTACATCCAAATTAAGATTTTTGATTTTTTGAATAGCTCTAATGGGATAAATTCCTGTTAGTCGATAATCATAAATTCCAACAGGAATTCCTGGAACTCTTATAATTTTGCTGTCAGTTAAATTGTAACTTAATTTCTCATTGTTAACAGTTATTATAAACACTGTATGGCCTTTTTTTTCTAAGGCTCTTTGTAAAACTAAGATACTCGTTGAAACACCATTAATAAATGGCGGATAAGTATCTGTAAATATCCCTATTCTCATAAGACCTCCCTAGCTATTATCTATAGCTTCAATTCCTGGTAAAATTGTCCCTTCTAACATTTCTAAAGAAGCTCCACCACCAGTTGACACATGTGTAAATGATTCCTTATAACCTTCATTAATAACAGCAGCAGCTGTATCTCCACCACCAATAATTGTTATTATATTTTGATTTGCTAAGTGATTTGCGATTGCTTTGGTACCATTTGAAAATTGTTCTATTTCAAAAACTCCTACTGGTCCATTCCAAATAACAGTTTTACTTTTTTCTAAATAATTAATAAATAATTCAATTGAGTCTTGTCCAATATCTAGCCCCATATCATTTTTATTCATATCCGCAATTTTTTTAGCAATTGCTGTTGAGTTTTCACTAACTTCCAATCCACAAACAACATCAATTGGTAAAATGATTTTTTCATTATATTTTTCTAAAATTTCTTTACAAAAATCCAAATTTTCTAAATCAACTATTGATGACCCAACTTCTAATCCTTTAGCCTTTAAAAAAGTAAAAGCCATTCCACCACCAATTAAAATATAATCAGCAATATTAACTAAATTTTTAATAACCCCAATTTTATCACTAACTTTTGAACCACCTAAAATAACAGTTAATGGTCGAACCGGATTTTCAATAACCTCACCAATCATTTTGATTTCTTTTTCAACCAAAAAACCAACACCACTAGGTAATTTTTCAGCAATTCCAACATTTGATGCATGTGCTCGATGACTAGTTCCAAATGCATCATTAATATAAATGTCACCTAATTTTGACCAGTAAGTTGCAAGCTCAAAATCATTATTACTTTCTAGCTTATCTGGAACATCTTCAAAACGCGTATTTTCAACGAGAATTACTTCACCATTATTCAAATTATTAACCGCTTCTTCAAGCAACGATCCTCTAGTTTCAGGAATAAATTTTACTTCACGGTGGATTAATTCACTTAATCTTACTGCAACAACTTGTAATGAATTCTTAAGTTTATCTTCTTCAGTTTTAACACGACCAAGATGCGACATCAAAAGAAGTTTCGCACCCTTATCAATAGCATAATTAATTGTTTTTAAACTCTCAACAATTCTATTATCATCAGTAATTTTACCATCACTTATTGGAACATTAAAATCACATCTAATAATTACACTTTTCCCAAGTAAATCAAAATCCCTAATTGTCTTTTTCATTATTTCCTCCAATCAAAACGATTCATATCAATTTGATAATTTTGTTCAATATCATTGCTACTCAACACCTTATCATATATTCTGTATCCATAAATATATACAGGGGATGATACATCAAGTTCATTATCTATTCCAATTTTAAAAATATCATTGCCAATTTTTAAACCTGTTTTAGGATCAGTTGCTAGTGGCCTACCATCACCATAAAAATTAAAATCAAATCCATCACCATTTTTAGTAATAGTTACTGCCAGAGTATGAACAAGATTTAATTCAGTCAAGTTTATTCGAGCGGCAGTTGGTGTTATGTCTGCATTATTTTCAATGTTTCTAACTGTTGAACGAATAATTCCGTCTTTATATAAATTAAAATGATTTAACCCAAGTCCTGAACTACGCAATAATATTTCATCACTATTATTAACTAATTGATAAACAATTTCAATTGTAGCCTCAGATTCTGGTTTAATAAAGTCACTAGCTTTAACTAAACTTATATAATTATTCACACCACCTAATTTAATTTTATTAGTATCCCATGATGATTGGGAACCATTAATAAGTTCTCCCTCAACATTTCCCATAAAATCAGTTAATATAATTTTGTTGTCAACGGTTTTTAGTTTTTGATAACCATCATATAAGACTTTCAAATCATTTGAAACATAGTTATAAATGCCTGATACTTTACCAGTATATTCATACTTCTTTGTATAATCATTTAACAAGGTAACAATCATTGATGTATTTAGTTGTACCTCTTCTTTTGTTTTAGGATTAATCTTTTTCTTACTTAAATATCCACCATCAACCAATTCGGCTAAATCAATAAAAACACTATCACCTGGTTCGGTTAATTTTATGGTTTCTAAATTATCATTAAGGTAAGATTCCGTAATTAATTCCATATCTTTTAAAAATCTTTCATATTCTTTTTCGGCACTTTTTTTATAAGAAGTTAAAAGACTCGGAAAAGCAACAATTGCAATAACACCTAAGATTATTAAAACACCTAATAATTCAACTAATGTAAATGCTTTTTTATTATTCATAACTCACCTATCTTCTATTACTATTTTATACTTTTTTAACTTATTATTCAAGTGTTAATAAAAAAAGTAAGAAACTTCCATTTCTTACGATTATATATTATCTACTAAGTAGATCAAACAGTGAACCAGTTATACTTTTCATATATACATAATAGGCAGTAAGGACTAAAAGGGATAGGCAAACTAAATTAAAATAAAATTTCAAATCATCTTTTAAGGTTATCTCATTATTAATCATTTCATATAAAATAATTAATGTATAAACACCACCAATTATTGTTACAATACCACTAAGTGGTGCATAAATAATTGATAATAACGGTGACAATATCAATACACTAATTAGAATTGGTGTAATTGACGCAACCGCAATTCCAAGAAGTCTCGAAAAATTTATTTCCTTTTTTATAATTAGGCTTCCAATATAATAAACTACGGCAATGGCAAATATTATTCCAATATACAATAGGAATGCTTTACCGATCACACTAATATAATTTATCCCCTTCAAGTTTGCCCAAAACCAGGTTGTCGTAGTTGCACCAGTAAACCAATTAGTATTAGTTATTATAACAACATCCATCATTTTTTTAATTAATGAAATAATTGTTGCTACAAGTGATACAAACAGTGCAAAATTTAATGAATTTTTAAAATCATCAAACTTTTTAAGATTGTCTTTCATAGTAGTAAATGGTTTTAAAATTATTGATAATATTAAACCAAAATAACTCATAAAAGGAACTTCTTCAGTCACTTTTAAATTATTAGCAATTGGATCAACCATGGTTGCTTTTTTAGTAATCCTTAATTCATTACCACAGCCTACACATTTTTCGGAATCATCATTATTGATCATTCCACAATTTGAACATGTCATTCTTTTCCTCCTTCAAGTAACGCCAATCAATTATTATTAATAGTTACTTATATTAAATCAATACATGTTTTAGGTTAATAATTGAAGCTTACTATTAGTCATTATACGACATTTTATTATAAAAAAAAAGACTATTATCAAAATAATTGTTAATAGTCAATATTTTTATTTTAACTTAGCTAAATGCTTAGCAACTCTAACCATTTGAGCACTATAACCCATTTCATTATCATACCAAGCCATAACTTTTACCATTTGTTGTCCATCAACATCTAAAACATTGGTTAATTGACCATCAACTAATGCACCTAAATGAGAACCAATTATATCACTTGAAACAACTGGATCCATAGTAATAGCAATTGTTTCATTTTGATTGTCCATAAACATTTTATTAATTTCTTCAACTGTAACTTTTTTATCTAATTGAACTGACAAATCAACAATTGAACCCGTTGTTGTTGGAACACGCAATGCACTACCATCTAATTTTCCCTTTAAACTAGGAAGAACAAGTCCAATAGCACTTGCTGCTCCTGTTGATGATGGAATAATATTAGCTGCTGCGGCACGTCCACGTCTTGAATTTGCACCCTTTTTATGAGGTACATCCAATACCGACTGGTCATTAGTATAAGCATGAACAGTTGTCATGTAACCTTTAACTAATCCATAATGTTTATCTAAAAGATTTATAACGGGCGCTAGGCAGTTAGTTGTACAGCTAGCCGCACTTACAATTTGCTCACTACCATCTAAAATTTCTTCATTAACATTATAAACAATTGTTTTTAAATCACCTTTAGCTGGTGCTGAAATAACAACACTTTTTGCTCCAGCATTAATATGAGCCATAGAACCATCTTTACTAGTAAAAATACCAGTACATTCAAAGACAACATCAATTCCTAATTCACCCCAAGGTAAATTGTTTGGATCTTTTTCAGCTGAAACTTTAATTTTTTTACCTTTAACAACAAGATACTCACCATCATGAGTAATTTCGTTAGTCATATAACTACGATGACTTGTATCATATTTTAAAAGATACGCTAATTGTTCTGCATCAGTTAAGTCATTAATTGCTACAACTTCAAGCTCTTGATCATCTTGTAATAGTCGAAATATTAAACGACCAATTCTTCCAAATCCATTAATTGCTACTTTTTTCATTTTATCCCTCTTTCTTAATCATGGAAACAACTTCCACCAATAAATTCTCTTAATATAGAATCATTTGGTACATTATCACTTGGCACTGGTAAAAAACTTCTTAAAAAGTTAATTAATCTTAATGCCTCTGGATATACTTCATCATTTTCATCAACTGAAAATAATAAAGGTTCAGCATAAGTTTTCAAAACACCTAATTCATATACAAGGGCAGAATTAACAATTACATCAGCCTCATCTTGATATTGAAATATGTATTTTTCTTCACCATCTCTTATTTTAGACCACATTTTTAAAGTATCAGCAGCATTATAACCACGATATTTATTGTCTCTGACGATTCGTCTTAATTTTCTAGTATCACTTGTATGTATTCTATTATGAATATCAATATTTAATTGTGTTAGTGGACTAATATATATTCGATATTTATGCTTCGTTTCAATAGACATCGTTAGCTTATCATTTAAAGCATGTAAGCCCTCAATAATAATTACATCGTTGTCACCAAGTTGCAACCATTTCCCTCTATATTCACGCTCACCAGTTATAAAATTAAATTCTGGCAATTGAACCTTCTCTTTATCCAATAATTTAGCTAAATGCTTATTAAATAATTCAATATCAATGGCTCTTATTGACTCAAAATCATAATCACCATTTTCATCTTTTGGTGTATCAACACGATTGAAAAAGTAATCATCTAAAGAAATTTGATGAGTTTTCAAACCATGACTTTGTAAATAGATTTCTAGTTTCTTAGAAGTTGTTGTTTTACCACTTGATGATGGACCAGCAATTAAAATAACTTTTATATCCTTTTTATGATTTGCAACTTCATCAGAAATTCTTGATAATTGACTATTATAATAAGCTTCTGATAATCTAATTAAATTATCGTATTTGCCTGTTGATACTAATTCATTCAAATCAGCCGCATTAGCAATATTTAAAACGCGACCCCATTTAGTATATTCTAAAAATGTTTCATACATTTTTTTATGGTGAACATAATCTAAAGTAACTTCCGGATTAAAAATATCAGGACTACTTATGACAAATCCATTACCTTTAATATAAGTTAATTTAAAATCATTTATATCCTTTGTACTATAAGCCATTTCACTATAAAAATAATCATAAAGGTCACCTAATCTATATAAATTAATAAAACTATTACTAATATATTTTAAGGCTTTTACTTTATCAAATCGCTTTAATTTTTTATAGTATTTAAGAGTATCATATCTAGAAACATTTACCTTAGTAAATAAATTACCTTCTTGAACTATTTTAAGTAGTTCTTTTTCAATTTTGGTAATAATTGGTTTATCAATATCTTCACCAATTATTTCACAATAAGCACCTTTATCAAGGGAATGTTCAATAACTACATCCGCTTTCGCTCCTAACACACGTTTAATAGCTAAAACAAGCATAAAGTATAAGCTTCTAGAATAAACACTATTACCAACACTACTGCTTCTATCATAAAATTCTATATTACATTTTTGACTAATTTTTTCACTTAAATCAGCCATATCATTATCTACTTTTGCCACTAAAATTGGATAATTAAAATATTTTTGAAAGTGTTTACTTATTTCCCAAAGGGTTGTTCCCACTGGAAAAGATTTTGACACGATATTTCTGAAATTAACGATAACTGTTTTATCCACTTTTATCCCCTCGTATTCTACAATTATATTTTATCAAATATTAAAGACTTTGTCACATCTTTTAATGAATATTTTTATTGTTTACACTTATCATAATACTAGGAGATGATATTTTGAGTTTAATACCAACAGTAATTGAAAAAAGTAGTAACGGTGAAAGAGCATATGATATATATTCAAGACTTTTAAAAGATCGCATTATTATATTATGTGGTGAAATAGATGATCTTAACTCTAATACTATTGTGGCCCAACTTTTATATTTAGATTCACTTAATAATAATGAAATAAGCCTTTATATAAATTCTCCCGGCGGAAGTGTAACTGGCGGAATGGCTATTTATGATACTATTAATTTTATCAAAAGTGACGTTTCAACCATATGTATCGGTATGGCTGCTAGTATGGCAGCATTCCTTTTATCAAGTGGAACTAAAGGAAAAAGATACGGTTTACCTAATTGTGAAGTAATGATTCATCAACCATTAGGTGGTGCTCAAGGTCAAGCAACAGAAATAAAAATTGCGGCTGAACGAATTTTAAAGTTGAAAGATAAATTAAATATAATGCTTGCTAATAATACTGGTCAAGAATTAAAAAAAGTTGAACGCGATACCGAAAGAGATAATTTTATGAGTGCGAAACAGGCTTTAGAATATGGAATTATTGACAAAATTTTCGAATAAAAAAGATTTCTATGAAATCCTTTTTTAATGCTTTTTAGTGTATGTACGACCTTTTTCTTCTTTTGGTTTAACTATTGTTTCATAATATGTTTTTTTGACAAATTCAAAAGTATATGAATCCTTTTTACAATCATCAACACATAAAATATTAGTTCCAACAAGTTTTCGAAAATTGGGATCTCGTTCATCAATCACTAAATCACATTCAACACATTTACAAGTTATGTATCTGCGTTTACTGTAATAGTTTGGTTCAGTTCTAGTTGAATACCACAATGGATGACAGCATTGTTTTTGTTTGATTTCAGGAAATTCCTGAAGTATTTCGTTTCTTCTTTCCACACACGTTTTTAAATCATCAACCAAGTCCTGATATTCTCTAATAATGCGTATTTTTGTTAAAAAATCATATCGTTCCTTAATTGTTGAAATTCTTTCGTCAAGTACTTTTACTTCTTCCTCACTTTGCTTCAACTTATTATACACAATCCAAAACCTCCTATTTTAAGGATAGCATTATTTAATACACATGTAAAGATTATCAACAAAAAAAGAAGAAGAACTTGACATTCTCTTCCTTTGGATTATTTATTTGCAATTTGTTGTTGACCTTTTTCAACTAATCTACGAGTAATTTCGCCCCCAACTGTTCCGTTCATTCTTGAACTTGTGTCAGGTCCTAAATTAACTCCAAATTCACGTGCGATTTCATATTTCATTTGTTCTAAAGCTTGTTTTGCACCTGGAACAACTAATTTATTTGTTGATTTTGAACTTGAATTATTCATATATCTCACCACCTTTATTAATAGGTTGGACCGTTTATTTTAAATGATACCTTTTTTAAATTGCAAGTTTTTGGTAACAAGTTTAAGATAAAAAAAGACAGTGATTATCTGTCCATTTTATTATTTTGCTTGAAAATTAGCAGTGTTACCCATGCTTTGTTCACCCATTTGAACTAATCTACGAGTAATTTCACCACCAACTGTTCCGTTCATTCTTGAACTAGTTTCAGGCCCTAAATTAACACCAAATTCACTCGCGATTTCATATTTCATTTGATCAAGAGCTTGTTTTGCACCTGGAACTACTAATTTATTTGTTGATTGTGTACCTTTATTAGCGTTGTTCATATATTTCACCTCCTGTACACTATTAACTTGTGTACAGAAACAAAAAAAATACATTTTTTTAAGTGGTAATTTATGGGCAACTACAATAAATCGTCAAAATTTTTAGGATTTAAATCCGTGATAAGTTCAACATTATCAATGCACTCATCAATTAATGATTCATAATCAAAAGTCTTTTCATATTCCAAACACTTTGATAAGACAGGATTTATAACGGGATGTTTTGGTAGAAAAATTGTACAACAGTCTTCAAAGGGCAAAATACTTGTTTCATAAGTATTTATTTTTTTAGACAATTCAATTATTTCCAATTTATCCATACATGCAACCGGACGAATAACAGGAATATTAGTAACATTATTTATAACAATCATACTATCAAGAGTTTGACTTGCCACTTGACCAATACTCTCACCATTAATAATTACTTTACAATTTCTAATTTTTAAAAGTCGTTCAGCAATCCTATACATCATTCTTCGCATAATGGTAATAATATAACTATCAGGAACATTTTTATAAATTTCTTCTTGAAGTTTTGTAAAAGGAATAACATTAACTTTAACATTACCAGAATATTCATTTATAATATTGGCTAAACTTAAAACTTTGTTTTTAGCCATAATACTTGTATGTGGTGGCGATTCAAAATATAAACATTCTAAATCAATTCCTCTTTTAAGAGATAAATACCCAGCCACAGGACTATCGATTCCCCCACTTAGCATAAGTAACCCTTTGCCTTGAACCCCAACTGGATATCCCCCAATACCTTTTATCTCATTTAAAGATATAAAAGTTCCTTCCGTTCTAATTTCAATATTTATTTGAAGTTCAGGATTATGAACGTCAACCTTTAAATCAGTATTCTTTAAAATTAAAGAACCAATTAGATTATTAAAATCCATACTTTTAATTTCAAAATTTTTATCTGCACGTTTAGTATTTACTTTAAAAGTTTTAAAATTCATTACGTTTTCTTCTTTTAAAACATCTAAAACTTTGTTTTTAATATCTTCAGTATTAGTATTTACTTTATAACATTTAACTATACCTTGAATTCCAAAAACCTTACTTAACTTATTAGTAACTTCATCAATATATTTATTATCCACATCTATATACATTCGATAAAGATCCTTTTTTATAACTACTTCATAATCTTTTAAAACATTTTTAATGTTTTTTGCCAATAATTTAACAAAAAAATTACGATTACCTTTTTTAGTAGATAATTCTCCATATCTAATTAATATTATTTTTTTCATATTTCACCTTCCAATTAAAAAAGTAATAAATTTATTACTTTTCTCCATATAAACTTATTAATTTGTCATATATTCCTGGCTCTATTTTATTTAAAGCATTAATTGTTAGTTCTAATGAACGGTGATAATCACCTTTGAAAAATAACAATTCAGAATATATTAAATTTTTATCTAATTCACTTATATTACTACGATATCTATTACCATAAACAATCGCCATTTCAGCAAACATCGCTGTTTTAAGCATTTCTTTTGTTGTACTATAAAGTTTTAGTACTAAATCACGAGCAGTATCAACTCTAGTATTTAAAACACTAATCGTAATTGGTGTTTTTTCAAGTTCAACAACAATTTCCCTAATAGCTGCACTTGCTTCGTTTAATTCCACATAATAAGATTTCGGAACGACAGGCAGATTATATTCACGAAGCTTATTTTTAGAATCCTTTAAGATTAATTTAACTTCATCTAATTGTTGTCGAGCCCTTATTTCATCTTCCTTCATATTTCCAATTGCTTCTAAAGAACTATCTAGTTTTTCTTCAATATTAGCAAGTTTTAAAACTAAACCTTCAATTTCCTTAACTAATTTAGAATAAGCAAAAGTATTATTAGAAGTATGAGTATTTAATAAATTAAAATCCTTAGTTAAGTCTTTTAATTCAGAACGAACCTTTTTTAACAAATCAATATCATCATTAGATAAATTATAAACCTTTTTAATATCATCAAGTTGATCAAAAATATCATTTATCAATTTAGTCGTTTTATCCAATTTATTTTTAAATGACACTTTGTTTTCTTCATAAACATTACGATTAATTTTTTCCTTTTCAAAATCGGTAAATAATGAATCAAAATAATCTAATAAAACCTTTAATTCAAATAAGCTATCCTCTAAATTTAATACTTTTAAACGGCCAATAATATCTTCAATCTTTTTATTTGCTTCTTCAATATTATATTCAACATTTAAATAATCAAGTGGATAACCAGAATTTACCATTGATAAATATGTGTTTTCAACATCTTTAATCTTTTTAGGAAGAATCGTCATAGCCGTCATAACAATAGCTGGGGTTTCTTCAATAACAACTTCCATATGTTTTAGCATTTGATCAATTGCTTTAATAATTTGAGTAACTTCTGTATATTCATTATTTTCCATTGAATCTTCAAAATTTTCAAAGCGGTGTGCTATATTTTCAAATTGTAGTGTTATTGATTTTTCAATTTCACCATATTCAATCTTAGTATCTATAAATTTTTGATATAAAGTTCGATATTTAGTTTTAAGATTAGTTATAATAGTTCTATTTTTTTCTTCACTAGTAGTTATTTCTTTAATCTCATCCAAAAGGATTTCAGAATTAGTTCTTACTTTATATATTTCAATTTCCAATTTAGCAAGCTTGTGAGTAGTTCCGCGATAATCCATTCTAGATAATGAATATTCCGTTTCAATAATCATATCAGTCAACTTAGGAATATGACCAGTTTTTATTACATTTAAACGTTCTTTCCAATCATTATACATAATTTCTAATTTTTCGTTTTTCAAAAACGCTTCAATTTTAGCAAGCTCCGGATTTATTGGAGCACTATCAATAATGTTTTTTTCGTATTCAAGTTGCTCTAATTGCTTTTTAATTTTTTTGTTTTTATAATTTTGAATAGCATTTAAAACAATTACGATTATAACAACCATAATGATAAATATTGTTATAAATATTAAAGTTAATTCATCCATGTAAATCACCTACTTTAATTCTATCATATTTCGACCTTTTTTGCACCACAATTGTATCTTTTAAATATTTATTCTTTAACTGTCAAAATACAACATTTATCATTAAAAATCAATATTTGGTATTGACTTACAATATAAAACATAATATAATTATAACTGCTATTCATCTATGCAGCGTTATTTGAAGAATGTAATGTGTTTATTACCTTATGGGTTATTGTGTAACTTTTGCTGCAAAGCGAGAATATTAAAATAAACACCCTATAATCTGGCAAATAACCTCGATGTTTATGCAAATATCGAAGGAGGAAAGAAAATGTCAAGATATACTGGTCCAATTTATAGAAAATCAAGAAGACTTGGTTTTTCAGTATTAGAAAGTGGCAAAGAATTAGCGAGACGTCCTTTTGCACCTGGTCAACATGGTCAAAAGAGAGGTAAAAAACTTTCTAATTACGGACAACAATTACATGAAAAACAAAAAGTTAGATTTATGTACGGTATGAATGAAAAACAATTTAAAAAGACTTTTGAACAAGCTAGAAAGTTAAAAGGAGTTCTTGGTGAAGACTTCCTAAAACTTTTAGAAAGTCGTCTTGATAATATTGTTTATCGTATTGGTTTTGCTAATACAAGAAAAGCAGCTCGTCAAATCGTAAATCATGGTCATATCTTAGTTAATGGAAAAAAGGTTGATATTCCATCATACCAAGTTAAACCAGGCGATGTTGTTTCATTAAGAGAAAAATCAATGAATCATCCAGTAATTGTTTCATCACTTGAAGCTTTAGGACGTCGTGTTGAATTTATCGGCTATGACGACACTAAAAAAGAAGGAACTTATTTAAGATATCCTGAAAGAAGTGAACTTAATGCTGAAATCGATGAAGCTTTAATCGTTGAATTCTATAACAAATAAAAAGAAAAATTCCGAAATGGAATTTTTTTATTTTAATATAAATTCATAACCGCATTGTATTTAGGTAAAGCGCCAGTTTTATCTTTTTTTAAACTTGGTTTAGTTTGAAAAACTCCAGGATAACAATTACCTTCGATAATAAGAGGTCCTTCTTTACTAATCGCAACATCCCAGCCAACATATCCAACTTCTGGAATAACTTTAGCCGCATTACACACTAAATCAACAGCTTCTTGAAACATTGGAACTTCAAAACCAATAATACTTTTTTTAGTAATTGGATGTACATCAAAAGTATTGTCATCTTTATCAATTGCTTTATATACAATTTTGCCAGTATCATCTAAAATAGTATACATTCCCCCACCAGCAAAATTATCAATTATTCCACCATTTCCTAATTTTAAAACAGCACCTAAGAAATGAGTGTTTCCATCTTTAATAAAAGTAAACATTCTGATTGTATTAACAGAACCATCATATAATTCATTCATCTTTTCGTGTTGAACAATACATTCTTCAACTAATAACTGATTATTGTTTATTAATTTATTATATAATTTTGGAATATCAATGTTAGAATCATATACTAATTTTTCAACACCTTCGCCACCTTCACCATCTTTAGGTTTAACAATAATTACTTTGTTTCTTTTAAAGAATTCTTCAAATTCAGCCAGATTGTTATCTAAATATAAAAAGTCTCTTTTAGTATATTCATTAAATAATTGTTGAAATATAACCTTATCATCAAATTTATACCATTCTTCTTTTTTATTAAATTTATGGACAATTTGATTATTTATACCTCTAGTAATATAAGTTTTTCGCTCTTCTTTATTTAAATTGTAAAATTCAAACTCTAAATAATCGTGATATCCAGCTTGATACTTAATACCACATCTAATAACATCAAATATAACATAAAAAATGTTTTTCCCAGATTGTTTACTAATAAGTTTAACCAATCTAAACATTTTAGCAATATCAATATTCAATATAGCACGTAATAAATATTTAGTTTTCTTCATATTTAATTACCAAAATATCCAATAAAATATTTTTTCTTTCCTCTTCTTACGACAATGACTTTTTCTTCAACTGCAATTTCTTTAGTAACAAGAAAATCTTCATCAGTAATTTTTTCATCATTTATAGTTATTGATCCAGTACCAATAAATTCACGCGCTTCCCTTTTACTAGAGCATATATCGTTATTAACTAATAATTCAACAATATTAATTTCTGCATCTATTTCAAAACTAGGTACATCTTTAAAACCAGAAATAATGTCTTTAGCACTTAAATCTCTAATTTGACCATTAAATAAAGACTCACTTATTTTAACTGCTTTTTCATATTCTTCACTACCGTGTAAAAAAGTAATAACTTCTTTAGCAAGAGCTTTATGAGGTAAACGAAGATGAGCATCCTCTACTAAGCTTTTTTCCAATTCATCAATTTCACTTGGATTTAAGAAAGTTAATTTTTTCAAATATTCAACAACCTTAGCATCTTCAGAATTAACTAAAAATTGATATAACTCATAAGGAGTTGTTTTTTCTTTATCTAACCACACAGTTCCACTTTCACTTTTTCCAAACTTTGAACCATCAGCTTTAGTAATCAATGGCATAGTCATTCCGAATGCTTCTTGACCTATTTTTTTTCTAATTAACTCAATTCCAGAAGTAATATTTCCCCATTGATCTTGACCACCAATTTGTAAACTACAATTTTTATTTTCAAATAAATATAGGAAATCCAATGCCTGCATAATCATATATGAAAACTCAGTATATGTAATCCCAACATCTAAACGACTTTTAACAGTCTCCTTATTAAGCATATAATTAATACTAAAATATTTACCGTAATCTCTTAAATAATCAATAAAATTAATATCTTTTGACCAATCATAATTATTAACAAGCTCAAAACCAAAAAGTTCTTTTATTTGTTTTGATAGCATTTGATAATTATAATCAAGAGTCTCCTTAGAAATCATTGGTCTTTCTGTACTTGGTTTAGGATCCCCAATTAGCCCAGTTGCCCCACCAACTAAAATCAATGGATTATGACCACCTTCTTTTAATCTTTTAGCAACCAAAAGAGAAGAAAAATGTCCAATATGAAGACTATCTCCAGTAGGATCAGTTCCTATATAAAAGGTAAGGCCCCCATTATTTATTTTATCTTCAAGTTCTGGACTAGTAATATTATCAACAAGTCCTCTCCATTTTAATTCTTCAAATAATTTCATAATATTCCTCCTACTATTTTCCCTTAGATGCTTTTTGTCTAGCAATTTCACTTATTAATACTTCATCAAATCTTTTTTTAGGTTGTTCATCCTTATTTTTTTTCATATTATTAGTAGTTGCACTAATAGGTTGTACCGGATAAACTTTATAAGTGTTTTCCCTATTGTATGAATAAATACTTAAATTTCTAATCATTTTATCACCTATTTTCGAAAAAATCATGTTTCTTATATGTAATTATACTATAAATATAATATTATTTCATTATTTTTAACAAAGAAAAAGTAATCAAATTAAAAACAGCTCAAACGAACTGTTTTAATAATTTTGTTTTCTAACTATTTTATCTTTTTTTTGTCCTATGTAAACTTGATAAAGTACTAAAATATATTTCAGATAAAATTTCGTTATTAAAATGATCCTCATCACTAGAAATACTTATATTCATAAACTCATCAATTTCATAAGGATAGCTGTTTATATTTAAATTTTGATGATGATAACCTATCCTTCGAAAAGTTCTTATAAATTTGTCGGTTATATTTCTTTGCAAAAAGTTATTCCTTGCTTTTAATTCATTTTGTTTTTCTTCATCATCCAATTCATTTGCAAATGTTTCTCTAGATAAGAACCTTACAGGCAAATAAGGAACAACCTTAATTATATCAATGTTTTCTTTTTTTAATAAACCTAAAAAAACTGTGAGTGATATTAACGAAGATGGTGACACATCAGAAATATTTTCTGGATAATAGTCATCAACACTTGGATTATAACTTTGGTATTCTTCACTTTCTTGATTTTTTACACCAGCATTTATTTTATACATTTCACGAGATATCTTTTTTTCATATTTTTTTTGATTATCACTTTTTTCATTTTGGTTTTTTGGATTTAGCATTGAATATATATAACAAACTTTATCACTATTTTCTGAAACTATTCCGTAAGAAATTGATGGTAATTGATATATAACCTTATCATTATCAATATAATTGCATAATCTTATATCAATTTTATTAGGGGTTTCCATAAAAACACTTTGACCAGTATTTTTAATTTCTACATGGCTATTCATAAAAAAATTAAGATTATCTGTTTTTGAAGTATCTTCTAAGTATGATAAGGTATCATCTTTTAAAAATTTAATATTTCTATCAATTAAACCTATAGGATTTAAAAAATCCTCGGTTGTTGCATTTGCAAAAATATATGATATTATTAACTTAATATTGTTAGAATTTGTATCATTAACAAAGTGAGGCATCTTTCTAGAACTATTAAAAACTAATTTAATATATTCCTCCATTTTTAGGTAAAAAAGTAACTCATCTTTTATTATTAGCGTTGGCATTCCATTGTCTTCATTATTAGAAAATTTAACTTTGTGTTTGTCATATATAATACTATTAAATCCAATATAAAAATCATCACCGTCTATTATAACTTTACCTTTATTTGCTTCTTTAATTATTTCGTAAAATACCTCTATCAATTTTTACACCTCTAATACTTTTCTTTTTTAGTTTTATTTAATCAAATAAAATTGCTATAACAAAATTATAGCACATTGTTCTAATAATTTACATTGGAAAAAACTTATTTTTAAGGACTTTTAATTTTATCTGATATCGGCCTCTTGTCCAGTCCAAACATTGCTTAAATTTTAACAATATTTAATCTTATTTCCACACCACATAACAATTATTAAATTGATTAGATATTTTCTTGCTTCATAAATCTATTTTTGTTAACAAAATCAAAAACAGTTCAATTGAACTGTTCTAATGTTTTACATTATATTTTTATATCTCCTGTAAATATATCTTTTAAATATCTAAAATATAATTCAATGAAATTGGCTTTTTCAACATTGTTCTTAACAGTAACACCAATTTTTCTGGTTATCTTGTTATTTTCTTTGATAATTAATTCACCAACAATATTTCCCTTTTTAAGTGGAGCCTTTAAGTCCTCTACTTCTATTTCATATGTTGCTATTTTCTTTTGATCTGACTTCTTATTAAGAATTGTTATATTATCAATTGGAACAATATCAACATATTTTTGTTTTCCTTTTTCAACTTCCAATGTTCCTAAAACACTATTTTTTGACAATAATTGTTCTGTTTCATATTGTGCGAAGGCAAAATTTAGCATTTCACTTACTTCCGCATTTCTTGTTTTACTATCTGAAACTCCCATTACTACTGCTATGAATCTTGAATTGTTTTTCTTGGCAGTTGCAGTTAAACAATACCCCGCCTCAGCTGTATACCCTGTTTTCAAGCCATCAACACCATCATAGAAACGTACCAGTTTGGTCGTATGCTAATAATGCAATAAAAAGTATAATTTAAGTCGTATTTGATACTTAAATTATACCGTATTTGTCCTTATATTACAATATATTTTGTAATTTTTAATTCACAATTTTTAACATTTTTAAAATTTAGTCAAAAATGATGATTTTCATGCAAATTGGGAATGGTATTCCTAATTTGCATAACCGCTTTAACTTACATTTTTTCCCGAAACATTAAAATATAGTTGCTCAATTAAATTTATAATGATAAAATATTAAATCAACGGAGGTCTATATGAAAAAATTTATTTTTGATGTATTAACCGCAGGATTTGGAATATTTGAAAATCCTATTTATGATTATATAACAATGTCAATTATAGGAATACTAGCATTTACAATTGCATGGAATGTAGTTGGTACATTAGGATTTAGAGGCGAGTTAGGTTCAGTTACACATTGGATTGTTAGAATTTTTGCTTTTATAGCAATATGGTTTATCTTTGGAATAATTATAAAAATTGTTTTCTTTTGTATTGAAAATTGGATAAACATTTTAGTTATTGGTATTCTAATAATTATTTTTTCTATTTTAAAATATATTTCCAGCAATAACAAAAATAGTATATTAAATAAAAAAATACTGTAGTTTTAATAATAAACTTTAGTATTTTTTTATTTAATCTATAAGTTAATCAATTTTAACAACTTTAGTTGCTATTTTATTAGAAAATTCTCTATCATGTTCTACAAATATAAGTGTTGGTTTATACTCCAATATAACATCTTCAATTTGTATTCTTGAGATAATATCTATGCAATTTAACGGTTCATCCCAAATATAAACATGTGCCTCTTCACATAAGCTTTTTGCAATTAAAATTTTCTTTTTCATACCCTCACTATAATCATCAATGTTTTTATCAAAATCATCAGAATTAAAATCTAGTTTTTTTAATATTGTCTTAAACAAAGTTTGGTTAATATTATTCTTTACAATAAAATTTTCAAGGCTTCCCATCAAATAACTTGTATCCTGATTTATATATGATATTATTAAGTTTGACCCTATATTAAGTTCACCACTATAATTTATAGATTCTCCAATTAGGATTTTTAATATACTAGACTTGCCAGAACCATTTTTTCCAATTATTTGAATCCTATCACCAACATTAACAGTAAACGAAATGTCTCTACACACTATATTTTGATCATGTTGAATTGATACCTTGTTTAAGTCAATTAATTTATTTTTATGATAATCCAATGGTAACATCTTTAAAGGCTCTTGATCTTCTAAATTTTTCAAAAGTTGTTTTTTATCATCAATGATTTTAGTTTGCCGTTTTTTAATGTTTTTAGCTAATTTCATCATTTTTGCTGATTTATGTCCAATATATCCACGATCAACGGAACTTCCTGAATTAGTAGTTCTATATTTTGTTTTCTCTATTTTATTTGACCATGACTCTTTTTGTTTAGATGCTTCAGATAATCTTTTTATGTCTTTCTTCAGTTTTTCGTTAACACCTATTTCAAAATTATCATTTTGCTGTTTATTTTCATACCAAGATGAAAAATTTCCTTTTTGTATTTCTATATTACTTTTATTTATAATTAATACATGATCTATAATACTATCTAGAAAAATACGATCATGTGAAACAACTATGAATCCTTGTTTTCTTTTTAAATATTCACTAACAACAATTCTTCCTTCTAAATCTAGATAATTTGTTGGCTCATCTATTAATAAAAATTTATTGTTATTTAAAAATAAAATTGCCAGCAACACTTTTGTTTGTTCCCCGTTTGACAAATTATTAAAATTTCTATATAAAATATCCTCATTTAAAGATAGTAAAGAAAATTCTTTTTTTATCTGCCAATCATATACTTGTTGGCATATTTGATTAGCAATATTAATTACTAATTCATTTTTGTTTGAAATAGTAAAAGGAAAATATTCAAAAGCAATATTACTTTTAATAATTCCATTGTATTCATACTTATTAAGTAGTAAATTTAAAAAAGTTGTTTTACCTCTACCATTTCTTCCTATAAGTCCGAGTTTCCAACTACTGTCTAGATTGATACTTACATTTTCAAAAATATTAACGGTTCCATATGAAAAGGTTAAATTTTGTATTTGTATAATTGCCATATCTATTCCTCCTCTAAAAATAAAATTGTAAGAAAGTTATCTTACAATTCCAATATGTGTCAAAATAGATACACTAAAAAAATGTGTATTAATTCATATATTATAATTTGGAATTTGAAATATAACTTTCTTTTTTTAAGTACGAAAAAACATATTTAATCGTTACCTTAATTTTAAAAAAGTTATATTCTCATCTTCCCACCTCATTCATTAAAATAAATAATATCATATAATTGAATTTATTGCAAATATAGTATTTTATTCATAAAAGTTTTAAACTTCTTCTTTAATACTGTAAAAATCACTAATAAAATTAAATAATTTTTCATTCTTATCATTAATTAATTCTTGAAGCAAACCTAAAAATTGTTGAAGTTCATCTTGCAAATTAATATAGTCATTGCTTTGTTTTATATCTTGTACAACAAATTTAAAATCTTCTTTATATATTTCTACTAGTTCTAACAACTTATCTTTATCTAAAATTGCAAACACATTGAATAATGCCATTACGATATTTTCTTCTTTTAAATTTTCAAATGCCTTTCCAGTAATATTGTTTAATACATATAGTAAAAATATCTTTACAAAATAAACATTAATTTTATAAATTGGGGCCATATACAAATGATTATTATTATTTTTCATTTTCACTATTATGCTTACCATTAAGCTACTATGTATAAATAATGATTGTTTTTCATAAAATTCTTCAATCAATTTTTCAAGTTTGTTATTACTAATTTCAGAAAATATTGGTAATTTTCTCTTTTTCAAAATAGATATTGCTTGATTCATAATTGATCCTGATTTTGTTAAATCTCTCTTTTCATTATTTATGATTAATAGTTTAAATTCATTATAAGCTTCTTCTTTTTCTGAAATTGCTAAAGCGGTTAATATATTTTCAAATGCCGTCCTACATAAAATAGATGAATCAACAAGAAAACCATTATTCAACAAGTTCAAACTATTGGATAAAGTTTCATATGATTGTAAAATTAAATTTATCGAATCATCACGATAATTGTCATATTTAGTATTTGTAATAGCATCTATTTGCAAATCTAAATCACAGTTTAAAGGATCTATAAAATTATCTTGTATAGCTTTTATTATATCTTCTTTTTTTAATTTAAAATCCACTTTAACCACCCTACTAAAATTATAGCATATTATGTCGATAAATTATTTTTTAAAATACCTAATATTCTGCTTTTCTCTTTACTCACACTTCCTTGTGAAATATTTAATAGATTGGATATCTCTGTTTGATTCTTACTTTCACAATCTATTCCAAATAGAGCTTTAATAATAAATTGATCAATTTTATTTAATTTTTTATTTATATATTTTCTTAATGACTCAATCATTTCAACCTTAATCATATTATCTAATATATCTTCATCAGCTGATTTTATAGTTTCAATTAATTCAATATCATCATAAATATAATCATTCAAATAAATGTAATTATATTTATTTCTTCTAAGATAATATAACATTTCATTTTTAACACAAGAAAAGGCATAAGTTGAGAATCTTATACCTTTTTTATAGTTATATGTTTTTATAGCTTTTAATAATCCGATTGATCCTTCTTGTATTAAGTCTTCCCTATCATTTTTGTTATAGTCTAGTTTTTCTAATATATAAAATATTAAATGATAGTTATCAAAAAATATTTTATTAACATTACTCATTTCATAGTTCAACATCATTCTCCTTTCACATTGTTTTTAAGCATCATAGTAGGATCATATACTATATCCATAGTTTGATTTTCATTTTTAAATTTATCTGAATTATACTTTTCTCTATATTTATCTAAATCAAATAATTTAGTTTTTTTCTTTTTCTGATTAACAGTATATTCTGATTCTATTATTTTTATTGGATAATCATCTATTTGAATAAATTTACTTCTAATTGGATTTAATCTAGTTTGTAAAAATATTCCTTCACCTAGTTTAAATTTCATTAATTCATCTGGTGTTAATAAATCCCTACCCATTAATGATGTATCATTACTAACATTTAAATCTATTTTACTTAGTCTAGTAGAAGTTGATATTCTAGATGAAGTTATAGTATATTTACCTAATCTATTGCTTATTTCTTTAGCAGTATCATTATCAGCAGTTAATAAATATATCCAATTATTACAATTGGATTTTATTGTTCCGGTTTGATCTTTATATTTTTCTTTTAATTGATCAAAATCTTGTATTATTAAATAAAACCTAATATTTCTACTTCTTGACACTGTTATTTTATTACTAAAACTTTTAATAGCTGGCATATTCGCAAATTCATCTAATACAAAATTAACTCGATAAGGTAATCTACCATCACTTTGTTCTTGAGCAAATGCAACTAAACTTTGATATGCTTGATCAACAAATAAACTCCCTAAAATATGTCGTGATTCTTTTTCATCAGGTATTACTAAAAAAACTGCTGTTTTTTCTTTACCGATATTTTCTAATTCAAAATCAGTATTACTAGTCATGTTAGCAATTCCTACATCATTAAATATTCTAAGTTTAGACGATAATACTGAAAATATAGTTGCTCTAGTTTCTCCTTTGGCAAATCCTCCGGTCGCATAATAATTTTTAGCTAAATTACCTAGTTCTTTAGAATCAAAATAGTCATCTAATGAATTTTTCTTAGTAATCAAAGTTTTAGTTCCATGTTCGACTAATAAATTATAAATGCTATTAAAATGAACTTCATCGATACTTTTAGAATCTTCTATTATCGCTAAACATAACCCAGATAAAACAGATGCAGATGACTCAGACCAATATGGATCTCTCGCACTAACTTCTTGACATAATGAATAGGAAAAATCATTGATTAATTCAACTGCTTTTTCTATATTCTTTTCCTTATAATATTTATATGGCAAATATAAAGGATTCCAATAATTGCTATTACCAGGATCCCTTAAATTGATTACTTTAATCTGATAACCTTTTTCGGTTAAATAATTATTTGTTTTTCTTAATAACTCACCTTTTGAATCATTAATAATCATTGATTCCGAAGCATCAGCTAAATTAAAAATAAGTGGCATAATCGTTGATACTGTTTTCCCTGAGCCAGTAGATCCAATTACTAAAGTATGATTAGATGAATCATCATAATATACTTTCCCTTTTCTATGAGTTACCACTATCCCACCACTTGTTATTTTATTTCCAATATTCCAAGTTTTAAATCTTTTAATTTCCTTATCTTTAGCCCAACTAGAACTACCATATTCATTACTACCACTTTTATCAGGTATATCATCACTTTCTTTTATTCTATTGTTTATATTAAAATCATATTTCATAATAAATAATACAATTATTGCTACTATTAAAAATAAACCAGATATTAAAGATTTATTATTATTAAAGGTATCTATTATGTTTAATGGATTAAATATCAGTTTAAACTCTAATTTATTACTAATAATGTTATATAAATTAGCAATAAAAAAAGTTGATATAACTACTATACCAACCATTAATATAAACCATTTTATTATTTTTTTATTCAACTACAAACCTCCTTATATAGATTCAACAACTACAGGATCAATACTAATTAATTTTAAGTTATATTTATCAATCAATATTTTTTTAGTTTGTTCAAACATTAATTGTTTTTCTTGTTCCGTTATTACTACTTCATCAGTAGTAGATCGATATAACTGTTCTAAAGTTTCAATACTTTCTTTAAAATACTTATTATAAAGATATATTTCATGTGCTAGAGCTTCTGCTCCTTTTGTAATAAAAAAAACTTTACTTTCTTTTTCATAACCATTCACTATAATCACCTCTAAATGAATTATATCGGGCTACTTAAAAAAAGTCAGTGCTTAAATCAAATAAAAGAGCAAGGACTTACTGAAGAACTACAATTGTTCAACTCTATTTCCTTGCTCAATGATATTATACCATAAAATTTTATTCTTGTTTGGTTAAATTGTAATTTTATATTTTAACGCTTTCGCTATTATTTTTAATATCGCAATTTATTTTTTCATATATCGTTGCTTTCACAGTAAAGTAAAAATATCATTTTTTATATTTTATCATCCAAATTAGCAAAATGAATTAACTTCAATAAAATTAAAGTAAAATTATAAGATAGCCATTTTATATCCAGACTATTTCCTGCGAAAAATTTATTTTCTTTATACTCTGGAAATCTAAAATACTCAACATTTCCTCCCTCAATATATTTACAATACTTTTCACAAAATATATCCACATACTCCATATAGTCATCATTAATAATATATTTTGAATATAATAAATCCGCTAGTTCTTTTAAATCATGTGTTTTAGCTATTTTTCCACTGTTTTTTAGTAATAAATATTTTAAACCAATTTCAATTGCTTGCCTACCAAGATAAATTGTAACTATTGAATTTGGCAATATCTCTACAAGTTTATCAAATGCAATTATATATTCTAGCCAATAATTTTCCCACAGTAATATTCTATCAGCCTTTTTAAAATTCTTTTCTGTTCCATCAAATGACTCTATGCATCCAATAACATCTTCGATTTTTTCTTTAGCTGACAAGCTATTTTTTCTTGATCTTTTAGTTATATCTTTGCTATTAATTCCATTGAATATTGGTGATTTACCATAATTTATATGAGCTACTGAAAAAGCACCATCAAGTTGTATAATGTCTTTATAACTCAACTCATTTCCAAAATTTTTAAAAATATTCATATTAAACACTCCTAACAATAGTTTTTTACTTGATAATCATTATATAAAACATCTTTTATCGATTTTTTATTTTCTGGTTCTATTATATTTATTCTACAAATTACTATTTATCTTATAAACTAATTATATCACAATTGGATTTTACTGTAATATATTTTTCAATATATAATACATAACATCAACAACAATACTATTTCCTGCTTGATGATATAGATTTGTTTTACTATTAACCTTGCTAGCTTTTTTATAATCCTCCTCATCAAAACCCATTAATATAAATGATTCTTTCGGTGTTAGTGACCTAACTCTTAAAATATCATCTTTATTGACAACTATTTTTGAACCATCAACTATTGAGCTTGCTGTTAAAGTATTAATGACTCCATTTTCACTAAACAATCTTCTACATTGATTATATTTAGTAGATGTATCATAACCACAAACTCCTCCTTTTATATACTTGAATCTATCTATTACAAATTTATATTTTGGATTTTTCTTATTATTTAAAATTACTTTTTTATCATTTTCACTAATGACAACTTCAGATAAATAATATTTTTTCGAAACATCTTTTTCTAATACATCTTTTAATTTCTTATCTAATTTAAAAGAAGATGGAAACTTATAATAGTACTCGCCTAAAATACAAACAAGAAAGAATCTTTCTCTTGACTGTGGTATGCCATAATCCTTTGAATTGAGTATTTTAGCATAATACTTATATCCTAATTTCTCAATATCATTCATAAATAAATGCAAAGTCTTAATAAAGTTTTTATTCATAATACTAGCAACATTTTCAAAAATAATAAATTTAGGTTTATCTTTAACTTCTTTTATTAACCTAATCATTTCCCATCCTAAAGATGATCTAGTAGTACTGTCAAAATCAAATCCTTTCCTGTTGCCGGCGTTAGAAATATCTTGACAAGGAAAACCACCAACCCATAAATCACAGTATGGTAAATCGCTACCTTTTATTTTAGTAATATCAACTTTATTTTTATTGATATCTTCATTATGTATAGCACAATAACTACGTGCTGCTTTAGAATTTATTTCACAAAAAAACATCACTTCATATCCTGAAATAATGTTTTCATCTGTTAATCTTTTTAAAGCCTTTTCAGGTGAACCTATACCACTAAAAAATGTTCCGATTTTTAATATTCCTTCAAATTTTTCTATTGGTTTGTACATAAGTTCAAAAAGACTTATAGTTTCATTTTTTGACATTTTTTAACTTTTAAACAAATATCCTTGATTAAGAATATTATTTTTGGTAAAATTTAATTGTACTAGAAGTTTTAGTACGAAGTACAGAGTTAATTGCTGACCGGCGTTAGCTCTTTTTTTATATTTCAAAATATTCTTCTTTATCAATTTGTTCTTTCCTTTCTTCTTCTAAAGCATAAGATAGATATTGTTTGGCTTGATGGTATAATTTTCGATACCTAACATTTTGATAAAAGTGTTTATTTTTATATTTAAAATATCTTTGATTATCATATCCAAGTTTTTTTATTATCGAATAAAATTCTTCTTTCGTTAAAGAAAGATATTCTTTGTCTTTATATATATTAATAAAAAATAATGATGGTTTATCATATCCACTTTTTTGAACCCAATTATTAAATAATTTTATCATACCGTAATCATCTAAACCTGCTAATTTACCTAATCTATATAGACCTTCACCTGCATCTATAATTGATTTTTCTTTTTTTGTATAGCTTTTAAATTTAATATCAAATATCTTTTCCAATAAAAATTCTCTTTGATTTTCTATAAAAGGAATTGATCGATATATTTTAAATTCATTCAAAATATCATTACCTATTTTAGAATATAGTCTATTAAGTTGGTTATCTAAATAATTATTACTTTTGCTTTCACCATACATTTTTTTTAATTCCTTCTGGTGATTAATTAATGAATTATAGTATTCTTCATAATCATATTTAATGGAACTATGTTTTAAAATATATTCTATTGTCTCATTAAGTTCTTGTTTTAAAAATTGCATATTTTTAGAATTATATTGCAATCTCCCTGTACCAGGTAATTTATCATAGAGAGCTAGCAATTTGTTATTTAATATTTTTCTTTCTGAGTCTGTAAAAAAGTTTTGTTTTACAACATTAGTAAAATTTTCTTCTCTAATTTTTGAAGTTATACCTAGAAAATAATTATCTCTGTCATTATAGAATTTTTTATAGTCCATTAAAAATGATGAAATATTACTTTTCATTTTTTTTATTGCATTTTGATCTAATTTTGAAGTTGTTTTTGTTTGTTTTGTTTGATAAATACAAATATGTAGATGTGGATTTTTAGTATTCAAATGCAGTGCACCTAACCAATTAGTATTAATAGTAGATAACCCTGCATCATTCAAAAACTTTGGTAATATTGTTTTAGTTAATTCATAAAACTTATGTTTATGTGTAAGTCCACTTTCATAACAAAAATCCGGTTTAAAAGAAATTACCATATCCCAAATATAACCATTACTTTCATCTAAGTTTTTTAAAACTTCTTCTAATCCCATATCTCCTTTTTTACTCCATAAATAACTAATATCATTATCATAATTGTTTGTTTCTACTTTAAACTGTTTAGATATATAATCATAATAACTAGAATCATCATTTACACTATGACCATCTGCGCCTTCTTTTTTTGAAGCATATTTTCCCCAACTACTAACCCCTTCTTTAACACTTTTACAATTTTGATATCTTACTCTTACAATAACATTACTCATCTAAAAGTCTCTTTTCTAATCTTCGTTGTCTTAATCTTTTTATAACTTCTTCACGAGCAACTTCTGTTATTGGATGTTCATTAATGTGAGATTTAAGTTCTTCTCTTTTTTGTGGAATACCAAAATATTTTAGTGTCATATCATTTTGTAAAAGAATTGTTTCTGTAATCAAATCAATTGCATTTAAACGGGTATGAATCTTATTAATTGGAACTACAATTGCTTCAGCTACTGAATCACCAATTAGTTCTCTTAATGCCATTTCGCCATCGATAACATTGTTAATACCCATATTACGATCAATAAGCATTGTTAAATATTTTGATACACTTAAATCATTTTTTTCAGACATTTGTTTTAACCATTTTCTTTTCCTATCATCAATTCTTATAGTTAAATTTTGATTACTAATATCACTCACCTCCAACTATTAAATCAATATTTTCATATATATAATTTTTTAATAATTCTTCTATTAATGATTGTATGGTTTTATTATTTTTATTTATAATTTTTGCTAAAGCATTGTAGGTTTTAGGTTCTACTTTTACCTTTAAAATTTTTAAATTGTTATTATTCATGGGTACCTCCTTTCTTTAAAATAGCAATTATTTCTTTATCGAGTTGAAACAGGATAAGTCCTGCACTCACACAACTAACCAGAGGTTAGTTTGACCTTATTTCATAAGGAATTTTAAATTATCTATTGCAAGACAAACAAAAAAACGCACTATATTTGTAATGCGTCTTTACCTTTAATTTTCGTCATTTGTATTGCATTTTTATTGCGTATTTTGGTCTTACTTTTTTTTAATATATTACTATTTAATGTTTTGAAGTCTTCGTTTAAGATCTTCTTTACGTTCTTTTTCTTCAATTTTGTTTAGCTTTTCAATTAGAATTTCTTCAATTGCACATTTCAATAAATCAAAATTTTCATTACATTCATCTTCTGTTAAATTATGGACACCATCACTAATTAATGAATATATCTGGCAAAAACCTTGTTCAAATATTAATTCGGGTAAATGAGTTTTTAAATTTTTCACCTTATCTTCTATTCTCATTTTTTTAAATTCTTCTATACCATAGTCACTTTCATTTTCATTAAATGTATCTATTAATATCTTTTCAAAGATACGACGTAAATAAGTCATAGCCCCGATGTTAGTATTAAAACTGTGCAAAGAACATGCACTTTTATAATAACTGGCATATTCATTTTCTAACAATTTCAAAAATTCCTTATTATTAATATTTTCATTCAAATCATATATTGATGGATATTGACCTATTTTCATAACACTATTTTCATCTAAAACTTTAAAATTTATTACTATATGATGTCCACAATCAGAAAGTGCATATAAATAAAAATAATCTGTTTCTTTCATAAATTTATCTTTTTTTGACATACTCTTTTGTCTAGGTAAGGTATCAATAATACTACCAATTGGTACAGGTACACATTCACCAACAACCAATTTAGGATCTGCAACTAAAAATTTGAAAACCCTTTTAATTTTACACTTTGCACAATACAATTCTAACTTTGGACACTCTAAACTAGATTTTATTGAATTATAACTATAATACGGAAGTATATTGTTTAACTCAGAAGATGGCAACTCTATTTTTTTATATAAAGGTTCTAAAAATAATTTTTCAGTTAAAAATATATTTTTACCGTCATAAATATTATATTGATTTTGCTTTTGTGAAAAATCTTCATTCTTAAATCTAAAAACTTGCATAATTATTACCTCATTTCGACTATATCAATTATAACACAAATCACTCATCAAATATATTAATAGGGTCTATTTTTTTATCTAAACTACCATCCCGTTTTAACAAATGTATTTCAAAATGAAGATGAGGACCTGTACTTTTCCCAGTACTACCTGATAAAGCTAGAACTGTATTTTCTTTTACTTCATCATCTTCTTTAACCAAAGTACTATCTTTTTTTAAATGCCCATAAACAGTCATATATATATCATTCTCTATTGTATGTTGTACCTTAACATATTCTCCTAAACCATTATCTTCATAACCAACTTTTATGACTTTTCCAGGATATGCATTAATTACATTAGTACCTTCAGGGATAGCTAAATCTATTCCTGAATGAAAACTTAATTCATTAGTCATAGGATCTAATCGTTCACCATATTTTGAAGTGATTACATAAGTAGTATCATCTTCAAATGGTACATTAAAGAAGTTAGTTAAAACTAATTCTGGTGAATTTAAAATTGTTCCTGTTGATGCTATAACCAAAAATAAAATTAAAAAAATTATTAACAAGGGCGCTAATAAAATAATAATTAATTTATACTTTAATAACTGTTCCATTATCTACCGCCAGCATTACCAAATAATTCTTTTTCCTCATCTCTTACTACAATTGATATTGGTATTCTAGTGTCTTGACTTATTACAAATAACATTTCACCACGTGAAGCAGTTCTTAAAAAATTAGTTTCAGAATCGCTTAAATTCATCATTTGCCCTAATGCTTCTAACTCCTTAACCCCTTGTGCCATGACTCCTATATAAGCACTATTATCTACAATAACTTGTCCAAATCTTTTAATTTCATCTGCAGTAAAGTCTATCATATTTTGGGTAGATACTATTAAACTACCATTATATTTTCTAATCCTTTTCGAAGTTCTTTTTAAGAAATCTATTCCATCTTTATTATTAGGATCTATTAATAAATGAGCTTCATCTACAACTAGAATTATTGGTTGTTTTGATTTACTAACCATATTCCAAGCCCAAGATAATATATTAAAAAATTGCGTTCTTAACACTGTTTCATCACTATCTACAAGCGTATGAATATCTAGTACTATAAAATCACTTTTAGCGTTTACGGTTGATATCCCATTCCATAATATAGCGTCTGCTCCATCTGTCATTCGTTTAGTTATTGATACTAACTTTTCTAATGAATTAGTATATTCTCGACTTGAATTATGCTTTGATTCTTTATATTCATTTAATAGTTCATTATACAAATCACTCATAATTGGATAATCATTTGGTTTTAAATTAGAAATGTTGGTATTAAAATCAATATCTTTTTTTATGTATGTTTTTCTTAATATATCTTCTAATATTGTTCCTTCATACTCAGTTAAATCTCTAAAATAATATTTAATAAATGTTCTGAAGATTTGAAAATGTTTTGCTATATCAATATGATTGTCTACATCATCTGCTCCAATTCTAGCTTCTAGTGGATTAATAATACCCGATTGTCCAGAACCACAATCTATCCAATCACCTTTTACACTTAAGCATAAATCTTTATATTCTCTTTCAGGATCAATTACAATTACTTTAGCTCCTCTTGCCCAATTACCCCTTATTATCTTTTTAAGCATTGTTGATTTACCACTACCACTTTTTCCTATAACAGTCATATTTGAATTGTTTCGTTTGCTAGTTCTTTTCCATAAATCAAAAGTAACTATACTTCCACCTAAATCCTCTCCCAAGATAATAGAATCTTTCTCATCTTGTAGTGTTTCGTATACAAAAGGAAACGAAGCAGCAAAAGTAGTTATTGGTATAGGTAATCCATAATCCTTAATTAAATTATCTGCTACTAGTGGTAAACACATTTTAAAACCATTCTCTTGTTCAAACATCAAGTCTATTCCATTTAAATTAGCGGAAATAAGGCTGTTTTTAACTTCTTTTTTGAGAGTTTCTAGTTCTTCCCTACTATTAGCATAAACTAAGAAATTGACACCTATTTTAACTATTTTTTCGTTTGATCTGTCTATTTTATTTACTAATTCTTCATAGTCAGACATTTGATTTTGTAATAATATTTGATCATTATGGTCATTAACATTTATCATTTTAGTTTTAACTTCACTAATACTTTTCTTTAATGTTTTAGATACTTCATGGGAATCCATAGGAGTTACAATAATACTCATTCTTGTATTCTCTAAATTAGATAAACCACTTAGCCAAGCTATATTAACAAAAGAGGGATATGTATTTACAGTTATAACTGAGGCATATATATCATTAATCAAAATATCTCTTTCATTAAATTTCAAACAAAAAGGACAAATCTTGTCCTTAAAAGTTTTATTAATTAATTTATTCTCATTTTGATATAGCTCTAATGATCTAGTAGGATTTAAACTATTATAAATCAACTCTCTTAATTCATCTGATTTTAATATATCACTTCTTAAATTAATAGCATTGAATTTCAAAACTAAATCATTTAATTTTTGTTTTAAATTATTTTCATTGTTATCAGTTATCAATATATAAAAATCTCTATTTTTAATATTACCCACTTTATTTATTAAAGAAGCATATTCAATATCTTCATTTAATAATTCCTGCTTATTTACATCTTTTTCCATAGTTGATTTTGTTTTTAACTCGTTTATATTATCATTTAAATTAACTTTAGAATCCATTGATAATATTTGATATTTATAATTCATACTTAAAAGTATTTTTTTAAATTGTTCAATTTTACTAGTTTGTTCTTCTTCATACATTAAATATAAATTTAAACAATTTATTTTAATACCACTTAATATATTACCATCTTCTAATATGCAGACATTGTTCCAAACTTCTTTATATGGTGTATACTCTTTTATTGTTTTGTCTTCTTTTTTCTTAAATTTATCTTTTAATTTCAAAATTTACCTCCTTACATGAAAAAAGACTAATTTTAGTCTTTCTAACCATTTCCTAAATCAATGTTGTTAATAACACCGTTTCCTTCTTCAGTATTATTAGTTGACGAACTATTTTTTTCTAGAACATCTTTTTTCTTTTGTAAAAAGTCATTGATGAAGTTTTTGTAATTTTCTGCAATCAGTTTATTACCTTCTAAAACTGATTCATCAATTTCTATGCTTGATATTAAATTAGAACTCGGGTCCGTTAACATCAAAACAATTTTTTGATAGTCATCATTATTAGAAATAACATAATCATTATTATCAACTTTAATAACAAGTTCAGCTTTTTCATTTTCTATTATCATCATAAATCACTCCTTTCGTACTGAAAATCATATTTATTTAATCTCACTTTTAAATTTTTCTCTCCTCCATCTAATATGTCAACAATGTCTTTTTTGATATTTGAAGAATTAATTTCTCCATAATCATAATTAATTTCATTACCAATCTCTTTTGAACAGATTACCAAATTTGAATCAGAATTAATGATAACAGGCGCAGAATGACTTATTATAAAAATTTGTTTAGTCAATTTTATTTTTCTAATTTTATTTACTAATTTTCTTATTATGGTATCTGTGTCGAGATTATCTTCTGGTTGATCTAAAATTATATACTTATATTTATTATCATCTATTACATCAATATGTAGGAATATATCAAGTAATATTTCAGTTCTTTTACCAGGGGAATAGTTTTCTAAACTTTTATTATTAAATTCGATTTCTAATTTTATGTCATCCAATTTTGACATACGATCAAAAATATTTGAATAAAATTTATCAATAAGGCTATCAAATGTATTTATATTTTTAAATTTATTTCCATTTAAGTATTTATTCTTCATTGATTCAATATTTCCAGATGCAAATAATATTAAAATTAGGAATTCCTCATAATTCAACAATTCAGGTTTTACTTGTTCTTTTACTATTGACAGATATTCCGTTTTATTTTTTAAACTTGTAGATATGTTTATAACTCCATCATCAATGTCCAGGTTCATATTTAAATTATCTATGTAAATACTATCATATAAATTAATTATTTTGTTATATGATTTAAACAAATGTATACGGAGGCTTAATAAATCTTTAAAAAACTCGGATAAATTATCCATATTATTTTGATATATTTCAGCTTCATTGCTTATATTAGAATTGTTTTTATCAATCATTTCTTTAAAAATATTAATAATATCAGTTCTATTGTCATGAACTTTATAGTCATAGTCATTTAAATATTTTAACATTTCTTCATTATTTTTCGTTATTTTATCAAACAATTCACCTATATCTTTTTTGTACGCGTTCAATTTTTTATGAATGTTTATAGATTCAGGATACAAATCACTAATAATTAAATTAGAGAATTCTGTGTTAAGCGTTTCAACTTGAGAATTGTATAATTCTATATTTGAAACTACCGTTGCACTCATTTCTTTTATTTTAGGAAATTTATCTATATCTATTTTTTTTATTAACACATCAGTAGATACAGGTTTTTTTAAAAAATCCCAAATAAACAGGTTTCCTTTATATTTTTTAAAAAAGGTATTGATCTTATTTTTTTCTAATTCTAAACATTGTTTTATTTCAGTAATAGTTGTCTTAACCTTACTTTTTTTAGTTTCCAACAATTCGCTATAATATTTTTCAATAAAATCTAATTGTTGGTAATCTCCATTTTCATAAATTTTAAGTAACGTATTTTGTTTTAAATATTTACAAACAGGACTATTCCTTGTATAATCAGAATCTTTCATCTTATATTCAATTGATTCAACATCAATATAGTCTTTATATTTTTCTACATCACTATTACCTAAAATATTGCCCAATAATGTTTTTCCACTACCGCGTGATCCAATTATTCCATTCATTCCAGGGCTAAAGAATAATTCTCTCTCAATAAAATTACCATCCTTTTTTATTTTTAATTTTATAGATTCTAAAAAATTGTTTAAATTTTCTTGTGGATTAGTAATTTTATTCTCAGAAGTAAAAACCCTGGTTTCAGGATCAGAAATCGCTAAAATTAAATCATCAAATTTTCCACCAAAATTTATCCATGTATACTTGCTACCAATTTCTTCTATTGTTTGTGGATCAGAAAATAGAAACCTGCTTACAATTGTATTTAAATGATTTTCCATGTAATTAGTTACAAATTTACTTTTTTTTGTACCTTCTATTGCCAACGAATTATTATAATAAAATAATCTTTGCTTGAATTTTTTATTATTTTCATTATTATTTCCTAAATAATCAGATAAATTTCTATCGGATTTTCCCTCATGAAAAATAAAATAATGATTTATAGATACAAGTTTTTCTTGTATTTCCTTTAAGGAAAAGACCTTTTCTTTAGCAAAATTAGACATTTCTGATATACTCTTTTTATCAAATTCTTTTTTACTAATGATAGTATAATCCATGGTAATTAACTTTTTAACACATTCCCAAACTTCATTTATTCTAGAAAAATCGTACCATATTATTCCGTGAAAATAATTATTTTCTTTTACATCTAATTTCTCATTTTCTATGGTAATATCATCAATATTTACATTTATTTCAATTCCACCAATTATTTCTTTTTTGATTGTATTATCACTTCTAATTTCATTATACAATTCTACATCTATAATGTTATGATCAGTTATCGAAATAACATCTAAATCTGATGTCCTTAATTTTTTTAAAAAATCTTCTTTTGAATAATGTCTACTCCAGCATGAACTTGAATGAATATGTAAATCACACTTTAAATATCTATCCATTTATTACCTCCTACAAAAAATAGCAGCACCAAATCATAGATCCGATACTGCTAATCTGAATTAAGTATATCACAATTTGTCGTTTTTTGTAAGACGTTTGTAAACTTTCTGTTTAAATCTATATTTAAAATACTTTTTCAATATTTTTAAAACGGTTAAACCATTAGGAAGTGGTAATGTTAGCAATATAAATGTTATTGGAATTGACGACCCAATTATAAGTTTAAAAGTTATATTTTTTGATATAAATGATAGTAAATATCCTATAATTAAACCAATAACTACAAATATTAACTCAAACAATCCATAACCTTTAAATATTTCTTTTTTTACTTTTATATTTTTAGGAATAAGATATATCATTTATTATCACTTTTCCTTTCAACAAAACCAATTGGATTAATATTTTTACTTATATTTCTTGACAAGGTGGAACTCCTACTATGTGAATATATGTCTTTAAATTGATTCATTTTACTACCAAAGTTATTTTTTATCGGTGATAAGGTTTGATTTGCACCAACTTTCATTATTGAACTTAGTCTAGATGATCCTGATGATCTGATGTTTCTATATTGTTCAGTCATTCCTTTAACGGCTCCAGCACTCTTCGGAACTATATTCATAACACTTGCACCTTTTGCAAGTCCACCCATAACTCCTGACTTAGCGACATTAAGTCCCATTCCAGCACCTGCCCCCATCATCACAGTAGTTTGTATATCATTAAAAGCACTCATCGCACCAATATTTTCTCCTAGTAAATTAGAAACTATATTAGGTGATGTTATAACAAACAACAATCCTCCGACCAATAACAAAATCGAAGTCATTATATTATGGCTTTTATCGACAGTTGAACCAAAAACATTAATTAACAATCCCAAACAAATAAATTGAATGGCTGTTACTAAAAACAAAGCAATTGCTCCTTTCATCCAAGTGTGAAAGGCCTTACTTTTAGGATTAGTAAGTGCGGTTGATACAACAGGACCAATTATCCGATAAAGTGCTAATTCGACTACTCTTTTAGCCATTTGAATACCAATAAACAATAATAAAAATAATATTAATATACTTATAACTATTAACATAAATAAATTAAAGTCATATTTATATACATCCTTTTTCAGTATTCCTTGATCATAAGTTGCATTGTAATCTGCTGTTTTCCAATTTTTTACGAAATGTTCTTTATCTTCATTTTTCATATTACTATTATTAGACATAGATTCCATTACAGCACTCGATATTTTATTTTCTACTCCACTTGTACTATTAGTAACTTTTATAATTGAATCTGTTAATGCTGTAGAAAATTTATGTCCAAAATCAAAGACCGGCGTTATTAAAAACATTACTGCAATAGCTATCACAATTCCTTTAAAAATTGTTAAAGGATTTTGATCATTATCATTTTTTAAAATATGATTAACTAAAAACTCTATCATTACTTTGAGTACAATCCAAGCACTTGCAAATATAATTGCTCCACCAAATAATGTATTAACATACTCATTATCAAAAAACTTAAATCTCCAAACTTCATTGATAATGGCAAACATTCCATCCAACAGTAATAAACATCCTTTAGCTATCATCCATAAAATAGAACGAATAGCTCCTATAACCCAACCTGATTCAACTTGTTCTATATTAAGGATTAACATTATAATAAACTCCTCTGCTTATATGATTAACTTTTCTTTCGCTATTGAATGGTAGTTTTCTATTATGTTTAATAACAACTTCTATTTCTAACTTTTCAAATTGTTCTAATTTGCCATTTTTAGAAACATTGATAATATATTCTTTACTGAAGTCTTTTAAATCTTTATTTAATTGTTCTTCTACTTTATCAGTATAACCACTTTCTATTTCTACTAAATTAATTAATCTATTTCGAATTTGAACTGCTTGTTGTTTGATTAAAACTTCTTCAGAAAAAAATAACATACTAACAAACATAGTCATACTAATAAAAATAATCATGATAACATCAAAAATACTTTTCATTAAAACCTCACCTCACTAAATATATTAGAAAACATATATAGTGCAAGTGAGAAAATTAGTACTAACATTGTTACAATCGTCATATTAGGTAGCACCCATAGAAACCTTTTTTTCTTTTCAATCAATTCTTCTATTTCATTATCATATAATCTTGATATCATTTTTTCTAAACTCATCAAATATTCTTTCTTCATGGAATGCTCACTAAAAGTATAAATAACTATCATTACTTGATAAGCTTCTGAAAATTCCATTCTTTCAGCAAATTTTATATATGGTTTAATTGATTTATCAACATCAATATTATTAATTAACTCTATTAAATATTTTTTAATAGGTTCATCAGTATATTCAATCAATTTATTTAATGCTTGATAAATGTTATTAGTTTTTATAAGTATTAATAATTTTTTCATGAAGGATGGAAACATTCTTTTTTTAATAATTACTAATTTTTTTCTTTTGTTTTTGACTTCATAATATTGATATTTATAATATAAAAAAAATGAAATTATACTAAAAATTTGAATAGGTATATTATGTAAAAAGGTTCCTACTAAAAAAATTAACATTGAGATTAACAAAGAATTAAAAACTCTTCTTCGCATAGCTTTTTTATAGTTTAGTCCCAACCAATGCAATAATTCTTTTAAATCCTTTTCTATAAATATTTTTCTCATTTTACATCACCCATTTTTGCTTTAATAATATCAATTTCTCGAAGTCTATCTTTTGCTTTAGCATTAAATTTTTCAATCTCATCAAATCTAGTATCTATTTTCACTAAACATCTTAAATATTCAGCAATTGAAATATCTAATTTATTAGCTCTTCTTTTTATATCTCGCTTTTGTTTATTAGTCAAAAGAAAACCAAACCTTGAATCATATCTTTTCATCAATATCCTCCTTCCCCTATATTTTGATCTCGATAAGTTTTTTCTACCTTATTAATAATAAATAGATTAGCTATTACAATACCAATCATTACCGTATTACCAATACTTTCCATAAATTCTAAATAAATAGTTGGTATCATTGCTTTCAATATAATAGGCATACTCATACATAAAAAAAGAACAACGTAGAAATTTACTAGCCATTCTTTCTTGTATTTCAAATATTTATCTTTTCTAATTTTTAATATATTTAATTCTTCACTTATGTTATGAAGAACTTCTTCTGAATCTCGATCCCCGTGATTATCAAAAATTTCTAATGTTTGATTAAATAAACTAATCGTTCTATTATTATATTTTTCATTAAAATCTCTGAAACTTGTAGTTATACTGTTACCGATTTCTATTTGTTTAATTACTTTTATAATATCACTTTTTATAGGTTCACCTAAAAATTTGACAACGTCATTAAGTGATTTGTATACATTATTAAATGTTAACAATAATGACATTTGACTTGTGTATATTGTTAATTGAGTTAACAAATATTTTTCATAATTTATCTTTTTACTATTCAGATATATTTGATTAATATAAAATACTGTTGTTATAAAACCAATAATCAAAGTATATATAACTTTTGGAAAAATTAAATACATTGATGTAGATGTAATAATTAATACGATTACAAATTTTATTATATATTCTTTGAATGAAGTTTGTTGCAACATATATTTATATGTTCTTTTATATTTTTGATAAAACATAATTCTATTTATGTTCCTAACAAAATTTTTTAATTTTCTTTTCAATTAGTTCCTCCTTTTTGCAACAAAAAACAACGATATAAATTAGAAGGATTCAATCACTAATCTAATTTAACTTGTATGCAGACCGACTTCCCATACAAAAATTTCGTTGTTATATTTATTTTAACATATTTTCTGTTTGTTTAATAATATAAATATTATAAAATTTATTGTTGTAAAGTTCAATTTTTATATTTTTGGTAGAATTCACCATAACCTGTACCTTGCAATTCCTCTATTAAATCCTTTTTAATAAATTTATGTTTAATGAAAATTTGAATTACATTTAAAACAATTAATTCTAATTCATAATAAGCGTCTTTATTATATTTCTTGTAATATTTAGATGTATCAAATTTTCCTTCGTGGACAATCTTAGAACGTATATTGTATAATTTTTTTAATTTCCGGTATATCTCATTGCCTTCTTCTTTATTTCGTGAAAATATAACTGCTACATTCCTAGATATTTTATCAGATAATTCACCTTTTCCTTCGACTAACATGATTTCTAAACAAGTCATCAATGTTGTAAATTGAATAGGCCTATTATGAATCGATTTATGGTTATTATAATAATATTTAACAATATCTAAAATGTTGTTTTCTTTTACAAATTTTAAATTTTCAACTAAGTAAATTACATCATATTTGATAAAAAAATTCTTTTCTCTAAAAGTTTGACTACTTCCCAAAAAAGAAGAGTTTGGTGTTTCATAAGGAAATATACAAGTTTGACTATTCCCATCGTTGGTGTTGGTTACATAAATTACTGGTGCTAAAACATAAAGGAATGCATCTGTTACTAGGTTAATTGCCGAAACAACAAAATCTATTTGTTTATGCATATATTGTTCAATTTCAAAATCAAGTTCTAAATTTTTATCATTAAAATCTGGTTTACTTTTTTCTATTACTATTTTTATTATTTCATACTTATCATCACTATTGTACTTATACATTCCACCATAAAAGTTATCTAAAAAGAAATTGCCATATTTAGTTTTAAATTCTACAATATCTAATACCTCTTTTTTAAAAGAAACATCTTCATATTTAAAATTTAAAATACCATCATCTGCTCCACACAAGATTCCTTCATATCTATATTTCACAATCATCACCATCGCAAGTATATCAACTATTTATAAAAATTTCAATATCTTGATTCAATACTTTTGCTTTAGCTAACTTACTATATAAATCATCACTTACACAATTGTATTTATAATCAAGTAAATATTCATATTTGTCATTATTCTTTTTAATTTTTACTTCTCTTTCAAATATATTATTACATTTAACACCTTCTTTATCATAAGATATATACTCAACCACTTCTACAATATATCGTGTAACACCTAATTCATCTATTTCATAATCTAAGTGAATTCCTATATCAAAAATATCTGTTATCATATTACCTAATAATAATTGATCTAATTGATATTTTTCTCTACACATATGAATTAATCTTTCAACATTATTTTTCGCTCCTTTAGAATGAAGTGTTGTGATTATGTTATGCCCTGATAAAGCACTCTTTAACATAGAGTACGCTTCACTTCCTCTAGTTTCAGATATAATGATCCAATTAGGATTGTTTCTAAGTGCTGCTTTAATAAGTTGATCAAACCCTATTTTGTTTTCTAGTTTTTCATTCGTTTTCCAAGAAAAAATATCCTTTTCAGGATATAGTGTTTTTAGATGACTATCTAAGGTATCTTCTATTAAAACTATTTTATCATTGTCACTTATAAACTTGCACAAATATTTTTGTAACTCTGTTTTTCCAGAACCAGTTATACCGGATATTAAAATATTACATTTTGCTTTTACACATGCTTCAAGTAATTTCATTACTTGAATTGGTGCGAATGATGTGTCATAGTCTTTTATTCTAACACTTGCTTTGCTACTTCTTATGCTTGCAGTCGTTCCGTAAGTTGATAAAGTTTTATGTACGCTATTGATTCTAAGCTTTGGATATTCACTATCCAAAATAGGTTCTTCGTCATTAAACTTCTGATTATTTTCATATACCAACTGCTTGATATAATTTTCAACCATATCAGGAGATATTTCATTTTTATATTTATATCTGCCTTTTAAGTTATCCTGAATATATAAATCTTTACCATTAAAACTAACATCTGTTATTGTTTCTTTATTAAATATTTCATCTAATGTATTTTTAAAATCGTTCATATTCTCTTTTCCTCATTCAAATAATTACTATAATCAACTTCTTCTTTAATTTCTTTAAATACCTCATCTGCATTCTGTAAAACTTCATTTAGCAAACCAGGTATATGTTCATATTTATGATCATTTAAATAAACATTATATACTGCTTCAAACCTTTTATAATCATCTAAATTTATTGGATATTCTCCATCTCTGAGTTCTAATTGCATTAAAGCTATCGCTATATCTTTAACATCATATTTTTTTAAATATTCCATAATTTCTATTGCTGGAATTATTTCTTTTTTTGACATACTAGTCTCCTTTCAAAACTTGGTATGAAAATGTTTCTACTGAATTACTATCAATTTCAAACATATTTTTGTAACTATATATTTTAACAGTTACAATATCATTGTTTACCGCTATATCAAAACCTACTTTATCTATACTTAAATTATTATTTTTCAAATAGTTATTAATTACTGATTGTAATAATATGTCATCATCAAATGTAACTACATCATTAGCTCTTAAGTCACCAATATTTAATGATTCTTTAGTCGCATTTTTAATACCAAAATTATTAGATGATAACATATCATTTTTAACACTAACAAAGGAAATTGAATATATAATTAAAAAAATAAACAACGAAACAAATATCATTTTAAATATAAAACTAAAATTCATTAATATCCACCTACTTTAATTAAATCATTATAAGAATAAATGTCTGAAAATCTAATTACTAATTTTTGTGGGACATCTACTCTTTTTATTATATATAAACTGTTAATGTCACCAATTAATTTTTTTATAATTTCATAATTACAATTAAATGTAACAAATACTTTATTTACTCCTATATTACTTAGGTTGATTTGATAATCATATTTTCCTATATTGTCACTAATTGGTACATACCACTTCCGATCACCAGTTATTGTTTTAATATTTTTAGGTTCATTTCCTTTTTGATACACGAATCCTTTATTTTTATCTAAAACATACTCTGGTAAATTTAATAACATTTGTGATGAGTTATTATCCACTTTTTCCATTTCTACTTTTATTTTATTGTTTTCAAATGGATACATTAATGTTTTTTCTTGAGTAGGAAAAAGTACTTTAGCATTTACATCTTGATTTATATTCAGTTCATTATTAGTTGTACTATATTCAATAAACGACCATGTTTGAATTGATTTTCCACTAACTAATTTAATAGCATTATAAGGAATCGTTATTTTGATTTTTTCGTATATGTTTCTGATACCAAGTTTATCAGTAATAACAATAACTGGTGTTTCTGGATTAATATTTATTTCTTTTTCTTTCACTTCATAAGTTTCAAAACTTGATACATAAATTGGTGATTTTAATTTTGTTTGATAACCACTAGGTTCTGTAATGACTACTTCTACTTCTCCCTTTTTTTCTATATTAAATTTAACTTCTAATTCTTTTGATCCGCTATAAGATAAATTTTGATTGTATATCAATTTTCCGTCATTATATACTTTTATATTATTATTTTGATTCGTTTTATTATATAACCCTATCTTTATTTTTGTTTGTTCTCCCTTAGGTGCAGTATAAGTCTTAATTTGATCTATTGAAGCATAATTTTGCGTAGTGATTTTTATCATTGCTGGTGTTCCATCAAAATCCGTATATGATGAAGGCATCCATCCTGAATATGACCATCCCATAAAAGCACGGGATCTTCCACCTTCACATAGTCCTTGATCAAATAAAACCCTAAACCAAGTTTCAGCATCATAACTAGAACTTGTTTTTGCTACTTCTTGTAATGATGTAAAAGGATGCCACTCTCGCCAGTATAGTGTATATCCAGTCAAGGAACAGTACTGCCAACTAGTTTGTCTTGCCGCCTCTAAACCAGGACCAGCTTTAACAAATAACATATCAGACATTACATAAATTTTAGTAGTAGAATAATCACTAGATAATTCATATCTTATTCCGTTTCTTTCTTGATAATCTCTGATTGCAGGTGCGAACATTTCCGTTTGATATCCTACATTTATTGTTTTAGCATGCATTCTTAAAGAAACATTATAATTAACATCTGATCCTAAATCTGATAAAGGTATTTTAAATTCAAAAGCAATATTTTTAACATTCATATAACAATAATCTTCATCTTGATATGTTAAATTAGGGGCACAAACACGATTGGTTGATACTCTTTTAAAATAATTAGTTTTATCCGTCGGTAAAAGTGTTGCATAATATTCTAAAGTAGAAGCACTATTATTGACATTTCTTAATAAAATTGAGTAGGAATGAGTACTATCATTTAAATAATGTTGAGAATTACCTACAATTTTTCCCCATCCATTAATTATTAAATAATCACCTGAAATATAAAAGTTATTTATTTCATATTGAAATTCACTTTTTCTTACCTTTTTGTATTCCACTGCTTCCACATTGTTAACAAATACAAAACACGAAATTAAACAAATAATAAACATTAATACTTTTTTTATGATATCACCTCCAAAAAAAACATCCGTTAGGATGCCTTATTCTTATTTCTATTATTCAATATATATCTTAGTATCATAAGTGAGATAACACTTGAAATTAAAGTTATAATTGTTATTGTATATATCTTTAATTGATAGTTATCACCTTTTTTATTACTAATATTCTTATCAGTCACTCCTGTTAAATCATTATCAATTACTAAATCATCTGTAATTGTTTCGTTTTCTTCAGAATTATTATCCACTACATTTTCTTCGCTTTTTGGAGATTCATCTATAATGGTATTACTTTCTTCTGGTTTTTTTATAGACTGATCTTGTTTATCAGTTTGATTATTATTCTGATTGTTATTTTCTGGTGAAGGCGTAATAACTGGTGGTTTTGGTTCAGGAACTGGTGTTGGTGTTGTTGTTTCTTTTTTAGGCATAGATAATTTGATGTTTTTGATTGTTTTTC
>JAQWBL010000022.1 GCA_028706395.1 Bacilli bacterium | reverse complement strand
AACTATACTAATATTAGACAATTTAATATGATGTTTAAAACCCATCAAGGGGTTACTGAAGATAGTGCGAATGCTATTTATTTACGCCCTGAAACTGCTCAAGGAATTTTTGTTAATTTTTTAAATGTTCAAAGAAGTATGAGATTAAAACTACCATTTGGTATCGCCCAAATTGGTAAAAGTTTTCGTAATGAAATAACACCGGGTAATTTTACTTTTAGAACTCGTGAGTTTGAACAAATGGAATTAGAGTTTTTCTGTAAACCAGGGACTGAAATGGAGTGGTTTAATTATTGGAAAGAATATTGCCATAAGTGGTTACTCGATTTAGGAATTAGCGAAGATAATCTAAGACTTCGTGATCATGATCCCGAGGAACTTAGTCATTATAGTAATGCGACTACCGACTTTGAATATAAATTCCCCTTTGGATGGGGCGAATTATGGGGAGTTGCTTCAAGAACTGATTATGATTTAACTCAACATCAAAACTTTTCCAAACAAAACATGGAATATTTAGATCCTATGACTAATGAAAAATATATACCATATGTTGTTGAACCGAGTTTAGGTGCTGATAGAGTTGTTTTGGCATTCTTATCAGAGGCATATACAGAAGAAACCTTACCTAATGGTGAAATTCGTGAAGTAATGAAATTTCATCCCGCTCTCGCACCAATCAAAGCCGTTATTTTACCGCTTATGAAAAAGAATCATAGTGATAAAGCAAGTGAAGTATATCAAACGCTTAGTAAACATTTTATGGTTAGTTATGATGATGCTGGTAATATCGGTAAGCGCTATCGCCGTGCGGATGTAACTGGTACTCCATATGCTATTACTATCGATGATGAAACATTAAATAATAACACGGTAACAGTTAGAAATCGTGACACAATGGAGCAAATTACTCTACCTCTAGAAGAAGTAATTAACTATATAAACGAAAAAATCTTCTTTTAAGTGGTAAAATTACTTAAAATGCTAAAAAACCATTTATTTTTAACTTTAACTGTGGTAAACTTAATATAGTAATTGAGGTATTATGCGGTAGGAGGAATATAAATGGGATTTTTTAAAAAATTATTTGAAGGTGGAGAATCTGATTTATTAACTAATAATGATATAACATCTGATGAGTATTATGAATTAACAGCGGAGGAAGCATTAAAGGAAAATGGTAGTAAAATGATACTGCTTGAACCAAGAGCTTACTCAGAAGCACAACAAATAGCTGATTATTTAAGAGCTAGAAATACCGTTGTTGTAAATCTTCAAAGGGTTACGCCTGAACAAGCAAAACGAATAATTGATTTTCTAGGAGGAGCAATATATGCAATTCAAGGAGAAATTCAAAAAATTGGTGGCGGCATATTTTTATGTACTCCTAATAACATAAGCGTTCAAGGAAAAATAACGGAAGAAGCCGTCGGTAAAGGAATTCACGATAACGACGACATCAATGTTGAATGGATGTAAGTAGAGATTACTACAAGGAGTAGTGTCAAGAGGTGAAATATGGAAAAGTTTAAGCGAACACTTCGTGGATATGATCCAGAAGAAGTAAATGAGTTTTTAGACAAAATAATTAAACAAGTTGAAGGAATGGTTACGGATTTAAAAGACCGTGATCAAAAGATTGAGGAGTTAGAACGTCTTGCTGCTGAAAATCTTCGTTTAAAAGATAAGGTTGAACAGTATGAACGTATGGAAGGAACCCTTAACAAAACTCTTTTGACAGCTCAAAAAACTTCTGAACAAATAAAATTAGTAGCTCATCAAGAAAGTAATATGATTGTAAATGAAGCAAAACAAAATGCTAGTCGTATTATAAATGAAGCTCTACTTAGAGCCGAAAAGACTGAATTAGAAGCAAATATGTTAACTCGTAATGTTAATATATTTAAAAGAAGATTAAGAGATATTATCGAAACCCAATTAGAGATGGTTGATGATATTGAAAAAATTGAATTATAACAAATGATAGAGACGATATATTATAATTAATTATAGAGAGTTAGTGGTTGGTGGAAACTAATAGCGATTTAATATATAGATCACTCTTGATGTTTTTTATGGATAAGATAAAAACGGTAACGCGTTATAGTATTGAGTGTATTTAAAATAAGGTGGTACCGCGGGTAAAACTCGTCCTTAATAGGATTGAGTTTTTTTGTATATTAAAAGGAGAGATATTATGGAATATAAAGATACATTATTAATGCCCAAAACAGATTTTCAAATGAGAGGTAATTTACCAGTTAATGAAGTAGAACGCCGTAAAGTCTGGGAAGAAATGGATTTATACAATAAAATTTTAGAAAATAATAAAGATGGAAAGCTATTTGTGTTACATGATGGCCCACCATATGCTAATGGGAACATTCATATTGGCCATGCTTTAAATAAGATTATTAAAGATTTTATTAATCGTTATAAAATGTTAGAAGGGTACAAAGTTGTTTATATCCCTGGTTGGGATGTCCATGGATTACCTATTGAAACAGCAGTTACTAATTCTGGAATTAATCGTAAAGAAATGGGAAAAGCTGAATTCCGTTTATTATGTGAGAATTATGCTAACCAACAAATTGAAAATCAAAAACAACAATTTAAAGCTTTAAATGTAATTGGTGATTGGAATAATCCATATATAACAATGACTAAAGATTTTGAAGCAAAACAAATTGAAGTATTTGCTAAAATGGCTAAAAAAGGGTTAATTTTTAAAGGATTAAAACCAGTTTACTGGAGTCCAAGTAGTGAATCTGCACTTGCAGAAGCTGAAATTGAATATAAAGATCGACGTGATGCATCACTATATATTGCCTTTCCAGTCATTGAAGGTAATGCCGTTATTGATAATGGTGATAATTTAGTTATTTGGACAACAACTGGATGGACAATACCTGGAAATCTTGGTATTGCTGTTGGTGGAGAGTTTACCTATGCTAAAGTATTAGTAAATGGTAAAAACTATGTTGTGGCAAATGATTTATTAGAAAAACTAGCAACATTATTTGAATGGAAGGATTATGAGGTTATATCAACATTTAAAGGGATGGACCTAGAAGGTGTTAAATATCAACATGTTTGCATGGACCGTATTTCACCAGTAATTGTTGGTGATCATGTTACATTAGATTCAGGTACCGGACTTGTTCATACTGCACCAGGATATGGTGTTGAAGACTTTATGGTTGGTAAAGAATACAATCTCGGAATGATTAATGGAGTCGATGATCAAGGTGTTTTAACTAAAGACTCGGGAAAATTTGAAGGATTATTTTTTGAGGATGCTAATAAGGCTATTGCTAAAGAACTTGAAGAAAATGGAAGCTTATTAAAATTAGAAATGATCAATCACTCATATCCTCATGATTGGAGAACTAAAAAACCAGTAATCTTTAGAGCTACCGCTCAATGGTTTTGTAGTATTGATAAAATTAGAGATGAATTGTTAGATCAAATTGACAACAACGTTAAATGGCTACCTGATTGGGGTAAACAAAGACTTCATAATATGATTCAAGATCGTGGTGACTGGTGTATTTCACGTCAACGTGTTTGGGGTGTACCAATTCCAATTTTCTATAATGAAGATGGTAGTGAAATCATTGACTATGATGTTATGATGCATGTTTCTAAATTATTTAAAGAACATGGTTCAAACATTTGGTTTTCAAAAACTGCTAACGAATTATTGCCCGAAGGATATACCAATCCAGCTAGTCCAAATAATAAATTTACTAAAGAAGAAGATATTATGGATGTATGGTTTGATTCAGGTTCAACACACACTGGAGTGTTATTAAATCGCGGTTTAGAATACCCAGCAGATATTTATTTAGAGGGATCTGATCAATATCGTGGATGGTTCAATTCATCACTAATTTGTGGGGTTGCTGTTCATGGTAAAAGTCCTTATAAACAAATTATTTCTCATGGATTTGTCCTTGATGGAAAAGGATTAAAAATGAGTAAAAGTTTAGGGAATGTTATTGATCCATTAAAAATGATTGATCAAAATGGGGCCGACATTTTAAGACTATGGGTTGCTAGTGTTGACTTTAAAGAAGATGTAAGAATTAGTAATGATTTGATTAACCAAGTAAAAGAAAGTTATCGCAAAATTAGAAATACTTATCGTTTTATGCTAGGAAATCTATTTGATTTTGATCCAGTTAAAGATAAAGTAGATTTTAATGATATGGCTGGTTATAATCAATACATGCTAGTAAAATTAGATGAAGTAATTAAGGAAATAAGATCAGCACATGAAAATTATAACTTTCAAGAAGTATATCGTATTACTAATAATTTTATTGCCTTCACTTTATCAAACTTTTATTTAGATTTTACCAAAGATATTTTATATATTGAAAAAGCTGATTCACTAAAAAGACGAAGTGTTCAAACAGTTTTATATGAGACTCTTACTTCATTAATTAAACTTTTAGCACCAATCCTTCCATATACAAGTGAAGAAGTTTATCAATTATTACCTGGTGAAAAACTAGAAAGTATTCATCTTGAGAGAAACCCATTACCTAAAAATTATAGTAATAGTGCTGAAATATTAGAAAAATGGAAATTATTTTTTGATATTAAAGATGATGTTTTTAAAGCCTTGGAGGAAGCAAGAAATGAAAAATTAATTGGTAAAGGATTAGAAAGCCGAGTTTATATTAATGCATCTGGGAAATACTTAGATATTATTAAAGAACTAAACGAAGATTTACAACTATTATTAATTGTTTCAGAAATTGTATTAACAGATGAACAACTTCCTAAATATAATGTTATTTCAGTAAAAATTGAACAATTTGATGGCCACAAATGTGAAAGATGTTGGAATTATTTTAATGCAGAAGAAATGGTTGAAGACATTTGTACCCGTTGTCATGATGTTGTTAATTCATAAAAAAAGGTTGATTATTAATTCAACCTTTTTCTTTTTTTTACGATTCCTTTCCAAGTTACTTTAGGTTTAATGTATCTTGTCATAGCAACTTCTTCTAAATCAATAATTTCAAAATTCTTAAATACTTTTTCTAAATCAGATCTATCAAAAAATCTTTTCTTCATTCCATCCACTTCAAAGTAATGTTTCTCAATTTCTGTTCCTGATAGGGCTCCATGATTAATATCATTTAAAGAATTAACTCGAAAGATTAAATGACCTCCATCTTTTAAAATTCTGTTAATTTCATTTAAGATTCTGTTAGTTTCTTCGTTTGAAAAATAATGGAGACATAAATCAGCAATAATTAAATCAGTAAAATCATTTTCAAAGGGAAAACTATTATGCATATCAAATTTTTTAATTTCAACATTATCTAAATGTTTTTTAACGATTTTTAAAGCTTCATCAGAGTAATCACAAGCAATCACTTGTTTTCCTAACTTTGTTAAATATAATGCATTATTACCACTACCACAACCCAAATCAATAATTTTATTTTGACTTTTATTAATAATATTTAAATATTTATCAAGCCAGTCATCGTATTTTATACTTCCTTCAAAGCAATCACGATGATATTTATCCCATATTTGTTTATAGATTGGCATATATCCACTTCCTTAAATACTGTTACTTCTTTTTTTGATTTATCTGATAATCTTCATCAACTGATAACAAAGCTTCTTTAACTTTTAATAAATAATCCTTATTTGTTGGAAGTTTTTCATTATCTTTTACCATAACTTCCAAATCGTTTTGTCGGTAGTTATATAAAACAGTATATACTTCACTATAATCTAATTGATTATATTTTTTTGCTTTTTTTAAAGGTCCTGTGATTCCGGGAAACTTATATTTATAATATTTATCTTGAAATTCCTTTTCCATCAATCTACTTATTTTTATATATAGATTTGCTCCACTAGGTCCAAAGTTATCTCTAATAATATTGGTAATTTCATAATCATTTTTGGCAAAAGCAATTTTATTCATAAGCGTCTGTCCAAATATATTTTGTAATTCAATGGCAATTTTAATTTCTTTAGGGTATCCACACCCAGAAGTTGTAAAGTTATATTTATAGGCGAGTTCTCTTGTTTTTAACTCAGCAATTCCTTCTCTTAAAGCACCACTACCACCAACCCCACAAAAATGCATAGTTTCATGTAACAGTGTTTCTAAATAAAATTGTTTGGTACTTAAACCAGCGATAAAAACATGTTTAATATAATCTATAAATGTATTATCGTTGATTATTAATGTATCTTTAGTAAAGCACTTATGGTGTTTATTTATACCGAATCCGGGGATAAATTTCATTTGATTAATAATTTTATTGGCAGAAGCTGGAAAATATATATTATTACCTCTGACAAACATGCTAATTGTTCCCATATTTTTTATAATAATTATATCTTTAAAATCTTTGATTGAATTTAAAAACTCTAATCTTTCTTTAGGAATAAAATTTTTATATTCATCTTTAATTATTTCAATATAAAGTTGTAAATCAAGCGCTAAACTATTTTTTATTTCATTTATATTGAGTTTAGACATACTAATCACCAACTATATTATATCATATAATCATTTAATTATATTTTAATGAAACAAGGAGTGTTATCATATCATTTATTAGGAGTGATTTTATGATTTTAAGATTTCTAAAAAACTTATTCAAAGATTTTTATTTATTTACAGCAGCATATTCAAATAATGTTTTTCCCGAACCATTAACAAAAGAAGAAGAAGAGGAATGTATTCAAAAAACAAGAGATGGAGATATAAATGCGAGAAACAAGTTAATAGAACATAATCTCCGTTTGGTAGCCCATATTGTAAAAAAATATGATCATAACAAAGAGGATGTTGATGACCTAATAAGTATCGGAACAATTGGATTAATAAAAGGGATTGATAGTTTTTCTAATAAATATGGAACGAGAATAACTACGTATTGTGCAAGATGCATTGAAAATGAAATCCTTATGTATTTTAGGGGTAATAAAAAAAATAATAAAAACATGAGTATAAATGAATCTGTAGGTTTTGATAAAGAGGGAAATGAGATAACATTTTTGGACATTTTAAAAACTCCGAAACCAGATTATGCCATGGACATTCACAAACAAGACAGTATTGAATTATTAAAAAGTTATTTGGATGTCTTAAATGATCGTGAACGAGAAATCATTATTAAGCGATATGGGCTTAATCTTAATGATGAAGTTACTCAAAAAGATATTGCAAAACAATTGGGAATATCTAGGAGTTATGTATCAAGAATTGAAAAGCGAGCTTTGACCAAAATATTAAGAGAATTTATTAAAAATGATAGTGATTTAAAAATAGGTAAATAATACCTACTTTTTTAAAATTAGTACTTGACAATGCAATATACCTGTTATAAAATGGTTCCAGAGGTGATGTATGAATATTCAATTTAAAAAGGGTGTCTTGGAACTTATCGTACTAGTCTCGGTTAATAAGAAAGATATGTATGGTTATGAGTTAATTGTTGAAGTCTCTAAAATAGTTGATATTAATGAGGGAACAATATATCCATTATTAAAAAGGTTAACAAATGAAAAGTATTTTGATACATATCTTACTGAATCTAATGAAGGACCACCGAGAAAGTATTACAAAATTACTAATCTTGGGCGAGAAAGAATGGAAGAATTAGTTAATCATTGGTCAGTTTTTTCAGAATCAGTCAATAATTTTATAAAGGAGAGTGTTGTTAATGACTAAAAAGAAATTTTTAAGTGAATTAGAGGAACGTTTATCAGTTTTAAGTGATGAAGAAAAACAAGATATAATTAATGAGTACAAAGATATTATTGAAGAAAAAGTTCGCAATGGTAAAACAGTAGGGGAAGCAATTAACGATTTCGGAGATATTGATGAATTAGCAAAAGAAATTTTAAAAGCTTACAAGATTAATCCTGATTACAGTCAAAAAAGCAAAGATGGTGAAGTACTTGGTAAAATTGAAAGTGGTATTAGAAAAATAGCTAATGCACTGGCTGAAATTACTGAACAAATTATTAGTGAAGTAAAAAGTAATAATGTTACAGTTGAAAAGGTTTTTGAAGTAGTTATTAAAGTATTTATCTTATTGATTGCTTTGATGGTCTTAAAGTGGCCATTCTACCTAATTCATGGAATCGGTATGTCTATTTTAGAAGTAGGATATCAACCTGTAGAAACAATTTTATTCATTATTTGGGGTACCGTTGTTTGGACCACTTACTTCATTCTTAGTGTTGCATTATTCTTTATTTTCATAAAAAAGGAAATGGAAACTCATAATAATGAAGTTACTAAAGTGATAAAAAAAGAAAAAACAATAGTTAAGAAAGAAAAGACTGTTGTTAAAACTGAAGTAAAAGAAAAAAATAAAGCCGAAGCTAAAGATCCAGAGGTAGTTGTTGAAAAAGAAACTAACATAAAACCTGAAAATTCTAAAAAAAACAATTTTATACCTAATATTTTTAAAGTAATAATTGGAATATGTTTTTTATTCCCACTTGTTGCTATTAATATTGGATTGTTCGGTGCTATCTCAGTTGTTATTTATCTAATCATTAGAGGAATAGAAATATATGGGATATTAATAATTATTATAGGTTTAATATTTATTTTCAGTAATTTATATAATATTTTTTATAACATTGTTGTTTCTAAAAAGAAATTATATATGTTCCCATTTGCAATTGGAATGGTATTAATAACTTTTGGGGGATTAATGTCATTCAATTATTTTATCAATTTAAATTATTATGATCATATGCCAGATATAAAGTTAGAATCTAAAACAGATACTTATACTAGAACATTTGAAAATGAATTAAATATTATTAATTATAGTAGTAATAATAAAATAAAATTAGTTGCTGATAATAGTTTAGAAGACAATGTGGTTCGAGTTGAAGCAAAATATTATAATGAATATATTAGAATTGGAGAAAGACTAGATCGCGATCATTATCGTAATGAATCATATCTAGAATTTTATCCAAAAACAAAATGGAGACTTAATAAATTGATAAATAGATTTATAAATGATTTAGAAAAAAATGAAGTATATAATTATAAAGAATTATTTAATATTGATGTTACAATACATGCCAATGAAAAAACATTAAAACTTATAAATGTGGATTAGTTAAAACTAATCCTTTTTTATTGAAGGAAAACATCTTCTATTGAGATATGTTAATAATAGGAGGTGAACATGAAAAAAATATTAATAGCCATTATTTTATTGTTTAGTAATATTATTGGTGTATATGCTAAAGCAACTACATATTATTCAAATTATTCTGATTTTGGGGAATATAAAAATAATTCTATCGAAGCCAACGATTTAATTAATGTTAAAGAAAACAACTTATATCGATATTACAAAGAAGAAAAGATACTTGGTGATTATGCGTTAATTAATGAACCAGATTCAGTGTTTCCATATACTGATTTAACTGACAGTATTAAAACCGATTACAGCGAGTGGTCTAATAATCCCCCGGTGATTAAAGCCGGAAGAAAAATTGAAGTTCGTGATGCTTATTATTATCAAGACATGGAAAAGGTAAGGTATATTCATATAACAAATGTTGATGGTAGTGATAATCGATTAAAGATTAATGAACTTATCGTTGAGCAAAACTTTTCATACCAAATTCCTTATACAATCATTTGCGATGGATGCAGTCCTAACTTTTTAGAAGGTGTCACTAATGGAAGACTTGCTAATGAGAGTTCTTATATTGAAAAAGGAGGATATTTACGAATTGTTTTAAATGATTATTATGACTTATCTGAATTAAGTATTAGATTTTATGTTTCTGATTTTACTAATGCTGAAAAAAAATATGAAATAAAGACAAGTCGTGAAGCTGCTAAAGATAGCGATATTTTTAGTACAGTATTAACAAAAAGGTGGTTTAGAAATTCTGATCCATATAGCTTTGTTGAATGTCAGTATTCGTTATCAAGAATTCCTCTTGTTAATCCAAGATGGTCAGAGCTAAAAAGATCTGATGAACCACTAATTTCAACAATTACAAGAAAAGTTACCAGATTAAATGAGTATCGTTATCAAGATACATTATATCGTCAATATGGTATTAAAAGAACTTATTATGATAAATTTGATTTAACGTCGCCACTGGGATTTCCAATCAAAGATGAAGAAACGGCAACTAAATATTATGCTTCTCAAAAACGGGATAAAGCGACAATTGAAAATGATATTGTTATTACGGATAAAAATCAAAAGTTAGAGGATAGTGTTTTAGAAAATACCACTAATTCTTTAAAAATTGAAAGCAATATTGATTATCATAAAAATGGTTTATATAAAGCTTCTTTTATCTTACCATTTATTCAAATTGATCGGGTTGTAGTAGTAAATATTAAGGAAAACAATAATGAAGAAAAGGGTGATATAAAAATACCAGAAGAACCAATTATTGAAGAAGTCCCAAAAACCAATCCAACAACACCAGTTGAAAAGAAAGTAACTACTAGCAATACTTCAAATCTAAAAAGGTCAATTATTAAAACCAACAAGCCAAAGCTTGAGACTGATGTTCCTGTTAAAGAGGTCGAAAAAAAGATTTCAACTATCCCAAAGCCAACACCTAACAATGAAACTAAGAGTCGCAATTATCTTGTTGTTTCTTTGATATTATTAATAGTTTCAACGATTGTTGTGTACTTAAAAAAAAGATTTGTTAATAAATTGTCGGAATAAATAATATTCTATTTTTGTCGAAACGGTATAAGAAAAATAAATTGTGTGCTAAATTAAAATAGCGAGGTGATAATATTTTAGAAATTGATACACAATGTCAAAAAGGAGTATTCTTTGTAAGATTGAAAGGTGAGTTAACTAAAAATACTGT
>JAQWBL010000021.1 GCA_028706395.1 Bacilli bacterium | reverse complement strand
CCTTTTACAACAAACATTTGAATAATATAATCATCTATCTCGTAATTATAATAAGTTGCGACATTGCTAATAAGAGACGTATCAACAACCATATCTTCTCCTTGTTTAACACTTAACATTACATGTTCCTTCTCTTCATTCTCCAATTCCTTGGAACATCCAGTCAAAAATATTAACCCGATCCCCAGAAATAGTACTCCGAAAATAACTTTTAAGCTTAATTTTATCATCTATTCACTTCCTTATCTTCAAACATAGTTTTGTCATCAACAACCATAATATTATTTTTAAGCATTCCCATCCAACATGTATAAGTAAACTTACCAGTCTTTGTAGGAATGAATTCAATAACATTTTTACCATAATCCAAATCTTGATTAATACCAAAACCATTTATCTTTATTCCATTATTACATCCTGTTAGTTTGTCATCAGGAGCATTTATCACCATTCTTGTCGGAACATCTTTTTGAATAATAATATCTTCATATCCTCCGTAAGTTAAATCAAACTCAACTAGTTGATAATCTTCAACCATCTCGCTTTTTAAATAATTATCATAATTTGGTTTAAAAGTATTAGAAATATCAACACCTAATCCTAACAAACCACGATTAAACATAATTAATGACAATATCAGTATCAAAGCAACCGAAACTTTATTTAAAGTTTGACGATTTTTTTTGTTAAGAAAATTGGACAGCATTCCAACAAATAACATTAATGGAATAGTACCAAGTGCAAACAAAAACATTGATAAAGCCCCAGTTACAAATGAGCCAGTTGATAACGCATATACTTGCATTGATTGCAACGGACCACAAGGCATGAATCCATTAAGCAATCCCACAACAAATGAATCGTTTGATTTTAAATTTTCAAAGATTTTGGGTGTTTTAAATTTTATTGAAAAATTTATTACCCCTAACATATTCAATCCCATAAAAAACATAAAAGCCGCAGCAACAATAATTATCATACCTTGGACATAAACGTTAACATTAAACACACTTCCAAGTAGACCAACCATTCCTCCCAATAAAGTATAGGATATTAGTCTACCCAAATTATATAAAATAGGTTTTTTAAAATCTTTAACATTTGAACTGCTAGCAACTAAATTAATCGCCCCACACATCGAAATACAATGAATACTAGTAAGCAACCCCGTTACAAAAAGCATAACATAAGTAGTACCACTATCAATTACTGGTATTACATTAAAAATATTGAAACCAAATATTTTATTAAGAAAAAAAGAGATTATTAAAATAATTGATATTATTTTAAACAGTTCAAATCCTGACATAGTTCTTTTTAAAGAACTTTTATTTTCAGAAATCATCTTTAAATCAGTATAATAATCTATTTTAATTATTTCTTCAACAATATTTTCTTTATTAATTTTTCCTTTATATTCAACCTCAGCAATATGCCCATCAAACTTAATTTTTTTAATATTACTAAACGATTCAAGTACTTTAGTGATTTTCGATTTGCAATGATTGCAAGTCATTCCTTCAATTTTTATATAAATCTTTCTCATACATCAAACCTCTCTATAAAACATTCGTTTTATTTTCGTAATCTAAGAGCATTAGTAACAACCGAGATCGAACTTAAACTCATAGCCATAGCCGCAAACATCGGATTTAATAACGGACCACCAAATAGATATAGCAAACCCGCAGCAAGTGGAATACCAATTGTATTATAAGCAAATGCCCAAAAAAGATTTTGTTTAACATTTCTAATTGTTTTTTTACTTAATTCAATTGCTTTAGGAACATCTAGCAAGTCACTTTTCATAAGAACAATATCCGCTGATTCAATTGCAACATCAGTTCCAGTTCCGATTGCAATCCCGACATTTGCTTGCGCTAAAGCGGGCGCATCATTGATTCCATCACCAACCATTGCGACAATTTTATTTTCCGATTGTAACTTTTTAACCTCGAAAGCCTTATCCTGCGGCATTACTTCAGATAAGACCCGATCAATTCCAACTGTTGACGCAATAGCTGCAGCGGTCTTTTTATTATCACCAGTAATCATAACTACTTCAACACCCATTTGGTGAAGTTTTTTAATCGCTTCTTTACTGCTAACTTTTACAACGTCAGCAACAGCAATCACACCTGATAACTTTCCATCAATAGCAACATACATCGGTGTTTTTCCAGCTTCTGATAACTCATTAAACTTATTTTCAAAAACATTTAAAATAATAGAATGTTTTTCCATTAATTTATGATTCCCAATCAATATGTTAGCACCATTAACAATCGCTTCAATTCCAAGTCCTGTCAGAGCTAAGAAATGTGATACATCAAGTAATTCAATATTTTTATTATGCGCATCTTTAGCGATGGCTTCACCAAGTGGATGCTCAGAACCATTTTCAGCTGACGCTACTAATTGTAAAAATTTGGTTTCATCAATTCCATCAACAACTAATATATCAGTAACTTTTGGCTTACCTTCAGTAATAGTTCCAGTTTTATCAAAAATAACAGTATTAACCTTATGAGTGATTTCTAACGCTTCCCCACCTTTTATTAAAATTCCTAGTTCTGCACCTTTTCCTGTTCCAACCATAATAGCCGTTGGAGTCGCTAAACCAAGAGCACAAGGACATGCAATAACTAATATTGAGATAAACATTTTCAATGAAAAACCTAAATCTCCAGTTCCAATAAACCAAAGAACAAATGCTATAACAGCAATTATAACAACAATCGGCACAAAATAACCAGACACAATATCTGCCATTTTGGCGATTGGTGCTTTTGAGCCTTGAGCTTCCTCAACTAATTTTATAATTTGAGATAGAGCTGTATCATGCCCAACCTTTGTCGCCTTAAATCGAATTACTCCATTACCATTAATTGTAGCTGCATAAACATTATCGTTTATCTTTTTATTAACAGGCATACTTTCACCAGTAAGCATTGATTCATCAATTGAAGTATTTCCAAATGTAATTATTCCATCAACAGGTACTTTTGCACCTGGTTTTACCACTACAATGTCATCAACTTTTACATCAGCAATAGGTATTTCTTTTTCAACACCGTCTTGTATAATAATGGCTTTTTTAGGAGCAAGCCCCATTAGTTTTTTAATAGCTGCACTTGTTTTTCCTTTAGAAATTTCTTCAAGCAATTTACCAAGTAAAATTAGAGTTATAATAACGCCAGCGGTCTCATAATATAACAAATCGACAGCTTCCATATTACCGTTGGCAATCAATACTGTATTATATAAACTATATATAACAGCCGAAGATGTTCCAATAGCAATCAACGAATCCATGTTAGGACTTCTATTAATGATTGCTTTAAACCCATTTGTATAAAATTTATACCCAACAATAATAACGGGAATTACTAATAACAATTCAGTTATAGCATAATTCAAGGGTTTTGACATCGGATCTATTATTTTAGGAAACGGAAATTTAATGGTATTAATCATTGGTGTCATTGCAATATAAAACAAAGGAATTGTGAAAATTAAAGCAATTAGAAACTTGATTTTAAGAGCCTTTAATTGTTTTTCCTTTATTAATTGAACATCATCAATAGCATTTTCCTCACGAACACCATAACCTGTTTTTTCAACAACTTCTTTTATTTTGAACAAATCAACTTTATTAGGATCAAAACTAATCGTTGCCTTTTCAGTAGTTAAATTAACAGTAGCCTTTTCAACCCCATCAATTTTGTTTAGAGCCTTTTCGACATGACTTGAGCATGATGCGCAAGTCATACCTTCTATATTAATTATTTCTTTTTTCATTGTATCACCTTCCAAATTTGAGATATTGACAAATCAATTCCTCACTGTTATAATTTTATCATTGACTTTCAATATTGCAAGTACGCACTTTATTGTAATATACTACCTAAAAAGATACCGAAAGGAGGATTTTATGAAAGAAGAATTATGTCCTGTAAGTGCCACGATTGATTTAATTGGCGGGAAATATAAATCATTAATACTTTGGAATTTAGTTGATGGTACTTTGAGATTTGGTGAATTAAAAAAAATGATTCCTAATGCAACCCCAAAAATGTTAACCCAACAATTAAGAGAATTGGAAAACGATAAGTTGATTATCAGAACTGTTTATCCCGTAGTTCCACCCAAAGTTGAATATTCATTATCCGAATTTGGAATGAGCATTAAACCTATTTTAGACATAATGTATAATTGGGGACAAGGATATTTAGAAAAAAATGGCAAAAAAACTTGTTGTCCAATGAAACATCCAAACTAAATAAAGATTTTTTCTTTATTTTTTATTTTAGTAATAGTTTATCCCAATTCTATCATTTAATAATTGTTAATTAAATTAAATGAATAATTTATTAATTACTGTCTAGAATATTAATAATTGAGAAAGGGGAAAAATATGGAGACATTACAAAAGGTTGCTTTAGCAATAACCATTATTGGTGCAATAAACTGGGGATTAGTTGGATTATTTGACGTTGATATAATCGCAGCCATATTTGGAGAGTTATCGATGATGACTAGAGTAGTCCAAATTCTTTGTGGAATAACCGGTTTGATTAATATTGGTATTTTATTTACCCATTTTGAATAAACAAAAAGACTTTATCAGTGATAAAGCCTTTTTTTATTAATTTGCTTTTATAATTTTAATGCGAACCTTTTTAGTTTTAGCAATGTATTGAACCTTAACATCAGTTCCTTCCACCTTGACCTCAACTTCATGTTCACCTTCACCATAACCTTTTAAATCTAGGTAAGCAGTAACATCTTTATTTTCAATTTGATCTAAAACCGATTGAACACCTTTTAGACCAACTACAACAACAACATCTTCCTTACTTAAACCTTGAACAGTATATATTTCATTTAAGTTACGATATTCAATTTGAATATTATCAATTTGTTTATCAACCGCATTATCTACAGAAACATTAACTGTAACATTATTAACATTCATTGATTTTGTACCAACTGGTTTTGATAATTCCATCTTATATTGGCGATTTTCTTTTAAACCATTTACATCAATAACTAAAGGCACATAGTTAAGGCTAGCTAAAACTTCTTCACTTCCATAAACCATAACTTTAGTTTCATTAATATCAATCGCACTAATAGCTTTACCAAATCCCATTACTCCTTGTGGAATAACCTTAATTGGCAGTTCCTTACTTGGTGATGTAATTTTAATTTCAGCAGTCATCTTATCAGGAACAATTTCTACATCAACAATTTCACCCTTATTATTATAAGCTCTTAAAGGAATATCTTTAAGGGTTGTAGTACCTTCTTCCTGTTTTATTAAATTACGGATATCAATTAAAGCTTTAACTGTCGCCACTTCTTTTAATTTGTGTTCCGCACCTTTAATAATAACTTTATCATTAGCTATATTTACTTCATCAATAACTAACTTAGAAGATAAACTATCTTGATTCAATAAATCTATAGCTAGTGTTCTAATCTCTGATATTTTAGGATATATAACAACCGTTGCAACTGAAGGATTAACTTTATAATCAATTGACTGCATAGCTTGTTTATAAGTAACATTAACCTTATGAGTTCCTGGTTTTAAACCAGTTAAATCAATACTTACATCGTGAATTGAAGATTGTTTAGCAAACATCAAATCCGCACGACGACCAATCAGAGTAATATCAACAGTTTCCGGAACACCCTCAATAACGTAAGCTTCTTCATTATATATAACTTTTACCTCTTGGTTTTTTAAAACTTCAGCTGAACTTTCAGAAAAAGTAATAATCTTTTGATCTATAACAATAAATAAACCAACTGCAAAAAATAATGATATAAATAATAAAGTATTTGTCTTACTTAACCAGTTTTCCATCATCTTACCAGATGTGTCAAATTTTTTAGTACTAGATATTACTAAACGAGTGATTGGTACAATGATTTTTCTATCTATAAATGACCAAATACCAGAAAAGAAATTTTTAATTATCTTGGCTATTAACTTCATCGTTGTCACCTTCCTCTTCTTCATCAATTATGATTGGCTTTTTAGGTCTTAACTCTTCTAATAGAATTAATTTAACTTCATCAATCGTTAAATTGTAACGAAGTTCTGAAGATACCGCAATCGATACACGTCCAGTTTCTTCTGAACAAACGATTGCAATACAGTCAGTTGTCTCAGCAATACCTAAAGCAGCACGATGGCGAGTTCCTAAACGTTTACTAATTTTTAAATTTTCACTACTTGGGAAAACTGCACCAGCGCTTGTTATTTTATCTCCTTGGATAATTACTCCACCATCATGAAGTGGATTGTTAGGGAAGAAAATGGCAATTAATAATTCACTAGAAATATCAGCATAAAGTTTTTTAGATTTTTCGATATATTCACTTAAACTATGATCACGTTCGATAATAATTAAAGCACCAATACGAGACTTCCTTAAATATTCAAGTGATTGAACTATTTCATAAACAACCTTTTCTCTTTCATCAACCGTTAAAATTTTGTGTCTACCTAACAACTGACTTCTTCCCAATTGTTCAAGAACATTTCTAATTTCAGGTTGAAAAATTATAATAAGTGCGAGAGGTCCCCACATAATTGCATAATCAATTAAGTAACCAATCGTCGCCAAATTTAAAACTTCACTTACAATTTGAAGTCCTAAAATAATTAATATTCCTTTAAATAATAAAATCATCTTTACATTTTTTCGTAAACTTTTTAAAATAAAATATAAAACCATCCAAACTAATAAAACGTCTGCTAGTTTTTTAATTAATATTATTACCGCATCTAATGTCATAATCTTCCTCCATTTAATTTATATATTAGATTATATCATATTAGTCAGTTTTTTTAAATACAAACAATAAATTTTTTAATGCATAAAAAAAGGATATAACCACTATATCCTTAAATTATTAGAATTTCCAAACATCTTCTTTAGTTTTATCAGCATCTGTTTGTTCAGCATTATTATTAGGTAACTCAGTAATAACTGGTTCCTCGACAACCGGAGATAAGATTGGTTCTTTAATGTTTAAATCTTCAACAGTTGAAACTTCACTTACTTCTTCAATCGGAGTGTTTGATTCTTCAGCAATTACGGGTTTTACCTCTTCAATTGGTGTATTTAAATCCTCAACCACTGGTGCATCTCCTAATGGTGCATTTAAATCCTCAACCACTGGTTTATCTCCTAGTGGTACATTTAAATCCTCAACCACTGGTGTATCCCCTAGTGGCACATTTAAATCCTCAACCACTGGTTTATCTCCTAATGGTGCATTTAAATCCTCAGCTACAATTGGAGATTCAATTACTGGTGCATTTAAATCTTCAGCAGTTTCACTAGAATCAGTCATATTAATAATAGGGTCATTGGTAACAGTTGGAATTGGTTCCATCCAATCCTCATCATCAATAACAATTGCCTCATCAACTGGCATTCCTTGTTCTGGCTCAGCAGTCACCTCTGAAACCTCTTTATTTTTACCTTTTTTGCCTTTTTCCTTTTTAGGTTTTGGTTCCCTTACTTTTTTTTCAAACTCACTACGGCCGAAATTTGTCTTCTCAGCAATAAAACCAATCAGTGCCATTAATAAAACAACACCTCCAACAATAAACCAAATATAATTTTCTGCAATAAATTCCATAATAGTCCTCCTACTCTATAAAACCATATTAACATTTAAAAATATTTTTAGCAATATTTTTAGTATTAGTTTACACTACTTATTCATCTAAATAATGTTCACCCTTAAAAGGGTCATAGACTAACAAATCTTTAAAGTCCTGTTGCCTCAATACTTCAAATAACATAATTGCTACTGAATTAGATAAATTAAGGGCACGAATGTTATCATTAATAGGTATTCTTACACACGTTTCCATATTTTCTTGTAATATTTTTTTAGGGATGCCGGTACTCTCCTTACCAAATATCAAATAAATATCCTCATCTTTATCACTATAATCAAATGCTGAATACTTCTTTGTTCCATACCTAGATAAAAAATAGAATTTACCAGTATTTTTTCGGCAAAAATCTTCATAATTTTCATAAACCTCGAAATCACATTTTTCAATATAATTTACTCCACTACGTTTTACACTTTTTTCATCCAATGAAAATCCTAAAGGTTTTATTAAATGAAGCTTCGTTGCCGTACCCGCACATGTACGCATAATATTTCCAGTATTTTGGGGAATTTCTGGTTCAAATAAAACAACATGAACCATTCCTATATGGCACCATTTTTAATTAAGAAGTCAACAATCAATTCTTTATCCATAGTTATTGGTGTTAAGATATCAGTTATCATTCCATCTTTCACAACCAAAACATTAGATCTTATTAATAGATCATCCTCATACTTTTTCAAATCATTACTTAATAACACTTTTAAATCTTTAAGAACTTCTTCATTATTGTGAGTAGCATTAATAACTTTCATTTCATTAGACAAATCATTTTCTATTACTAACTCTTTAATAACATTGTCCATTTCAATAGAATCCTTTTTATTGCCATCAACAATATATATAATGGCATTGGGATTTTCCAATAAGTAATTATCAAACTCACTTAATTTAATTTCAAATATAGTTCCAAACAACGGTGATTTGTTCTTAAAGTAATCGTTATTAACTTTATACATATTTGCTAATTTGAATGTTGTAAATACGGTCACAACAATCAAAACCGCTAAATATACATAATTTTTAATTGGTATTTTTTTCTTTTTCATAGTTTCACCCCATTATACCTATATTTTATCACATATTTGCTATAAATATCTAACAATATATATTCAATTCCTTTAATAAATATGATTATTACAAAGTTTCTTCAACTTTTATCTCATCAATTTTAACAATTGGCAAATCAATCCCTTCTTTTGTTAAAAACTTTTCAAACTTTTTTCTAAAAGCATCTAACTCTTTAATAATAGAATCAGGATAAATTCTCTTACTAGTCTTAATTGCATTATAAACATCAACAATATCCACTTCCGATTTATTTTTAAATAATGCTTGAGAAAACGCTTGAGTTAGAACAGAAAAAGCAATATCCGGATACATAGCTGCTAATCCATATACACGCTTAAATTCTGATGTTGCACTAACAATCGACTCAACCAATTGCCTTGTAAAATATTCATTATATTTCATCTTAATACCAGTTTGCTTTTCAATTTTAGGAATACTCCCCATTAAAATATTAACCGTTGTCGGTTCATCTGGTTCAAGAACATCAATCTTTTCAAAACGACGTAGGAACGCCCTATCTCTAATAATATATGTGTTATATTCAATTGTTGTTGTAGCTCCAATTGCCTTAACATCACCACGATCAAGTGCTGGTTTTAACATATTAGCTAAGTCCATAGGCCCAGAGCCTTTCGCACCAATCAATGTATGAATTTCATCAATGAAAACAATTACCTTACTTAAACCTTTTAATTCTTCAACGAATAAATTCATAATCATTTCTTCTTTACCATTAATATCAATAATTCCAACTAATGACGTTGAATTTATTTTGAAAATTCGGTAACCCTTCAAAGCTTCTGGAACTTCATCTCTTTGAATTAAATATGCAAGTCCTTCAGCAATAGCTGTTTTACCAATACCAGGTTTACCAACTAGTAATGCTGATTTTTCTGGTGTAAGCAAAACAATCATCATTTTTTTCAGTTCTTCCTCACGAGCAATAGCTGGATTAGTAATATATGTTTTTTTAGTTAACTCATCGCCATAATTATTAATGATACTAAAATGCGAAGGCACAGTATTTTGTTTGTCATTATCATCATTAAATATATCTATTTTTTCCATGTTTCACCTAGTTTTAACTAATCCTTTCTTTATTGTTCTTTTATATAACCATTTCTTTCGAAAGCTTCAATAATTTTATCAGAAGTAACTGAACCTTCAATACGATTATATTTACTTTGAACTTCTCCTTCTCTTACAAAAACAGTTGTTGGAGTACCACTAAAAGTAACAAGTTCTTCAAATCCTTTTTTTTCATCATCAGTTAACTTACCTTCAGCAGTATCAATATAAAACACTTCAACATCATATTTATCAACGACTCTTTTTAGTGTTTTTTCATATTTTTCACAATATTGACAACCGGTAGCACCAATATAGAATATAAAACTTTCCTTGTTTTCTATTTTTTCTTTAAAGTCTTCGTAATTTATTTCCACATATGGTTTTTTATATAAGCAACCCGTAAGTAAAATAGAAGTTATTATAAGCAATATAATTTTTTTCATTTTATACCCTCATTTCTACTATAATTATATACTAATAACGTTAAAAAAAAAAGACCTTTAACTAATTTGTACAAAAAAAGAAATAAATTGCACTAATTTATTTCTCGACTATTTTTTTCATACACCAATACTTGATCTGGCATTAGATAAATATATGGATTACTTTCTAATAAAGTATCAAAATCAGTTGATAATTGTTGTCTTAACTTTGCAATCGTATCACCTTCACTAGTAATATAAAAATCAACACCAGATTTGGGTACCAACAATTCTTGATTAGGATATATATATTCCTCTTTATCAAGACCATTTAACTTTGCAAGATCATCAGCACTTATATCATATTGCGAAGCAATCCCATAAAGAGTTTCACCCTGTTTAACAATATATCTATCAAAAGGACTAGTACTAACACTCGGAATTATAATTTGCTCCCCAACTTCCACTTCATAATTAGTTGGGAATCCGTTAATTCGTCTTATTTCATCTGGGGTAATTCCTAAATCATTAGTAATTGATAAAATATCTTCGCCTTCTTTTACCGTATATATCTTATACACTTAACTCACCTCATACTAGTATATGTTTATAACCATCTTTTGATAAAAAAAACAGAAATTTTTCTGTTTTAGTTTTAATTATTCATTTTTAGATTCATAATCTTCACATGTTAAATGTGTTTCTACTTTTGGTTCGCCTTCTGCTTCACCTTTTTCATTTAGGGTTAACATAATTAACGCATATGATGCTTTATCACATTTTTCTGCATCAAAGTTAGCAACATCTACTTCACTATTTGCTAATGCTTCCAATGTTATTTTATGATTATTAATTCCTATTACTTTTCC
>JAQWBL010000064.1 GCA_028706395.1 Bacilli bacterium | reverse complement strand
AAAATTTTCATTTACTAAATAAAAATTAATGGTCTGAGTCTTACCAGGATTTGATGAAGTACGGGCATAATTCTTGCGATTTATTATAGTATTTATAAAACTGCTTTTTCCAACATTTGATCTTCCTACCAATAAAAACTCTGGTAATTCATCAGTCGGATATTGACTTCTACGAACAGCACTTATAATTATATCTACGCTTTTTATTTTCATAAAACCACCTTTTTTGCATTGCTTAACAATTATAGCATTATAATAAATATTTGTCAAAAACAAAAGTAACTAATATAGTTACTTATTTTTAATTAAAGTCAATCTTTTTTTAACAGCTTCACGTTCCATAATTTCGCATAAAACTCCATTTTTTAGTTCAAGGTTAATCATATACTCACCAATGTGACGTTTAAGACTATATAATTCTTTTTGATAATATAATAGCAAGAAGTTACTATCATCTTTCGTTCCATATTTTTTTAACAATTCATATTGATTATTAAGTTCATCTAGTAAAATTTGTTCTGTTTCTAAAACATCTTTTAATTCTTTCAAATATTTCAATTGTTCATTATTCATAACTTACTCCTTTAATACTATTTTTTATTCCTTTTTACATAAATCTTTTGTTCTTCTAAAACCAGTATTTCATCAACTAAGTAATCCTTTTCTTCAGATAGTTTCATTAATCCAACCAAACATTTTTGCATTTCTAAGAGATTTTTGTTGATTTCCTTCTCTTGAATTAAAAACTCACTAGCACAATCAACTTCAATAAGTTTAGCAATTAAATCTAAACCACCTTCAATATCTAAAAAATGTGTGTTTTCCAATTGTTCATAATGTTCCTTTTTCATACTTCACTCCATTCAACTATATAGCCATATACTACTTTTCTTCCTCAATAATATTTAATCCAGTGGCAATCAATTCTTCAATTGATACCAAATTATTAGTAAGAGCTTTTTTAATAGGAATTTTTTCTTTATCCAAAAACTTAATAAAAACATATTGACTCTTTACACAATTAAAATAATAACGATAGTGTTCTGTTTCATAAATTTGTTCCAATGCTTCCGCACAATTTTTAGGCGTCTTATCAACAATTGCAAACCCCAATTCTGTTGTAACTGGTTTTTGATAAAACCACGAACCAAATTTAACATAAACATCATGGTCTAAAGAACTCTTATAAGATACTCCCGGTTTTCTGATCATCTTATAACCCAAACCATAGTAATTAATTTCTGGACCACCTTTATCAATCTGGGCAATCATGAAAATAGGCATTTTATCTTTTAAAACCCGATTATAATCAATTATTCCAGTAACAACTCCTAGAATAATAAGAGCAATAATACCAATGCCAACCTTTTTAATCATAGTTCACATCCTCTAATTACTTATATCTTCTTCCGCGTAATGCTTCATTGGTGTGATTAACTGTTTCCTCAAATGTAACATCTTTATTAAATTCATATCTTCGACTATCGGCTTCCCAACCTTTTCTATTATGTTCAATAAACTTTTGGTCAAATAAGTTACCACCAAACTGATATTGATTTAAAAACTCATCATTAATAACTTTTTCATTTAAGAAATCAGTTACCTTATCAATATCAACATTACCTAATTTTAAAATCGAATATATATCATAAAAATCTTTGAATCTTCTAAATTGTTTCCCAAGTCGATTATGTAGTTGCAAATTTAAAAAGCAAATATACAACTTGTTTGAAAAATGCTCTTCAAGTGAAATTGAATTAATATTAAAAGCAGTGTCTTTTGCAAATAATTTAGGTAGTTCCCTTTTATCAATATCTAAGTTTTCTTCCTTCTTCATATCTATTTTAATCAAATGTTCAATGTTATCAAAACGACATAAGATATGATAATTAATAGTCGCATTAGTTGTTACAAAGCGTTGCTTTATTTCAAACTTTATATCATCCTTTTTAGATATTGTTTGATCAATCATATCGCTCGCATCACCAATATTTTCAAATGTAACAATATCAATGTCGGTCAAGGGTCTTGTAAATTGTTTTAAAGTAGAAAATTGTGAGAAACTTCCTTTAAGCGCGAAGATCTCGGTATTACCATATAAACGTTCTAAAAAACTTCGACAAAAATAATAATTGTAAGCATAATTAGAATGCATTGGATTATTTCTTACTTCCTTTTGAATGTAACCTTTTAATTTATTACCATTTTCAAACATATAAATCTCCTCTACACATTATAAATTTATTATATCATAATTTATTTTAATAACAAATTACTTTACACACACGATATTTCCTTTTTCACAATGATTATAAAACTCTGGACATGAAATATTATATTTAGGCTTTTCATATTCATATATATATAAATTATCAAGGTTAATTGGTAACACTACCTGATCATTTATAAATTTCTCCCTAACATCAGTTATTAATTGATCAAATGTTTCATATTCATAAATTCCTTTATATCTTTCCCATGAATGTTCAAACCAATAATATTTGTTATTCCAAAGAAACACAAGAAAAGTATGAGTAGGACAACTATTATTATTATAATAAACCATAAAGTAAGTTTTACAATCAAGATTTTCTTTATTAAAATAATACCTTTCTAATTCCACTTGATCCCAACATACACCTATTTTGCTAATTATTAATTCACTAGGTGATTGAAGTTGATAAATATTGGAAAACTCATCACCAATTTTCTCATGCTTATTATTATCTTTATCAACATATCCATATATTATATCATCCATCAATT
>JAQWBL010000063.1 GCA_028706395.1 Bacilli bacterium | reverse complement strand
TACTCTCTAATTGTCAGTTTTGTATTCAACAAAATTTTCTCCTTGAACAAATTTAATATATTTAGAATCGACAACAAGTTCTTTAAATTTTTCTTGCTGTTCTTTACCATTATCTTTCAATCCAACAATCACAATATTGTTTGTCATATCTACATAATTGAAGCCTATATTATCCTTTAATGGTACATTATCAGTAGAAAAATATTCAATTATTTTATTATTTATCTTATCCAATTCGGTTTTTTTATTTTTCAGAGTTCCTCCATTAATCTCGTTATTTCTACACCCAACCAATATAAAACACATAACCGTAATTAATAAGCCAACTATTACTTTTTTTTCATTTAAGTTCCCCACCAATACAATATTATTATACCATATTATTTAATTATAGTACCAACATAATTAAATAATTCATCTTCTTGATAAGTGTTAATTACAATAGCAACTACATCATCTTTGGTAAAATCTTCTTGATTGTAATATTCCTTTATTTCTTTCGTTGTTCGTGTTTTTACTCTTTCATTGCAATTAGTAGTAAATTCTATTTAAAACTCCTTACTGCCTTTAAAATGGCTTTTATATAGGTCATAGTGGTATCTTTTTCTTGTTCTAGTTTATAATTTCTGTTTCTTAAATATTTTACTTTTTTTAATATTGTATTTTCAGTTTCTAAATATTTATATGATTTCGCATACTCATCAACTTCATTATAGACTTTTTGTATTTTAGGTTGTAATTCCATAACCTTTTTAGTTTCATAAATAACTTTTTTACCTTAACATATTCTTTATGTGGTCGTACATAAGCAGCATTTGTTCCTTTAATACTTCTAATTTTTCCACTTTGATATGTTAGAGTGGTACAAGTAAACTTACACGTCATACTAACTTTTTTCTTTAGTTCTTCACTAATTTGTAATTTTTTAGTTTTCATTGTTAACACATCATCACTCGACCTTTATTTTTCATAACAAAAAAACTAACTATTTCTAGTTAGTGATCTATTATAATACTCTAAAAGTTAGAGCGTCCTACAATCTGGTGCCGCAACGGTGAATTGAACACCGATTAAAGCCTTACCATGGCCTCGTAATACCATTATACTATTGCGGCAATATTAATACTTATATAGTATAACATCTACTATGTATAATTGCAATATTTATAACTTTTCAAAAAAAATTAGATATGTATCTAATCCTTTATATAAACTTTATACCCATTACGAAGCTTTATTGTATAAACCCCATCTCTTGGACATTCAAATATTAATTTAGGTGTATCAGTTGGTAATTGTGATAATCTTTCTTCTAATTGTTTGATTTTTAATGATAAGAGATTCTTTTCATTACTTAAACTATTTATTCTTCCATTTTTAATTCTATTATCATTAATTAGATTTTCAATTTCTATAGTTTGATTATTGATCATACCTTTTTGTGTATCTATTGTTTGATTTAATTTATTTGCTTCTTCTGTTTTATTAGATAAATCGTTTTTACAACTTTCTAATTCCTTTGGATCAGATAGCAATTGTCGATTGATAGCTTCTCTGGTATCATAATGAACGATAACGTATTTGCCATAACCCGGATTTGAACCAATTGCTGCAACTTTACCAGTAAAATGACGATTCCAGTAAATATCATAATGTTTTCGATTTTGTGGAATAATATCATAAGCATAATGATTTTTATAATTCAGCCAACCAGCTGTTACTAGAACTCCATCCTTGTTATTAAAAATATCATTTTCAACAAAATACAAACTTTCTTGTTGATTAGGTACATTTGTATTGGGCATACTATCAAGTGTCCAAGTATTCGTTTTTTCACCTACAACTACCGATAAATGAAGATGAGTACCTGCATTAGGATTCTCTGGTGTTGGTTTAGGTATAACTTGACCAGTATTACCCATTTTACCGATTATTCCACCATATTTAATAGTTTGACCTTCATCAACATAAATCTCATTTAAATGACCATATAAAACACTATAAATCATATTTTATCTCACTATCTTTCAGTTCACTAAATGGCTTTAATTTTCCTTCTAGTAGTCGATATATTGTATCAGCACCAATAAAACTAAATAATCCGATCCACAATGACTCAATCAAATCCTTACTACCAAAAGACATAGTGAAAACAACGCCTAATAACATATTGATAATAAATGAATATAAGATAATTATTTTGCTACTTTTAAACATCATTTTTGTTTTTTGAATAAATGCCATAGAAATAACACTACATGGAATTGAAACAACTAACAATTGTTCTAATAATGTCAAGTTTAACATACAATCACCATCCTAAAAGTTATCTTTCTACAACTATAATATGGTTATATTTTAAAAATGACACTAACCAAAATAAAAAAACCTATAATCAGGTTATTTTATTTACATGGCGTCCATGATTGGAGTCGAACCAACGACCTATCCCTTAGGAGGGGATTGCTCTATCCTACTGAGCTACATGGACAATTAGATAAAGATTATCTAATATAATTAATTAAGAATAGAATAAACAAATTAGTTGAATAGCTAAGTTTGTACCCTACCTTATATGATAGTTCTTTTAATGATACTGTTTTATCCACTAAGTTAACAACCCAACTTTCCGCATATTTGGGAACATGATAATTAACAGGAAACATATGTCCTTTTATAATATCAACTTCTTTTTCATCAATATTAAAGTGGTCAATTGAATTTTGAACGGCCTTTTTCGGATGAACAAAAGTTGAAATAATTCGTT
>JAQWBL010000062.1 GCA_028706395.1 Bacilli bacterium | reverse complement strand
ACATCACAACCAGTATTTTTGTTAATTACACCATTTAGTGTAGCATCACTAGCTGAAGTTAAATCACGATCTCTGAAAAAAGTAAAATCACGTTTATTAACCTCGACTGCAACAACTGTATAATTTTTTTCAAGTTGCTTTTTCATCATATAAGTCAATGTTGTAGCACCAGATTGCGGTGTTACATTCTTTATTCCAATTATTCTCGTTCCTGAAGCTGACATCATTAAATTTGGCGATACTACTTCTTCAGTTGTATCTTCCAATTGATGAATATGAGCAACATCACGGTAACTATTAGGATTGTTGTAAAGGTACATTATTCCTTCAACATTACGAGTGAAATTATAAATACCAATTGATATCAAATTAGATTGATACTCTTTTGAAGAACTCTCTGGTGTATCATCTAATAACAAAATCACTTTATCCATGTTTAATGCCATAGAAAGCTTTTGTAGATTTTTAATATCATTGTAATTTTTAATTGCTGTAATATCTAATATCATTCTTTGAAAGAAAAAGTTTTGAAAAGTCGAGATAATTTCATCAACTTCAAATTCCCCATTCATTTCTTTAATAATATCAATTTCAAGATTTTGAATCATTGATTTATATCTATTAGTAACAATTACATTCACTTACATCACCCTCTTTTGGCTATTTTAAATGTCATAAATAACTTTTGTATCACCATATACTGGTAATTCTAAAAAGTCACCAATAACCGGTATTTCAAAATACATAAATGCTATTACTGTAAAATAATAGCCCTTCCAATCACTGTTATAATAAACGCAATAGCGATAATTGCTATTGTATGCATTTAATAAAGTTCCATGTCCCGCAGGACATTTGGTTCCTCCTTTAGGATTGGTTCTATATCCAATTTCTCTTAAAAATTGATCAATTTCGCTTCGTGCACCAGAATTATAATCTTGGTGTTTTTCAATAATACCGATGATTTTATTCTTAACTCTATAAGATTTAGAATAACTTAATGAACCTATTAAAATAGCAATTATTATTGCTAAGAAAAATATGACCCAATTAAAAAGAAAGGCATTACTTACTGATTCTTTCATTAGTGATCACTTCCATTCATATACTAAAAATTATAAAGTCTCACTGTTTTTGTATAAACAGGAAGTCTTAAAAATTCGCCTATTATAGGTAAATCGATATTAATATAAGTTACCACTCCATAAGAGCGATAATTATTTCCCTCATTGTTTCGATAAATACAATAACGGTGGTTTGTTCCAGTTATTCTAGAAAGGGCTACCACACCTTCCCTTTTAGGACATGTGTAACCCTTTTCTTCACGATAACCAATTGTTTTTAATGATCTATCAATTTCAGAAACCGATAATCTATTATAACCTTCATATTTTTCGAGTGCACTAACAACAAAAGTATTAACTTTAAAAGCTTTGTAATAACTTACGGTTGCCGCTATAAAAGCAAATATAATAAATAAGAATATAATTATAATATTATATGTAAAAATACTTCCAACACTTTCTCTCATAAGTTACCACCTCTTTAAAAATTATTTAGAACATCTGTCGTTAACCCAGACACCACCCTTGTCATGACATTCAGCTCTTAATTTTGTTGTGTTCATTAATTGAGTAATTAATGGTGTGACAACAGCCGCAATAACACCGATTAGAATGATTGCGATAACTGTTAAGTTTGCTTCCCCTGATGCTTCCTTCATTTTCTCACCACCTTATCCTTTTCATAATTTCATTATAACATATATAGTTTATAAAAATCAATATTTAAATTTGCATCATCATCATCATTGACATAAGCATTAATAATAGAATTCCAGAGCCAGTAGCACCGAGCATAACCATGGTTTTACTTTCCATTTTTTCTAGACGTTCTTTATATTTTTGCTCACGTGACTTATTTTGTAATGATGATACTGTTTTTGAGAACATCATCAATTGCTCCTGTTTATTCTCTTGAGAACCTAAACCTAGACGGTATAATAAACGCATCATACGCATTGAATCTCTAACCGGATACTCTTTAGCAAAATCCATATATGGATCGACAGTTCCATCCCCTGATTCAATTTTAGCAATTAATCGATGTAGTCCCGGTTTGAAAATATCTGGTGCTGTTGAGATAGATCTTGTTAAAGCTACCGGCACCGTATAATGTTGAATTAATATTTCCAAACTCTTTAAATAATAAGGTAACATTAAATTAATATGGTGTAAGTTGTTTTTATAGTGTGCTTTCAAGCTACTGTATGGTGCTTTAAATGAAATATAACCAACAATAACTGATAACACAATTGAAATAAAATTCAATTTAGTTAAAAAAACAAATATCATCATAATAATTACTACTAAACCATTTTGAACACGTTTAGTATATAATTTATTAATATCAACGTCGGCCCCATACTTAATAGTTGCTAAAAACTGATAATCATCTTCCATCAGAAAACGAAAGTATGGCTCAGTATCATTAATAAATTTTTTAGTACTTAACTGTCTGTTAACTTCTAATATATATAAGATGATGGCTCCAATAATAATAAATTCCATTATTCAGCACCTACATTCTCATTATAATATTTTTCCCCACTTAATAGAAAATATGTATTAACAAATATAATTAAGTGTAATAACATCGTAACTAAAATATTATCTAGTAATTTTATATACGTTTCAACTCCAAGTAAGAATTGAACCATCATAACAATTAAGTATAAGATAATTCCAAATTGAATGAACTTTTTTTAT
>JAQWBL010000006.1 GCA_028706395.1 Bacilli bacterium | reverse complement strand
AAAAAAATGGAAAAAATTTTTAAAAACAATATTGTTGTAACTTTAGAAAAAAAAGGTTGCTTATATAAATATGAAGATAAAATTAAAATAATGCCTTCAATAACAGTTAAAGCAATTGATTCAACTGGAGCAGGAGATATATTTCATGGAGCCTTTACTTATGGAATTGCTAAAGGAACCGATTATGAAAAAATGCTAAAGATTTCTAATATTGCTGGGGCAGTATCAGTGACTAGAATAGGCGGGCGGAATTCTGTTTTCAGTCCAAGTGAAATGAAAGAAGTATATAATGAATTTGAATAGTCTGATAACCTATGATAATCTTCCAAAGTTAGATCTTCATGGGTTAGATAGAGACTGCGCAGTAATGTATGTTAAATTTTTTATTGAAGACAATATTAAACTAAAAAACCAATTTATTTTAATTGTTCATGGAGTGGGTCAAGGAATTTTAAAAAAGGCTACTCATGATTATTTAAAAAAGAATAAAAATGTTATAGAATATAAAACAATTTACTACAATAATGGGTGCACTGTTGTCCATCTTAAAATTTGACAAATAAGGCGCCTTGTGGTATTATATCCACAACTTGAGAGGAGTTTCAAACATTTGAATTTTATACATAAACACATGAAAATATAAAGTTTTGATTGTTAAAAAAAATAGATTTGACAAAAGGCAAAACTTATGTTAGTATATGTGGCAATTAAAGGGGGAATTAATATGTATAATGAAAGAAATGAAGAATTTTCAATTAGAGACATAATCTTGCAACTATTATTTGTTGTTTTATTTGTTTTTATTTTGCTTTGGTTATTTCCAACTAAAAGCGATTTTAACAAGCTTGCAAACAACAATAACAACATTGGTTCATTAGAACCTATTTATGCGAGAATATTTAATGATAATATTCTTAATATGAAAGATGCTGGAAAGGAATATTTTACAACTGAGAGAGTACCACAAAAGATTGGTGACAAAGTTACTTTAACTTTGGGTGAAATGCTTAATAAAAAGTTATTATTACCATTTGTTGATAGTAAAGGTCGCCAATGTGATTTATCTAAATCATATATTGAGGTTACTAAGACTAGCGAAATAGAATATACAATGAAGGTTAATTTAGATTGTACTGATGCATCTGATTATATCTTAGTACCAATGGGATGTTATGATTTTTGTAAAACAGATATTTGTGAAAAAGAAACAACTAGACCTGTTGTAACAAAACCAACACCTAAACCAAATCCAGTAAAACCAATACCAAACAAGCCAAAACCAGATCCAGTAAAACCGGATCCAGTTAAGCCAGACCCTGTTAAACCAGATCCAGTAAAACCGGATCCAGTTAAGCCAGATCCGGTAAAACCAGATCCAGTAAAACCAACACCAATAGAATATGAATATACAAAAACTACACCTGCTTATTTTACTAACTGGAGTAGTTGGTCAAATTGGACTAGTAATTATATTCGTGAAACTGATTTAGTTGATGTTAGAACCGAAGAAATTACTAATACTGTTACAAAACAAATTGGAGTTAAAAAGATTACACAATCTGTTCCATACACAACAACTAAGAAGGTTCATGTTGATAACTTAGTTACTAAAACATGTGCTAAATGGGGAACAGTTACAGTTTCAACAGGAACTTATAAATATGGTACTGAATGGAATTATGTAAAAACTATTACAGCTACTACTCCACCAGCTGATACTGCAACAACTAGATATGTACGTGTTAAAAATTCAAGTGGTGATACATTAGATTGTAATACAAACTGTAATTCAATTTACTCAAACTACAAAGTTTATACAAGACAAACATACGAAATTAAACAAAGTGGATATACTTGTGTTGAATATGGATTAACAGTAACACCAATTTATATTAATAAACAAGTTACTGAATATAAAACAGAAGTTAAATATGAACCAGTTTATGGTAGTGTTAAAGAAACAGTTACTTATTATCAATCAAGAACTAGAAAATTAATTCCTGCTTCAACTGATACAAGATGGAGTAACTACAATAATACTTATTTATTAAATAATGGTTATAAATATACAGGAAAAGTAAAAGTAAAATAATAATGAAAAGGGGAGGTGCCGCATATGAAATTATCTAAAAGAATCGAAAAAATTGAAGATAGAACAGAAGAAATGCTTGCATCTATGAATGTTAAAAGAAAACTAATTGCTGAAAAAATTAAAAACTTTAATTCTAAGCATGGAAAAAAAGTTGTTGTTTCAGCAGCTCTTATAGGACTTCTTGCTGCAGGTAAAGGATGTTCAATAAATAAAACTGATAGTCCTATTCAAACTAATGACAATGACAATATTAATAAAATTATGCAAAATTATGAAAAAGAAATCGGTGATCACCTAGCTTTTGATCCTAACAGTGAAAAAGAAATGATTAATCGTATTGCTCGAGTATATGTTGATGCTTCTGCAAAAGGACTTGGAGATTTAACTGTTGAACAATGGATGGATTGGTATACTGTAACTAATATTAATGATATATCACCAGCTGAGTATTATAAATTATTAGACGATACTAAGACAGCTTCAACAATTATGGAAAATTATGATTATGTTAATAATGCTTTATTAGAAGATGCTATTACAGTAACTCCTGATACTATTATTGATTTAGGGCCATTAGTTGCGGATAAATTATCAGCTGAAGAATTATCAAGTTTCCAAAGTGCTCTAGCTGCACTTAATACAGCTAATGATTCAAGCAAGAAAAAATTAGCAGCTGATGTTAATGAATACTTATATAATGAATTTGTAACAAGTAAACATAAAACAGTATCTGCTTCAAGTAATTTAACAAGAATGAAGTTATTACTAGGTACTTGGGAAATTACTAATAATCAAAGTTGGGTAATACCAAGTGCTGATATTAGTAAAATAATTTATCCAAGCGGTGATGCTAAATGTGATTTATCATCTGAAGCTGATGGAATTTCTGTATGGAATGATCAAAAAGTGATTGTTAGAAATACGGTTGAAGAAAAAATCAATATGATGTTTAATTTAATGGCTAATGAAGATAAATCAAAACAAGAAGTTAGAACTATTCTAAGAAGTCTTGAAATTGAAATGGCAATTGAAGAAATGGCTAAGGAAATGGGTCTTGTTAAGGTTGAAAATCCAGATAGTGAAAAAGCAATTATGGATGCAAAACCTGAACCAGCAAAAGGAAATACAATTACTGAGCAAGAAAAGAAAAACTTGGTAACAAATCCGAAAACTGGTAAACAAGAAATTCATTTACCAGCTAAAGAAGAATCAAAGAAACCTGTTTTAGAACAAATTGAAAAAGAAAACAAAAATGAGGAAATAAGAGCAAAAGGAGTTCAAGAAGGTGCTCAAGCTGGTAACCAAAATGGTTATGCCGATGGTGCAGCTAAGAAAACTTATAATGAAAATCCTAAAATTGATTTGAGTAAATCAGATAAAATATATGCTGATGCATATACTACTTACTACAAACAATATTATGCTGAAGGTTATGCTGAAGGACTTAAACTTGCGCAAGGACCTATTACTCAAAAAGAAGAAACAATTGTTACAAAAAAGAATCAGGAAAATATTGAAGATTTAAAGAAAATCATGATTGAAAATGGTGAACGTGATGGTTATGCTGCTGGTGATGCTGAAGGTTATACTGATGGATACAGTGGAAGAAAATATAATGATCGTGTTAAATTAACTCATGAAAATACTGATTATATAGAAGCTTATATTGATGAATATAAAGATGCTTACCGTAAGGGATACCGTAACGGTGAAAGAGATCGTAAAGAACTTGAACAACAATTCAATCAAAACGAAACTCCTAAAAGCGATAATCATTCAACAATTATTGAAGATAAGCATACAGTAAATCCAGATGGATCTACAATAACTGAAGAATTTGAATTATTACCAGGATTTTATGAGAAAGACGGTAAAATTTATGATGAAAACGGTAACGAAGTAGAAATCATTGGAAGTACTAGTCAAACTAATCAAAATATTGCCGCTTTAAAGACTTTAAGAAGTGTCTTAGCAAGTGCTGTAGATACTAATGATTATAGTAAAACAAAAACAATCTAATAAATGTAAAGGTGAATATTAATTCACCTTTTTTTGTTTGACAATAAATAAATTAGATGTTATCATAAAATAGTAAGATAGATAATAGAGGGAGGTAGTAACATGAACGATAATTATATATTTGATTATATTAATGAAAATGAATTTAAAAAACTTGAAAATTCATTAAAAAAATATAATATGCTTGCATATAAAAAGCTCCATTTAGAATATTATCCATCGTTAAAGGAAGGTAAATTTTTAGGTAAAATGGTTTCCACTAATCAAGAAAACAATACTATTACTTATGAGTTGAAATTGCCAACTGATGTTATGTTTGAAAAAGTTCATGGAGATGTTATTCTTCATTACTTAGTGTATAAAGATAAGAAAACTATTTTATTAGATAAAATAACACCAGATAAAATATTAAGTGAGGGACACCAATCAGAATTAGTTACTTATAAAGGGGTAATGGTTTCAAAACAAAATAGTGAAAAAGATATTTTTAAAATTAATTTATTAAATATGATACAAAAATAGAAATCTTAGAGATTTCTATTTTTTAATTATAAAACGCCATTCAATATTTTTATAGTAGTCAGTTGCATAATCAATACCAACTCGTTTGTTTGTCGTATATGATACCGTGCTGTGATCGTCTTCAATCCATAATTGGTCGGAAGTCGTTAAATCTATTTCATTTAAATCTTTATCAATTTTTAATCCTTTTGTTAGTTTTCCAGGTCCATTATAATCTTCGGTGGTTCTAATTAAAACCGCTTGAGGTTCTTCTTTATTACCAGTTACAACATTTAATAAATAATGAACACCATAGCATAAATAAACATATGTAATTCCACCTTGCTCATACAATGGTTTACTTCGTTTAGTTTTACCAAATCTTGCGTGACAAGCAGTATCTTCAACACCGCGATATATTTCTGTTTCGGTTATTTTTTGTCTTAAAATAGTTCCATCATTAAGTTTTCGAACTAGTATTTTACCAATTAAAAGGGGTGCTACTTCTAAGGCGTCCTTTAAATAGAAATCCAATTTTAATCTTTTTATATAATCACCTCACTAATGTATTTTTTCCCATAATTCCTTATATTATACTGCATAATAAAAGGCTGTTCATCGAACAACCTTCTTTTATGCTTTCGCATTTATATTCATTTGGTGCAGGTGAAGGGACTTGAACCCCCATGCCGTAAGGCGCTAGATCCTAAGTCTAGTGCGTCTGCCAATTTCGCCACACCTGCTTATAATGGTGGACCCTGAAGGACTCGAACCTTCGACCGCCCGGTTATGAGCCGGATGCTCTAACCAACTGAGCTAAGGGTCCGTTAACATTACTTATATATATTAACACAAATATATAGTTTATGCAATCATTTTGTAAAAAAAAATAATAATTAAATCAGTGTTTTTTAATTAATTTTATTATACCATTACATAAGATATTATAATCATAAATATATTGTTGGTGAATTATATTTATGATATAATTAATTAGAGGTGATAAGGTGAGACTATATAATACTTTAAGTAAAACAATTGAAGAATTTACCCCTTATAATGAAAATGAAGTGACAATGTATACATGTGGTCCGACAGTTTATCATTATGCACATATTGGAAATTTAAGGACTTATATATTTGAAGATATATTAGAAAAATCATTAGAATATATGGGATATAATGTTAAGAGGGTTATGAATATAACTGATGTTGGACATATGACTAGTGATGCTGATAGTGGCGAAGATAAAATGCAAAAGGGTGCTGCTCGTGAAAATAAAACCGTTTGGGAAATAGCGGATTATTATACTAATGCTTTTTTTAACGATGCTGCCAAACTAAATATTAGAAAACCATTAATTATTGAAAAAGCATCAGATTTAATTGATGATTATATTCGTATTATCGAAAAGTTATTAAAAGATGGCTATGCATATATATCTAATAATAATGTTTATTTTGATATAAGTAAAATTGAGGATTATTATCGTTTATCTGGTAAGAACAGCAATGATTTACTAGTGGGTGCTCGTGATGATGTCGAATTAGATGAATTTAAAAGAAATCCTTATGATTTTGGACTGTGGTTTACAGTTTCAAAATTTGAAAATCAAGCAATGCAATGGGACAGCCCATGGGGAGTTGGATATCCTGGGTGGCATATTGAATGTTCTGGTATTGCGATTAAGCATTTAGGTGAATATTTAGATATTCATTGTGGAGGAATTGATAATATATTCCCACATCATACTAATGAAATTGCCCAAAGTGAAGCTTTTTTAGGGCATAAATGGTGTAAGTATTGGTTACATGGTGAACATTTAAATGAAGAATCAGGAAAGATGAGTAAATCTAAAGGTGAATTTTTAACAGTTTCTTTATTAGAAGAAAAAAAATATGATCCTTTAGCATATCGTTATTTCTGTTTACAATCGCATTATCGCAACCAATTAGTGTTTAGCTATGAAAGTCTAGATATTGCTGCAAATGGCTATAAAAAGCTTGTTAATCGCGTGAATCAGATTAAAAATAGTCCAAGTGGTGAACTAGAAGAAGATAAATTAAATGAATATCAAAATTTATTTAAAAAAGCACTTCAAAATGATTTAAATACATCTTCAGCACTTACTGTTTTATATGATGTAATAAAAGATGAACTTCTTAATAATAATACTAAATTATATTTAATTGCTTCTTTTGATTCAGTCCTATCATTGGATTTGTTAAAAGAAAAAGAAGTTGAAATTGATAGTAAGTTATTATCATATATAGAAGAAAAGATTGAAGAACGAAATCTTGCAAAAAAAGAAAAAAATTATGAACTTGCTGATAAAATAAGAGAAGAATTAAAAGAAAAGGGTATAATAATTGAAGATGGTCGTGAAGGTACGACTTATGAAATTATAAGATAGGAGTGAGATAATGGGTTGGATGACATTAGGTTTAGAAACAGGTTTAACAATTACTTTAGCAATTATTGGATTTGTAATTGTTTTAGTTGCCCAAGGTAAGGTTACAGGAGCATATGGAAAATACAAGCGAATTAAAACTAATAAAGGACTGACTGGTTTTGAAGTGGCTCGTCAAATATTGGATAAAAATGGTTTGACAAATGTTCATATAGTTGAAACAAAAGGTGAATTAAGTGATCACTATGATCCAAGAAGAAAGGTTATTAGATTATCTAAAGAAATTTTTCACGGTAGTTCAATAGCATCTGTATCAGTTGCGGCTCATGAAGTGGGGCATGCTATCCAAGATAAAGAAGGTTATGTTTTTATGAGAATAAGAGCATCGTTAGTACCGGTTGTTAATTTAGTTAGTTTTCTAGGATATTTTGCAATGATTATTTCTATCTTTGCAGGTATTACATCATATTTAATGGTTGGTATTATCTTAGTATTAGCAACACTTTTATTTCAATTAATAACATTGCCAGTTGAATTTGATGCATCGAAACGTGCGAAACTTGAATTGTCACAACTTGGAGTAGTTGATGGAAGTGAGAGTAAAAAAGCTGAAGATATGTTAAATGCAGCTGCTATGACTTATGTAGCAAGTTTAATTTCAACTTTAATTAGTTTATTGAGATTAATACTTATGGCACGAGATTCTGATTAGAATCTTGTGTTTTTCTTTGTAAAAAGATATAATGTTTTTGGTGATAGTATGGATGGAATCATATTAATTAATAAAGAGAGTGGTTATACAAGTAGAGATGTTGTTAATATTATTGGAAAACATCTTAAAACTAAAAAGGTTGGACACACTGGTACGTTAGATCCACTAGCAACTGGTGTTTTAACTATCTGTGTAGGTAAAGCTACTAAAATAGTTGAATTATTAACTAATCATGATAAGGAATATATTGCTTCCGTTACTTTAGGAATTACTTCTGATACTTTGGATATTACTGGTAATATAACCAAAGAAGTTGACTGTTTTAAAACAGAAGATGAAATAAAAAGTGTTTTAACATCAATGATTGGAACTTACGAGCAAGAAGTACCAATTTATTCAGCAGTTAAAATTAAGGGCAAAAAATTGTATGAATATGCCAGAAATAATGAAGTTGTTGAACTTCCTAAAAGACTTGTTGATATAAAAGAACTTAGTTTAATAAGTGACGTTAAGCAAGACGGAAATAAAGTCGTATTTTCTATTAAATGTTTGGTAAGCAAAGGAACTTATATTAGAAGTTTAATAAGTGATATTGCTACTAATTTAAATACGGTTGGTCTTATGAGTTCTTTAACAAGAACTAAACTAGGTGATTTTAATATTATAGAATGTGTAAAAATTGAAGATTTTATTAATAATAAATATGAATTGAAATCAATTACTGAAGTTTTGAGTAATTATAAATCAATTACGGCTAATAAAGAACTTGAAGAAGATTTAAAAAACGGAAAAATTATTGATAATATTTACGGAAGTTCTGAAGTTTTGTTTATTAATTCAAATAATGATCCGATAGCCCTATATAAAACTTATGACAAAGATAAGAACAAAATGAAACCTTGGAAAATGTTTATATAAATGTAACAAGTGAATTGGACCATTATATAAAAAAGTGCTATAATTTTGAAGATATCATATTTTAAATATATATGATAAAGATTTCAACACGAAAAGGAGAAACCATGAAAAGAGCTTTTATATTTACAGGGCAAGGAAATGAATATGTTAAAATGGGTGAAGATTTATTTAATAATTCCTCTGAATCAAAAGAGATGATTGAGAGTTTAAAATTAAATTTTAATTTTAATGATATTTGTGTAAAAGAAAATGCGTTAGTTTCAGATACTAGATATTCTCAAACTTCGGTTTTTTTAATTAGTATAGCGTTAGCTAAATTATTAAATAAATATGGAGTATATGCTGATGCTACAGCAGGATTAAGTTTAGGAGAATATACATCTTTATGTTATTCTGATGCTATATCTATTCAAGATACCGTTGATATTTTATATCAACGATCAAATATTATGTACAATGCTTTGAAAAATTCAAATAGTGGTATGGTAGCTGTATTATTATCGAGCAAAAAACCAGTTGAAATAGATACAAATGAATTTAACTGCGAAGTGGCTAATTACAATTCCCCACAACAAATTGTACTGACTGGAGATAATCTAGCTATTGAGAGATGCTCAAAAAAATATTTAGAAGAAGGGGCTTTAAAAGCTATTAAATTAAATGTTACGGGTGCTTTTCATTCAGTATTTTTAAAAGACGGTAGTGGAACTTTAGGTAATTATTTATCAAATTATAAATTTGAGGTACCAAAAATACCCGTTTATTATAATTATGTTGGTAATAAAGGTGATTATAATATTAATGAATTGTTAGTTAAACAATTATATAATCCGGTTTTATTTAAGCAATCTATTGAACGAATGATTGAAGATGGTATTGAACAATTTTGCTGTATTGGAGTAGGTAGCAGTCCTGCTAGTTTTATTAAAGCGATTGCTAAATCAATGGATACAAAGGTGGATATTCAAGTTTTTGAAAAAGTAAGTGATGTTGAAAAATTTGCTAAATCATTTGAACCATCTAAAATCAAAAAATTATTAATGAAAAAAAATAAACCAATAATAATTCCAACAATGGAATAGAATTTAAAAACTGTTAAAGGTTAAAAAAATAACCAAAAACAAACAAAAATGTTGCATAAATAAATGATATGGTGTATATTAATAGTGTACTTATTCTTGGATTAGAGAGTCTCCGACTCAATCTCGGTTTAAGTGAATTATAAGAGAGGAGAGATACAATGGCATTGCCAAAAGATGTAAAAGAAAACATTGTTAAAAAATATGCAAAATCAGCAAATGATACAGGATCAGCTGAAGTACAAATTGCAATTTTAACAGAAGAAATTAAAGTTTTAACTGAACATTTAAAAGAGCATACTCATGATTTCCATTCTAGAAGAGGACTATTAAAAAAAGTCGGACAACGTCGTAGTTTATTAAATTATTTATTAAATAAAGATGTACTTAGATATCGTGATATTGTTAAAAGTTTAGGACTAAGAAAATAATTTTTAAAATAGTAAGTAGGCACTCTTTTTCGAGTGCCTTTCAAATGTAATTAGGAGGAAGTTATGAAAAGAATATTTGAATTAGATTTTAGAGGTCGAAAATTAATTGTTGAAACAGGTGAATTAGCGAAGCAAAGTAATGGTTCGGTTTTAGTTAGATATGGTGATACAACTGTATTAACAGCATCAGTTATGAGTAAAAAAGCAATTACTTCTGATTTTTTCCCATTAACTGTATTATATGTTGAGAGATTATATTCAGTTGGTAAAATCCCTGGTGGATTTATTAAAAGAGAAGGTCGTCCAACAGATAATGCAACGCTTGCAGCAAGACTGATTGATAGACCAATAAGACCATTATTCGAAGATGGTTTTAGAAATGAAGTACAAGTTGTTAATCAAGTATTAAGTGTTGATCAAGATAATTCTCCAGAAATGACGGCGCTACTTGGTAGCTCATTATCATTATCAATTAGTGATATACCTTTTTCTGAACCAGTTGCTGGTGTTATTGTTGGACGTGTTGATAATAATTTTATTATTAACCCAACTGTTGAAGAAAGTGAAAAAAGTGATATTCATTTAATTGTATCAGGAACTAAAGATGCTATTAATATGGTTGAATCAAGTAGTAAAGAAGTACTTGAAAGTGATATGATTGATGCTATTATGTTTGGTCATGAAGCGATAAAAGAATTAATTGATTTTCAAAATCAAATAATTGCTGAAGTTGGCAAAGAAAAAGTAGAAGTTAAATTAGTTGTAATTGATTCACAATTAAAAGAAGAAGTAACTAAGTTTGCGTATAATAATATGTTAGAAGCAATTCAAATAAAAGATAAATTAGAAAAATATGCGGCTATTGATAAAGTAAAAGAAGATACAATCGCACATTTTACTGAAATTAATCAAGAATCAAATGAATTAGATGATATTTTGAAACAAGTAAATAGTATTATTAATGATGTTGAAGCAATGATTGTAAGAGATTTAATTACTGAACAAAAAGTAAGATCAGACGGTCGTGGAATGACTGAAATTAGACCATTGTCAGCATCTATTGATTTATTACCTCGTACTCATGGTTCTGCATTATTTACTCGTGGTCAAACACAAGCTTTAGCGATTACAACACTTGGAGCATTAGGTGAGCACCAAATGTTAGATGGTTTAGGCATTGAAGATACTAAAAGATTTATGCTTCATTATAATTTCCCACAATTTAGTGTTGGAGAAACAGGAAGATATGGATCTCCTAGTCGTCGTGAAATAGGTCACGGTGCTTTAGGCGAAAAAGCCTTACTTCAAGTTATTCCTTCAGAAGATGAATTTCCTTATACAATTAGAGTTGTATCAGAAGTTCTTGAAAGTAATGGTTCATCAAGTCAAGCAAGTATTTGTGCTGGATGTTTATCACTTATGGCTGCTGGAGTTCCAATTAAAGCCCCAGTTGCTGGTATTGCTATGGGACTAATAACTAAAGGTGATAAATATACCATTTTAACTGATATTCAAGGATTAGAAGATCATATGGGTGATATGGACTTTAAAGTTGCTGGAACTAAAAAAGGAATATGCGCAATGCAGATGGATATTAAGATTAAAGGAATAACTAAACAAATTTTAGAAGAAGCTTTGGAACAAGCTAAAATCGCTCGTTTACAAATATTAGAAACAATGTTTGATGTAATTGAAGAACCTCGTAAAGAATTAAGTAAATATGCTCCAAAAACAGCTATTTTCATGATTAATCCAGAAAAGATTAAAGATGTTATTGGTCGTGGTGGTGAAGTTATTACTAAAATTATTTTAGATTCTAGTAATGTATTAAGTGTCAGTGATAAAGATGCTGTTAAAATCGACATTGAAGATGATGGACGAGTTATTATCTATCATAATGATCAAGATGTTATTAGTAAAGCAACTGAGTTAATTAAAAACATTGTAAGAGAAGTCGAAGATGGTAAGATTTACAATGTTAAAGTTGTTAAAGTAGAAGATTTCGGATGTTTTGTTGAACTGTGGCCGGGATGTGAAGGTTTAGTCCATGTATCACATTTAGCTAAAGAACGTGTTGAAAAACCAAGTGATATTGTTAAGGTAGGGGACGAAATAGTCGTTAAATCATTAGGTTATGATAAACGTGGTCGACTAAACTTATCTCGAAAAGAAGCTTTATAAAAAATAAAAAGATGAACTCTCGTTTATCTTTTTTTTAATTGTTTTTTTATTATTTTAAAATGATTTTCATGTGCTTTATCAGGAATAACAAAAATTGGTTTATCAATGGTTGTTAAAGTTACTTGAGAAATAAATACAGCAGTAACAACTAATGACATTATTTTTAAATTTTTCATAATACCTCCACTAATTTTTAATGATTTTGTATACTTCTTCAACCGGAAGTAAGTTTTTATTTTCTTTGTAATAAGGTTTTAAATGTAAATGATAATGTTTTACTTCTTGAATCATTCCATTGTTTTGGATTAGGGTTAAACCATCAATTCCTAATTTATTTTCTAGTACTAATTTATACTTTTTAGCTAAATTCATTATATGACTTAAGGTATCTTTATCAATATCCACTAAATCTATGTAATGTTTTTTAGGAACAATTAATAAGTGACCATTTACATCAGGGCTAATATCTAAAAAAATTCTTGCAATATCATCTTCATAGATGGTATAAGAAGGAATTGTACCCTCGTTAATTTTACAAAAAACGCAATCCATTTTATCATCTCCTAACGAAATTATATCAAAAAAAGAAAAAGAGTTAAACTCTTTTTGGTGAATATCTGCGAATATTCTATTTTATATTGGTCATTTATATATTTTTTATACAGTCGGTTTTCTTTTGTTAATCCCAATCATACTACCAAACATTGTCGAACCAATTAAAATTAAATAATATATTAAATCAATTAATTTAAATTTATGTTGTAAACCTAAAAGGTTAAACAATGTTAAGAATATTAAAAAGACTAAACATAATTTTAAACCAGCTAACCATCCTTTAGAAATACTACGGGTCCCAATAATAAAACCACCGATTATAAAAGATACAATTGGTATAATAAGTTTTAAAATAGATATCACTTTATAATTAATTAAATTGAAATAATTAAGTGAGGTTGCTATAAATGTTAATAGTAAAAGACTAATTAAAATAGCTAAAAGGGGTTTAATTGAATTTTTTAAGAAAATCATTTTATCACCTAATTAAGTTTATTCAATGTATAAAAAAATATTCAAAGTACATAATTAAATAGGTGATAATATGTGGTTTTTTATATTTTTATTATTTGTTTTAATTTTTTTAAATATTAATGCTAAATATAATTTTATCGATTTAAAATCTTTTACTGAAGATAATGTTATTATCAAAGATGGTCGAGTTGATTTTGAAATATTATTAAAAACCAAGTATAGTTTAAATGATGTCATTAATTTATTACAACTTCAAGGAATTAAAAACCTTGAAGAAATTTCTTTTGCTCGCATTAAAAATAAACGATTAATTATTAAGAAACATCAAAATCCTGTTTCCCTTATTTTTAATGGAAATGTTGATTATCAAACACTTAATGATATTGAAAAAACGCCTAAATGGTTATTTACGATTTTAGAATCAAAGAAACTTGATCTGGGTAATATTTATTATTCATTTTATATAGATGACCGTATTTATATTATTCAAAAAGATCGATAAACACATCTGTAGTGATGAATTGTTACATATAAGATATTTATACTAGTAGCTACGACAAGACCCCACAAACCAATCTTAAATGAAGAAAAAATGAATAATACTGATGTTTTAATAATAATTCCAACTAAGGTTCCGTTCATTGCTTCTTTAGCTTTGCCCATTGCTTGCAAACTACTTGTTAAAGGAATTTGAATATAGTATAAAATAAAGATTGGTGCTAAGACTCTTAAATAAGTTACACCATTAGATGTATTATAAATAAAATTTAATAAAAACTCTGGAAATATCATAAAGATAATCGTCACTGGAACACCAATTAATAGCGAAAAAAACAAAGCTTGATTGATTTTATTTTTGGCATATATTTTTTGATTATTATTGAAAGCATAACTAACGGTTGGTATTAAAGCGTTTGATATGGCTAATGTAAAAAAAGAGGGCATTAAAAGTAGTGGCATAATAAAACCTGTAATTGTTCCGTATTCTGTTAAGATAAAGTGATTAGAATAACCAATTTTTAATAAAACAAAAGTAATTATGATTGGTTCAAAAAAATGACCAATATTACCAATTAGACGACTTCCCGTTGATGGTAAACTAATATCCAAAACATCTTTAAGATACCCCTTATTTGGCTTAAAGTCATTTTTGGATAGTTTAAATTTTTTAGGAAGAAAGAAAAATAAAACAAGAATTGATGTTAACTCACTAAAAATATTTGATAAAACAATAAAGGCAACCGCAAATTCTAATCCTTTTGTTAAATAAAGAGGAATTCCAATGACAATAACGACTAATCTTACAATATCTTCAGTAATATTAGAAACAACATGGGGAATCATTTTTTCTTTACCAAAAAAGTAACCTCTTAAAATACTAGAGATACTTATAAAGGGAAGAACTAACCCAATTGATATTAAAGCATAATAAGTTCTTGGTTCTTTTAGCATATTGGTTGCTAAAAAATTACTTGTTAAAAATAAAATAATAATTATAAGGGTATTTAAGACTAATGAAACAGGTAATATTCCAAACACTAATTGTTTGTTATTTTTTTTATTTTCACTGACTAATTTTGAAATAGCTACGGGAAAACCAAATTGTGAAAGGCCAATTAAAAGCATAAAAGTAGGGGAGATTAACATATATAATCCCATACCTTCAACGCCAACTAGTCTAGTAATTACTATTTTGATAACCATACTCATTAATTTTGTAATCATTCCGCCAATAATTAAAATAATTGTTGATTTAATAAATTTGCTCTTTTTCATGTTTTCTCCTTTTAAATTCGTCCATTTTCATATATAATAATATATATGTATAGAATCTTGATTTATTAAATGGAGGAATAATTATGGATGTTGTTTTTAATTCATTAGAAGAGTTATACGAAAGAATCAGACCAGCTTTGACAACTAAACGTCGTGAGATGCGTAGAAATGGTTTTGATTATATTAAAGAAGAAGATATTTGGAACTATTTAAAGGAAGTTAAGTGGTTAAATTCCAGTTCTTTAGCACTTCATGAAATGGTTAGTGATGTCTTAAATTGTGACAATGATTTAATTGATAATTACTTAAAAACAAAATTAAACATGCGTAATCGTCGCGTTTATTTTGATGATCAAGATGACAAATAGAAAATTGAGTGTGATATAATGACTGATAAACGTAAGAAAGTAACGTTTGAAGAATTAAGAGATAAAGTTTTAACTTATGATAGAGATCAAGATGATGTTGAATTAATGACTAAAGCATATTTATTTGCTTATGAAATGCATTTTGGAGTTAAACGTTTAACAAATGAAGATTATATAGAGCATCCTTTGAATGTTGCTTATATTTTGACTGGAATATTTGCTGATATTCCAACGATATGTGCAGCATTACTTCATGATGTTTTAGAGGATACAGAAGTTACTGAAAAAGAGTTAGAAGATAAGTTTGGAAAAGAAATAACGTCATTAGTAGTTGGGGTAACCAAGATTAATAAGCTTAATTTTAGTGGCGAAAATGAAGCTATGATTGCTAACCATCGTAAGATAATTGTTGGACTTTCTGAAGATGTTCGCGTTATTATTATAAAATTAGCAGACCGCTTACATAATATGCGTACGCTTTGGGTATTGCCAGAAAAGAAACAAAAAGAAAAATCTAAAGAAACTTTGGATATTTTAATTCCCATTGCTCACCGATTAGGAATGAATCAAATTAAAAGTGAATTAGAGGATTTATCGCTGCGTTATTTAAAACCAGATGTTTACTATTCAATTGTTGAAACATTGAACCAAAGTAAAGGCGAACGAGATCAAATCGTTGTTGAAATGATGAATAAAGTTACAACTTTATTATCAGAACATGGTATTAAAAATGAAGTTAAGGGACGTGCTAAAAGTATCTATAGTATTTATAAAAAATTAGATACAGGGCGCAAATTCAGTGATATTTATGACCTTTTAGCACTTCGTGTGTTTGTGGATACGGAACAAGAATGTTATCAAGCTTTAGGTATTTTACATTCTAAATATCGTCCAATTCCTAAACGTTTTAAAGACTATATTGCAATGCCTAAAACTAATATGTATCAATCACTTCATACGACGGTTTTTGGAATGGATGGAAATTTGTTTGAAATCCAAATAAGAACTTATGATATGGATAAAATTGCTGAACATGGTATTGCATCTCACTGGAGTTATAAAGAAAAAGGTAAATCTAGTTCAATGCAAAGTACAATGGAACAAAAATTACAGTTTTTTAGATCTATCATTGAACTTAAAAACACGGAATCTAATGATGAGGATTTTGTTGATTCTGTTAAAGAAGATGTTTTCAAAGATACCATTTATGTTTTTACACCAAAAGGTGATGTTGTTGAGTTACCAAACGGTTCAACTCCAATTGATTTTGCCTATCGTGTACATAGTGAAGTTGGCGACAAAATGGTTGGAGCCATTATTAATGGTAATATTGTACCTCTTGATTATCAATTAAAAGATGATGATATTATTAAAATTAATATTAATAAGAATTCTGTTGGTCCAAGTAAAGAATGGTTAAACATGGCCAAGACAGCACAGGCTAAAAACAAAATTAAAGCTTTCTTTAATCGTAATGATAAAGTTACTAATTTAAAACGTGGTGAAGATTTAATTGCTAAGGAATTAAGAAAAAGAAAGATTGCTTTTAATGACTTTTTTACTAATGAAAACATAAATAAAATAACTGATGAATTAAAATATACTAATCTTGAAGAAATATATATAAATGTTGGTAATAACAAACTACCACCATCACAATTAATTAATATTATTACAAATGAAAATGAAAGCAAAGAAGAACTTATTTTAAAGAAAACTTTAACTAGAGAAGTAACGGCACCAATTATTAAAAATGATATTATTGTTAAAGGGATTGATGATATTAAAGTTAACGTTGCGTCTTGCTGTAAGCCAGTCCCTGGTGACCGAATCGTAGGTTATATTACTAAAGGATATGGAATAACAGTTCACCGAATGGTTTGTCCAAATGTTCGTGAATTAGAAGAACGTATTATTGATGTTATGTGGAATGATACAGTTGTTAAAAAATATCCGACAACGGTTTTAGTAAATGCTATTAGTAATGATAATTTACTATTAAATATTATTTCTAAGACTTCTAATTCTAATGTCGTTGTTCAAAATATTAATGCCGTAAATAAAAGTGATACTTTCTTATATGAAATAGTAATTTTAGTAGAACATAAGGAAAATGCTATTAAGTTTATAAATGACGTTAAAACCATTCCTAATGTCATATCTATTGAAAGGATTATAAAATAATGAAAGTAGTTATACAAAGATCAAAAGAATCAAGTGTTAGTGTTGATAATAAAGTAATTGGGAAAATAGATCATGGTTTAGTGGTACTAGTTGGTTTTACTAATGGAGATTCAATTAATGAGATTAAATATATAGTTAATAAAATTATCAATCTTCGCATCTTTGATGATGAAAATGGTGTTATGAATAAATCATTACTTGATGTTAATGGAAGTATTTTAAGTATTTCTCAATTTACTTTATATGCTGATACTTTAAAGGGCAGACGACCAAGTTATATTAATGCTTTAAATCCTGCTGATGCTGAGCCTTTATATGATTTATTTAATAAAACTTTGAGGGAAAACAACGTTTTAGTTGAAACTGGTTCTTTTGGAGCCGAGATGATCGTAAATATTATTAATGATGGTCCAGTTACTATTGTTATAGAAAGTTGAGATAAAATGATTAAAAACAAAATAGATTTTAAACTTATTAATCTAGCCCTAATAACTTTTATAATATTTTTAATTTATCAAATGAATAGTTTTTGGGGTGGAGTTATATCGAAATTATGGACTATTGTATCACCATTTGTTATAGCCTTTATTGTCGCATATGCGCTATATCCAGTTTTAAAATTTTTAGAAAAAAAGGGTCTTTCAAAACCTTTAAGTATTATATTAATAGTTTTAGTGGTTATTGGATTATTTGCGATATTGGGATTTTTAGTAGTTCCATTACTAGTTGATCAATTAAGTAGTTTATTTAATAATATAATTATTTTTATAAAAGGAATTTCAGCTAGACACGATCTTAATTTTGGACCACTTCAAGAAACCTTAACAACTGGTTTTAATAAAGTTATTATGACCCTTGGAAATTATGTTTCAAATGGGGCTATAAATATTATTAATATGTCGGTTGGTTTTATATCAAATACTTTAATAGCATTATCAGTATCAATTTATTTATTAATTGACATGGATAAAATACGTGATAGTTTTAAAAAATATTTGACTAAAAAATCTGCTAGAACGTACCGTTTTTTTGTTATTTTAGATCATGAAATGAAACTATATTTAAGTGGTTTTATGAAAATCTTATTAATAACATTCTTTGAATATACTATCGTTTATTTAATTATTAAACATCCAAACGCATTATTATTAGGTATTTTAGCCTCTCTTGGAAACTTAATTCCCTTCTTTGGAGCAATTATTGTAAATATTGTTGCTGGTATTACAGCAGCTGTTAATTTACCGTTTCCAGGATTATTAATTAATACCATGATTGCTATCGTTGTGTTATCAATTATTGATACATATATTACTAATCCAATTATTTATAAAAGAAGTAATCAAGTTCATCCCGTAATTGTTATTTCATCAGTATTTGCTGGTGGATACTTATTTGGACTTGTTGGAGTTGTTCTTTCATTGCCACTGGCAATTGTAATTATTACTGCTTTTAAGTTTTATAAGACCGATATTTATACGAAGTTAAGTGATATAAAAGAGACAAAGAAAAAAACAACAAAGAAAAAAGAGGAGGCTAAAAAATGAAAGAAGATATGTCCTTAGAAAATGCAAAAAGATTGTTATATATTGAAAATTTATTAAAATCATTAATGGAAAAATATAATTATCAATACATTAAAACCCCTGTTTTAGAAAAACGAGAACTAATAAATTACTTTACTGACGAGGATTTAGATTATCCTTTGAAACCTAATAATCAAATTGGGGCGATTAAAAATTATTTAAAAGTTTCTAATAAAAATAAATTATTTAAGTATTTTCAATTTGGACCTGTATTTGAAACCTTTGAGCAACACGAAATTAATCAAGCGGGAATTGATGTTATTGGGAGCAAAAATGCTTCCGTAGATGCCGAAGTTATAAGTATGGCAATTAACTTTAATAGATTACTGGGACTTGATAAGTTTGTATTAAAAGTTAATACAACTGGTGATAATCATCATTTCCAATTATTACTGGAATATTTAGAAGCTATTGAAATTGATTATGTTGTTGATGAAAGTTTGTTTTTAGATGCTAATTACTTCAATGATATTGTTTTTGAAATAGTTACTGATATTGATGAATTAGAAGAACAACTAGTTATTGGTTATGGTGGACGATATAATGATTTAATTAGTGAGATAGGAAATGAAGCAGCAAGTGGCTTTGGATATAGCCTAAATATTGATAATTTATTAAAAGTATTAAATTATGATGGCTTTATTTTAGCAGATGATAATGGTCTTGATGTTTATATTAAAACCTTTGATGACACAATGATTCCATATATTCTAAATTTAAGTCAAACTCTAAGAATGAATGGTTTTAATACTGAAATAGATCATATGAATAATAATGAAGTTATTGATTCTAAATTTACGATAATTGTAAATGATGAAGATAAAAAAGATGGATTATTATTGATTATAAATAATCGAACAAAAGAAGAAGAAAAAATTGAAGAAGAATACATTATTAATTTTTTAGATGAGAAAGTAAGTGGTGAAGATGAAGAACATGTACATTAAAAATTTAAATAAACATTATAATGAAGAAATAACATTACAGGCTTTTGTTGATAATATTAGAGATTTACAATACGTTCAATTTGTTGTTTTAAGAGATAGTAGTGGTAAGGTTCAAGTTACAATTGAAAAAAATGATGATTTTAAGGAAATGGTTGATTTAATTTCTAATTTAACTTTGGAAAGTACCGTTAAAGTAACTGGTAAAGTAATTGAAAACCCAAAAGTAAAGTTAAATGGATTAGAAATAATTCCAACTAATATTATTGTTACTAGTAGATCATTACCAGTGCTACCAATTGATATTAAGGATAAAGAAAAAACACTTAGAGAAACTCGACTTGATTATCGCTTTTTGGATTTAAGAAGAGCTGAAAATAATTTGTTTTTTAAATGTCAAACAGTTGTTTTACAAGCAATGCGTGAATATTGGGTAAATAATGGATTTATTGAAATTCAATCACCTAAAATATCAGGAAGCAATGCTGAATCAGGTGCTGAAGTATTTAAATTAGATTATTTTGGAACCGAAGCTTGTCTATCACAATCACCGCAATTTTATAAGCAAATGGCAATGGCAGCAGGTTTTGATAAAGTGTTTGAAATTGGACCAGCTTTTAGAGCCGAAAATTCTCATACATCATATCATGCAACTGAAATATTTATGGTTGATGCCGAGATTTCTTGGATAGATTCTGTTGAAGATGTAATGGATATGCAAGAAGAATGGATTAAATATTTTTTAAATAAACTTAGAAATACTTATGGAAACGAAATTAAAGAAACTTTTAATGTAGAAATAAGTAATACTGATGTTAAGTTTCCAAGAATTACGTTTACTGAGGCTAAAGAATTATTAAAAGATAAGTATAATTATATTTCTGAAAAAACTGATGATTTTGAAAGAAGAGAAGAAGAATTATTATGTGAGTATGCTAAGGAAAAATATAATAGTGATTTTATGTTTGTTACTAAATTTCCAAAGTCAGCTAGACCGTTTTATCACAATATTGATGAATTTGGTTTTTCAAATAGTTATGACTTATTATTTAAAGGTGTTGAAATAACGACTGGTGCTCATCGTGAACATCGTGCAGATGTATTAGAAAAACAAATTATTGAAAAAGGAATTGATCCTAAAACATTACAATTTTATATTGATTTCTTTAAATTTGGGTGTCCTCCACATGGTGGATTCGGGTTTGGAATGGCTCGTTTAATGATGAAAATATTTGATATTGATAATATAAGAGAAGCAACCTTTATCTATCGCGGACCAACAAGATTAAAACCTTAAAAGATGGAAACATCTTTTTTTTATGATATGAAAATGCTATAATAATTTAGAAGGTGGGATAAGATGAAAACTAAAAAAAGAGAAGATTATTTAACTTGGGATGAATATTTTATGGGAGTTGCGGCTTTATCGGCAATGCGTAGTAAAGATCCATCGACACAAGTGGGAGCTTGCATTGTTGGTGCTGACAATCGTATTTTATCAATTGGTTATAATGGTACTCCTAATGGCTTTGACGATGAAGATTTTCCATGGGCGCGAACTGGAACTCCTTTGGAAACAAAATACTTATATGTTTGCCATGCCGAAATGAATGCTATATTAAATTTCAGAGGTAACAGAAAAGACATGGAAGGGGCTAAAGTTTATGTTGATTTATTTCCATGTAATGAATGTGCGAAATTAATCATTCAATCGGGTATTAAAGAAGTTATTTATTTATCTGATAAATATGCCGATACTGATTCAGTTATTGTTTCTAAGCATCTTTTTGATGTTTGTGGTGTTAGATATCGAATTTTCAATGGTAAATTAAATATTAATTTAATTAAATAATAACTATTTCTATGATAATTCATATAATTATTATAGAAATGAGATGATATTATTTTAAATAATCAAATGTATATTCAAAATTCAATTAATTTGCACCTTTTTTTTATGAGAATAATGAAAGAGCATATGTTTTTTATTTATACAGCATTTACAAAAGCCGATTTGTCAATGAGTAATGAAGCCAAAGATTTGATGAATCAAGCGAGTATGATGCTTGAAAAGTTCGTTAATATTGCTCCTGAATATGTAAGTGAAGAAGTAAAAAGTTCTAATGAAATAGTTACTAATCATACTTTAGAAGCTGAGCAAAAAACGAGTAATTTAACAGGGGTTCCAATTAACACTAATATTACTCAAAATGAGTATAATTTATTAACCAATCCAAGTACTTATTATGAAATATCGGTTGAAGAAATGAATCAATTAAATACTGAGGCTCATAAATTAGTTACTAATATAATTAAATTCAAAACAACACTGTTAACAAGAGTTTTAAATTGTCAATTATTTACCCAAAATTATCCATTATTAATAGACCATATTTTAAGTGAAGCAAAACTTTATTTAGATTTAATAGAAAATTTAGGAAACCCAAATTCTACTGTTAGTTATAATGAATTTATTAGTACGGAAAAGTTTTGGAATGAAATTATGAGTGAACATTCAGCTTTTATAAGAGGCTTACTTGATCCTTCGGAAGGTGAATTAATAAATACAGCCAACAATTTTGCTAATAATTTTGAAAACTTAAATAAAATGCTTGATAATAATTCAAATACAACAATCCAACAACAAATTCTTTTAGAAACTAGCAATATTAAAAAGTTTAAAGAAGCTGCCGTTAGTGGTTTGATTGATTGTCAAATAAAATCAGTTATATTACCTTTACTTGGTGATCATGTTTTAAGGGAAGCCAATCATTACTTTCGTTTATTAAATCAACCAAATTCAAAATATTAAAATTTAGTTGATAAAATATAAACTTTATTATATACTACCTGTGGTGGTAAAATGGAAAAACATCGTGAAATCGAAAAAAGTATTATTAAAAAGTATCGTAAGGAAATATGGAGTAAATTTATCAAAGCTATTAAAGATTATGAACTAATTGAGGAAAATGATAAAATTGCTGTTTGTATTAGTGGCGGTAAAGATTCTATGCTTCTTGCCAAATGCTTTCAAGAATTAAAACGTCATGGTCAAAAGCAATTTGAACTAGAATTTATTGTTATGGATCCTGGTTATAATGAAGAAAACATTAAGATGATTAATGAGAATGCTAAAATATTAAATATTCCAATAAAAATATTCAATACGGATATTTTTAATGTAGTGTCATTATATGGAATGAACGAACCTTGTTATTTATGCGCGAGAATGAGAAGGGGACATTTGTATTCAATTGCTTTAGAACTAGGTTGTAATAAAATAGCCCTAGGTCATCATTATGATGATGTTATTGAAACTATTTTATTAAATATATTTTATAATGGTAGTCATCAAACAATGATGCCTAAACTTGTAAGTAAAAACTTTAATGGTATAGAACTAATTCGACCACTTTATTTAGTCCGCGAGAAAAACATTATAAATTGGGCGAAAAGTAATGATTTATCGTTTATGAGATGTGGCTGCATGGTAACAATGGCCGGTAATGCTACAAAGCGAAATGAAATAAAACAGTTAATAAATGAATTAGAAAAAATTAATCCAAATATTGTTAAAAATATTTTTTCTTCTAGTTCTAACATTAACTTAGATTCATTACTTGGATATAAAAAAGGTGGAGTTAAAATATCTTTTTTAGATAATTACTCTTCCCCTAAAAAAAATAATATGTTATAATTATATTACCTAGAAGATATGGATAGCCTTTTGAATAAACCTACTAAAAAAACGATTGGGAATTTAATTGCTAAGCGGTGTTGAAAACTTATTTTTAAATAAGGATCCTAATGCTTATCATGTAATGCCCACCTGGGAATACAGGTTTTTATCGTTTATGGCTCCTATCTTTTGGGTTTTATTTTGAAAATAAAAACGAGAATGAATTTGATCATTCTTTTTTTGTTAAAAACTTGCGTTAAGCCTTTAATTGTATTGTTTAAAAGGATAATTTATAGTATAATAAAATTAGTTTGTAGGTGAAAAGATGTACTTGAAGGAAATAAAGGTTCATGGGTTTAAATCATTTGCTGATCGTATTAATATTGAACTAAATAGTGGGATAACAGGAATTGTTGGACCTAACGGTAGTGGTAAGAGTAATGTTGTGGACGCTGTTCGTTGGGTATTAGGGGAACAATCTATTAAATCACTTCGTGGTGATAACGCAATGACTGATGTCATTTTTTCGGGTAGTAAATCAAGAAATGCATTAAATGTTGCTAGTGTGACTTTAGTTTTTGATAATACTGATAAGTATATACCATTAGAATTTAATGAAGTTGCTATAAAAAGAAAGGTATATCGTGACGGCACAAATGAATATTTCATTAATAATGAACGTTGTCGTTTAAAAGATGTAACTAATATATTATTAGATACTGGTGTGTCTAAGGAGAGCTTTAATATTATTTCACAGGGCAAAATCGAGGAAATTATATCTTCAAAACCATATGATCGCCGAGTTATTTTTGAAGAGGCTGCTGGGGTTTTAAAATATAAAAAACGTAAAGAAGAAGCACTTCGTAAACTAGATCGTACTCACAATAATATGGAACGTGTTAATGATATTATTACTGAGGTTGAAACGCAAATCGAACCATTACGGATTCAAAAAGATATTGCTTTAGAATATCTTAAAAATAAAGAAGAGTTAGAAAAAATCGAAATTGCTTTAATAACTACAGATATTACTAATATTAATTTTAAATATCAAGAAAGTAAGAAGCAAATTGATGACATTAATAACGAAATATTAAATATTACAACAGGTAACAATAAATATGAAGTTGTTATTGAAGAAGATAAGAAAAAGTTATATAAATTAGATGCAGAGTTAGCAATTAATCAAAAAAAATTGTTAGATTCAACTACTTTGGTTGAACAAATAAACAGTCAAAAGCAAATTATTTTGGAACGAAAAAAATATGAGGTAAGTGATACCTTACTTCATAAAAACTTAGTTGAGTTAAAAGAAGAAGAATTAAAAATTAAAAATGTTATTGCTAATATTAATCATTCAATTAATTTAAAACAATTAGAATTGAAAACTATTATTAATAATTATAATGAACTTGATTCATCGATTTCTAAAACCAAGGATATAAAGAGAAAACTAGAGATTGAACTAGCAAATAAGTTGCGTGAAGAACAATTTACTAATTCTAAAATCGAACATTTAAGAGATAATATTGATAATAATAGTTCTATGCCAGCATCGGTTGTCAGTGTTTTAAATAATCCGAAATTAAGGGGGATTCATAACGCTTTTGGAAATATCATTGAAGTATCAGAACAATATTCACTAGCTATTACAACTGCACTTGGAGCATCAGCATCAAACATTATAACTGATGATGAAGTATGTGCGAAAGAAGCAATCGCTTATTTAAAAAATAATCAATCAGGCCGCGCGACATTCTTCCCGTTAAATATTATTAAACCAAGAGGGATTGAAGATAGTATTTTAAACGAATTAAGAAAGATTGAAGGTTTCATTGATATTGGAGCGAATTTAGTAAATTATGATAATAAATATCGTGGTATTGTTTACAATCAATTAGGTAATGTGATTGTTGCTAAAAACTTGGATTTTGCTAATATAATAAGTAAAAAACTTAATTATCGCTACCGAATTGTTACGCTTGAAGGTGATGTCTTAAATATTGGTGGTTCAATTACTGGTGGTAATCAAATAAGAACTCGTAATGTAATTATGGATAAATATGATTTAGAGCGTCAAATTAAAGCTTTAGATAGCATAATTAATAATATTAAAGAACTTGAAAACAAAATAAATAATAATGACTATTTATTAAAATCATTAGAAGATAAACTATATTTAGTTAATAAAGAAAAAATAAATATAGAAGCAACAATAAATAATTTGGAACTTAATTTAAAAGATCAAATTGATCAACAAAATAAAATTAATAATGAAATAAATGGTACCTCAAATATTATTAATAATTCATTAAGTGAAGAAGAAGAAATGATTTTAAATAAGTATTATGAGGCTTTAAAAAATCGTGATGAAATTAGTAATCAATTAGAGATTATTAATAAACAAAGAGAAATAATTAATGATAAGATTGAAGAAAATGAGCATTTATTGAAAAAAGATAATAGTTTATATACTAGTAAAATAAAGGAACTAAATAATTTAGAAATATTAGTTAATAGAATGGATGTTAAACTTGATAACTTATTAAACATCTTAAGTGAAACATATAGTATTACTTATGAAGCTGCAGTTTCAAAATATCATTTAGAGATTGAAGAAAATGTTGCTAGAAATGAAGTTAATCGTTTAAGAAAGAATCTTAAAGAAATTGGTATGGTTAATATTAATGCTCCCGAGGAATATGATCGAGTAAGTACGCGTTATGAATTTTTAACTAATCAAAGAAATGACTTAATTAATGCTGAAAATACTTTATTAGAAATAATAGCAGAAATGGATCAAGTGATGGAAGTTGAATTTATGAAAACTTTCAAAATGATTGAAGAAAATTTCGAGACAACCTTTAAAGAATTATTTAGGGGTGGGGAAGCGACATTAAAATTAACTGATCCTAATAATGTTTTAGAAACAGGAATTGAAATTATTGTTTCTCCTCCAGGCAAAAAGCTTACGAGTATTTCGTTACTATCAGGTGGAGAAAAAACTTTTACTGCTATTAGTTTATTGTTTGCAATATTAAAATCTCGTCCGGTTCCATATTGTATTTTAGATGAGGTAGAAGCTGCTCTTGATGAAGTAAATGTTGAGAGTTTTGGTAAATATTTACTTAAATTAAAAGAAAAAACTCAATTTATACTAATAACTCATAAAAAGAAAACAATGGAATTTGTTGATATCTTATATGGTATTACGATGCAAGAATCGGGAGTTAGTAAACTAGTTAGTGTTAAATTACAAGAAAATCAAAAGTAAAAGAAAATTCTTTTACTTTTTTAATGTTGTTCCAGAATAATAATGATTTAGTATTTCTTTATAACTATGACCTGCCAAAGCCATTCCGTTAGCACCATATTGACTCATACCAACACCGTGTCCATAACCTCTAGTAATAAAATTAACTTTTCCATTTTCAAAAATAATATCAAAATCAGCTGATCTAAGTCCCAACAACATTCTTAATTCGACTCCCGAAAAAACCGTATCATCAATTTTAATTTTATCAACTCGATCTCCATTTGTTCTAGATAAAATTTCTATATTTGTAAATTCATTAAAATCAATTCCCGTTATTTGTTTAAGGGCTGAAAATTCTTTGCTTGTTTCTCTTAAATAACTTGAAGCATGAAGATCCCAGGGACTATTTACACTTTTAAGATAAGGAAAACTATTACCCCAAACAGCACTTGAATCTTCAGTTTTACCATTACTAGTTGAGTGATATACTGCTTCAATATAATCATTTTGATAAGTTAAATATTCTCCTTCAGTGCTCGTTACTGCTTGTTTAACTTTAGAATAGTATTTATCATAAGTATTACCCCACATATTTTTCAATTGTTCATTGTCTTTATAAACTTGGTTAGAAGTAGTATCAGTTAGTCTTTCATTACGATCTATCTTTTTTAAAGCATATGTTCTAGCAACAACACTTTGGGCTTTCAATGCTTCAATATTAAAGGATGCTGGCATTTCAGCCGCAACGACACCAATTACATAATCTTCAAGTCCTAAACTAATAACTTGTCCATTGCTTCTATGCAAGGTTATTTGCTTTTGGGTTATAACCGGGGAAGTTTCTTTAGGAATAGTTTTTTCAACTGGCGGTGGTTCTGTGATGACTTTAGGAGTTGGAGAAACTACTTCTTTTTTAGGTGCAACTTCAGTTTTAGGTTGTGGTTTTATTTCGACCTTTGGCTTTATAGTCTCCTCAACTTTCTTAATTGGAGGACTCACTTTTTTAGGTGGGGGAGTTTTGACTTCTTCTTTTATTATGTTTGGACTCGCACTTATTTCTTTAGGTATTATTTGTTCCTCGGTAATATCTTCTTCAACGTGATTATCTAATGTTTCAACTATCTCGTAATTATTAAAATCAGTTGGTGGCTTTATGGTGATTTGGTTGTTATTCATAAATAATGTGCCAAGTAATACTCCGCCAACAACAATTAATATTTTCCCATTAGAAAAATTAATTTGTTTCGTTTTAATATAATCTAAAATATAGTCATTAAATGAATTAAATTTTTTCTTAAAATTTTTAAAATTAAAGTCTTTTCCAAACTCATAATTAAAATCAATAAATAAATATAATTCATTGTTAGGACCTAAATCTATTAATGTATGATGGTTAATCATATTATCACCTATATTTAGTATTGAATATAAATAAAAAAACATACAAAAAAAATAGACATTTTGTCTATCTATGTTTCAATTATTTATATAAATCTAATTTCATTTTCGCCTAGAATAGGTCTTTTTTTATCTATTCGATCATAAAATAAAATTCCATCTAAGTGATCAATTTCATGTTGGAAAGCAATTGCTAATTCCTCACGAGCTCTGAATTGAATTGGATCACTATCTTCATCAAAACCTTTTATTGTAACTCGTGCGAATCTTTTAACATGACCCTCTACTTCACGATTAACACTTAAACATCCTTCACCAGCTTCAGCAGCAATCATTTCTACTGAATTACTAACGATTTCGGGATTTATAACTACATAATTGTCAAAAACACCATCTTCGATTTCTTCAACAATAACAATAATTCGTTTATGAATACCAAGTTGTGGGAATGCTAAACCCATACCAGGTCGAAGATTGTATTTTTTACTATATTCATCAATTTGACTATATCTAAGTTGCTTAATTATTTGTTTTATTAGCTTCTTATCTTCAGCGCCGAGTGGTAAAGTAACATTTTTACTTACAATTCGTAAACGCTTATCAGATTCGTCTAATATTTTTAGTTCTTTAAACATAATACATACCTCCGTGTATATATTTTATCATAAAATACTAAAAACACAAAAGAAAAATAAAAAAGGGAATTATATTCCCTTAAACTGCTACATATCTTGATCCGATAACTATTACTAATAGTATAAATAAAACTAGAACTATTGCAGCTCCACTGCCATAGCCAGCACCATAACCACCGCATGGGTTTACTGGATACCCACAGCCACCGCCATAACCTTGGTAACCTCCATAATAATACATATTATTACCTCCTTATCTAGTTCTAGTATAGTTTATTACAATTGTATAGAAATGTTTATATAAAATACCTATTTTGAACTTTTTAATAAATTCGATATAAATTATTAAAATAATATGATATCATAATAATAGGTGATCATATGAGCAGTATTATCAAAAAAATTAAAGCCAAAGTTAATGACATGGATAAAATATTATTATTTACATCAATCATTATGATAAGTTTTGGACTACTTAATATTGTAACAGCATCTAGTAGGGAAGCGGTTTCTAAAGATGTTCAATTATATTATTATTTTTATCGTCATTTAATCATGATTATAATCGGAATTATTTTGGCAATCGTTATTTTAAAAATACCAACCGTTTTTTATAAAAATATTGGTGTTGTTCCAGTCCTTTTGCTGGCAGCTTATATGGGAATTTCTTTACTTTCTAGTGGTGAAATACGAGGAGCAAAGAACTGGTCTGCCATTGGAGGTCAAACTTTTCAACCAAGTGAAATAGCCAAGCCACTAGTCATTGTAACAATTGCCTGTTTATATGATAAATACTTTAGAAAACTTACTAATCCGAAAATTAATCATACAGATATTATAGCTAAAATAATAATTATTTCATTAATAATTCCAGTAATTGTTTTCTTTCAAAAAGACTTAGGGACAATGGCTATTCAAGTAGCTATATTTATGTCGATGTTTCTTTTTAGTCCAGTTCCTAAACGTGAGAAAATTGAAACAATTGGAATTTTATTTATTGTCGCTCTAGCATCAATTGCCGTGATGTTTGCAGTTAGAGGGAATGTTCTTACCGGAGCTCAATCATCAAGACTTACTGATTATTTACATCCTTGTCGAAATTATGAAGAGGGTGGATATCAAGTATGTAATGGAATAATTGCCATTAATGATGGTGGTTTATTTGGACTGGGAATTGGAAAAAGTAAACAAAAATACTCTTATATTCCAGAACCACATACGGACTCAGTTTTTTCAATTATTGCTGAGGAATATGGATTAATTAGAGTAACACCAATATTTTTAGGTTATTTAATTATTCTTTACCGAGTTATGATGTTGGCATCACGGGCTAATACAATTAGAGGAAGATATATTTGTTTTGGTGTAGGAATGTATATATTTATTCATATATTTATTAATCTTGGAGGATTATTTGCGGTTATACCATTAACTGGTGTACCATTACCATTTTTAAGTTATGGTGGATCCTATACGATATCTTTAATTGCTGCTTTAGCGCTTGTTCAACAAGTTCATGTTGAAACAAAAAATCAAAAGATAAAACTATAGAGGGTATTGCTTGACATTAACTATTAATGATTTTAAGAACTAATATGAAAGTTGTTTAATACAACTTTTTTTATTTGTTTAAAGGAAAATAACTATAGATATTATATGTTATTGTTAGAGGTGATAAAATGATCTATTTAGTTAATATTATTAAAGAATATCGCAAACATATATTTATAGCAATTTTTATATTATCGATTGTAACTGTAACATATATTTATGGAAAGGGTGGCGATGAAACCCCAATTGATGAACAAAAACCTCCGATAACTATTCCAACTGAAAAGAAAGAAGTAAAAGAAAATCCGTTATCAATTGTTTTTGATATTAAAGGAGCGGTTGTTAATCCTGGTGCATATAAATTGGATTCTGACAAACGAATCTATGATGCAATTAGAGTTAGTGGTGGTTTAACTAATGATGCTGATACTAGTTTAATTAATTTAAGTAAGAAGTTAACTGATGAAATGGTTATTATAATTCATACCAAAGATGAAGTGATGGACTATTTAACAAAGGAGCCAACTATTATTTATAAAGATGTTGAATGTAATTGTCCTGAAATTGTAAATGATGGTTGTGTTAGTGATAAAAATGAAACTGATCAAAAAACTGGTAAGATATCATTGAATCGTGCTGATATAGATGAATTAATGAGTCTACCGGGAATTGGGGAGTCTAAAGCCAAGAGTATTATTGAATATAGAAACGAAATTGGTGAATTTAAATCAATTGAGGAATTGTTAGATGTTAAAGGCATCGGAGAATCTGTTTTTAATAGCCTTAAAGACCTTATTACAATCTAAACGATTATATATTGGTATTTTGTTAATCGCCGTTATAAATGGCTTTTACGTCGTAAATAACGAGTTATACAAATCTAAATATATTGGAAATGAAACAATAATAAATGGTTATGTTAAAGAATTAAATATTGATGGTAACCATTTGAAGATGGTGATATACTCCAAAGAACAAATTATAGTTAATTATTATATAGACAGTTTAGAAGAACTTAATATAATAAAACAAACTTATTTTTTAGGAGATTATATTAAAGCTACGGGTGTAATGGAAAGACCTAAAACTAATACAGTTTTTAATTTATTTAATTATAAAAATTATTTACTTAGTCAAAAGATATATTTTATATTTAAAGCTGAAAATATTGAAAAGTTAAATATTTCTCCAAAACTTTTTTATATTATTAAAAAGAAAGTGATTAGTAGAATAGAAAGTATTAAGAAAAGTTCCCCATATATTAAAAATTATTTAATTTCTAAAACAGATGATATAGATGAGAGTATTTTAGAAAGTTATCAAAATAATGGTTTAAATCATTTATTATCACTATCAAGTGATCAATTATCTTTATTGGCAACTTTTATTTTATTTGTTATTAGTAAGAAATCAAAACATAAATTTTTAAATTATTTTTTAGTTTCCATAGTTTTATGTTTTTATCTTTTAATATCTGGATCGCCACCTTCATTATTAAGAGCCGTTATGATGTTTGTATTTTTAAAAATCAATGAGTTATTTGAATTAAAGGTAACAACAATTAATCTTTTTTTATTAATTTTTTCTTTATTATTACTATATAATCCATATTATATATATCATTTAGGTTTTGTTTTTAGTTTTAGTATTAGTTTTTATTTAATAATATTTAAAAATCTTATTAATCAATATGATAATTATATTATTAAATCATTATTGATTTCATCTATTGCTTTTTTAGTAAGTATGCCGGTTTTAATAAATACTTTTTTTGAAATAAATTTATTAACGCCAATTATTAATCTTATTTTCATACCTATCTTTTCATTTGTTATTTTCCCGTTTTCAATTATTACTTTTCTCTTTCCATTTCTAGATAATTTACTATATTTAGTTATTACGTTTACTGAAGCCTTATCCAAAATGCTAAGTAATATTTCTATTTTTACTATTACTTTAAAAACCATAAATCCCTTAATATTTTTTCTTTATTATTTAGTTATTACATACCTTTTAGTGGCTTTTAAGAATAAAAAGTATTACTGTCTCATATATATTCCTGTAGGCTTATTAATTCATTATTATAGTTCTTACTTTAATATTTATCCGGTAATTACCTTTATTGATGTGGGACAAGGCGATTCGATTTTAATTGAATTACCCCAAAATAAAGGAAATATATTAATAGATACGGGAGGATTTTTTAATTATAGTAATGATGAATGGTCAAAAAAGAAGGAATATTCAATAGCTATAAGCAAAATAATTCCTTACTTAAAATCAAGAGGGATTAAAAGTCTCGATTATTTAATTTTAACACATGGTGATTATGATCATTTAGGTGAGGGTAAAAAGTTATTAAGTAAATTTAAAATTAATAAACTTATTTTTAATAGTGGTAATAATAACCATTTTGAATCAGAATTAATGAATTATGCTCAAGATAAAGGAAATTCATATGAGCAATATAATCAAGCAACTTTAAATATAAATGGTTACTTCTTTTACTTTTTGAATAAGCAAACCAAACAAAATGAAAATGAAGATAGTCTAATTATCTATACTAAATTAAATAACAAGAATATATTATTAATGGGAGATGCAGGAATTAGTAGTGAGAAATATTTAATTAACGAATACAATCTCCCTAAAATGGATATATTAAAGATAGGACATCACGGTTCTAAAAACAGCACATCTACTCAATTTTTAGAACTACTTAGACCAAATTATTCAGTTATATCAGTTGGTCTTAATAACCGCTTTAATCATCCGCATGAACAGGTTCTTAAGTTGTTAAATGATTATCAATTTAAATATTATTTAACTAGTTTAAGTGGGAGTATAAAATTTATTATTAAAGATTCAATTATTATAAAAACATGCCTTTAGGGGTACGCTAATCGTGTTAGCGTTTAATATAGATGGTAATTAATATTACCGGAGAAAACCTTTAATTAGGTTTTTTCTTGTTGTTTTTCAATTTACTATTGACCTTTTAGTAATGATGTGTTATTTTAACATAATGTTTTAAATGTTAATGACAACTTTTATTGAAGGAATTGATGCATTTAAATAGAGAAGGAGTGATAATATGGAAAAAAAATTAAGAAAGGTAGATTATGATAAACCGATAAATGATTGGTTACATTCATTATCATATTTAGAATTAAATATAATTTTAGAGAAATCAAAAAATGAACATATTTGTCATTTAGCTCGAAAAATTGTGAATACTGAATATCCTAATGTTGATTCTATGACAAAAATGTATATTAAAAAATTAGTAAAATCAAAAATTAAAAAATAGCCTATAATATTTAGGCTTTTTTTGACTTCAAATAATAATTAATATATAATAACTAAGTAATTTATTGCTATATATTGACAAAATGAGGTAATATGACAATTATTTTTCTAAATTTGATAAAAGTTATGAAAAATAAAAGGAAATACGAAAATTTTGTTGTATATTAATAGTAGGGGAGGAATTATATGAGTAAATTATCAAACGAAGAAATAAATAATATTCGTAATAGTGTTAATATTGTTGATGTTGTTTCAACTTATATTCCTCTAACTAAACGTGGTAAAAATCATTTTGGAGTTTGTCCATTTCATGATGATCGTGATCCCAGTTTAAGTGTTTCAAGCGAAAAGCAAATATATACATGTTTTTCTTGTGGTGCTACCGGGAATATTTTCACTTTTATTATGGATTATGATCATGTTAGTTTTTATGAAGCATTGAAAAAAGTGGCTGATATTGGTGGAATTGCTGTTGATATTGGGTATACTAAGCCAACCGTTCAAAAATATGGTGAATTATATGATATATATGAAACGGCGCAACTATTTTATCAAAATAACATTAATACTGAATATGGATTTTCAGCTAAAGAATATTTAAATAATCGGGGAATTGATGAAGCAATTATTAAGGAGTTTGGGATTGGTCTTTCATTAAAAGATAATGAAATGTTAACTAAATTACTTAAAAAGAAGAAATTTAGTGATGAAGATTTAATTAAAAGTGGATTAGTGGTTAATAATAACTATGGACACAATGATATTTATTATAATCGAATTATGTTTCCGCTAACTGATATTAGTGGTAAAATTGTTGGTTATAGTGGTCGTACCTTTAATAATGAAGATACTTCTAAATATATTAATACGAAAGAAACACCGATTTTTAAAAAGGGTGAATTGCTTTATAACTATCACCGCGCGAAAGACGAGTGTCGATTAAAAAAACAAGTGATTATTATGGAAGGATTTATGGATATAATTCGTGCTCATAGTAATGGTGTTAAAAATGTTGTGGCAACAATGGGAACAGCGTTTACTAAAAATCAAGCGGTGTTAATTAAAAAATTAGCACCTGAAGTTATTATTTGTTTTGATGGTGATAATGCTGGTGCAAGAGCGACTATTGCATGTAGTAATGAACTGATTAATATTGGCATTATTCCTAAAATAATTAGACTTGAAAACAATATGGATCCTGATGACTATATTAAAGAATATGGTATTAATCGGTTCCAACATAAAATTGATAATCCGATGAATGTTATGGATTTTAAAATATCATATTTGAAAAATAATCGTAATTTAGATAATGATTCGGATATGGCTAATTATATAAATGATGTTTTAAGTGAATTGGTTCAAATAGAAGATGATATTTTAAGGGAATTAACAATTAAAAAGGTTAGTGAAGAATCTGGTTTGGATATTGAAATTATTAAAAATCAATTAGCCCAAAAACAGGATATAAAAAAACCTGTTACAGCTATTGCTAAACCAATTATTAATAAACCCAAAATTATTGATAAATATATGATGGCTCAACAAAATTTACTTTATTATATGCTTAAAAGTAAAGAAGTAATTACAGTATATAATAAGAAGGTTAGTTTTATGCCAACCACTAGGTATCGCTTTTTAGCACAAGAAATCAATTATTTTTATAAAGAATATAAATATTTTGATTTAGCTGATTTCTTTTCTTTTATTGCCGATAAAGAGGACATGCTTAAGACAATCGGTGAGATAATGAATCTTAATTTAAAAGAAGAGTATACACTTGAAGAAATTGACGAGTATGTTAATGCTATAAAGGAATTTCATGTTAATAACGAATGTAATCGTTTAGTTGAACAAATGAAAAAAGAAACTGATGTAATGGAAAAAGCTAAAATAGCAGAAAAAATTAGAGAATTGAAAGTAGGAACAAATTTATGATTAATGAAATTAAAAGTTTTGAGGATAGAAAAGAAGAGTTAGTAAAATCTGGCCAGGAAAAAGGTCATATTACTTATGAGGAATTAGCCGAAGCCTTAAAAGGATTGGATTTAGATGCCGATACTTTAGATGATTTATATAATGCTTTTACGGAACATGGAATAAAGGTTGTTTCGCAAAATGAAACAGGCGAATCATCAGGTGATAGTTTAATCTTAGACGACACTATTTTAACAAAGGATTTAACAATTAATGATCCTGTTAGAATGTATTTAAAAGAAATAGGTCAGATAAAATTATTAACTTATGAAGAAGAATTAAGTCTGGCTGATCGTATTGTTGAAGGCGATGAATCGGCTAAAAAGATACTTGCTGAGGCGAATCTTCGATTAGTTGTTAGTATTGCCAAAAGATATGTTGGTCGAGGAATGTTATTTTTAGATTTAATTCAAGAAGGTAATATTGGATTAATGAAGGCTGTTGAAAAATTTGATGTTCAAAAAGGATTTAAATTTTCAACGTATGCTACTTGGTGGATTAGGCAAGCTATAACTAGAGCTATCGCAGACCAAGCTCGTACTATTAGAGTTCCTGTTCATATGGTTGAAACAATTAATAAACTTGCCCGTCTACAACGTCAACTAACACTTGAATTAAATCGTGAACCAACTGAAGAAGAATTAGCGGATCGTATGAAAATTTCAATCGATAAAATAAGAGATATATATAAGATTTCTCAAGAACCCGTTAGTTTGGAAACACCAATTGGTGAAGAAGCCGATTCTCATTTAGGTGATTTTATTAAAGATGAACGTAATGTTGATCCTGAAGATTATGCAACTAATGAAATGCTTAAAGATGAAATTTCAGGGGTATTACTTACTTTAACAGAACGTGAAGAAAAAGTTATTAGACTTCGTTTTGGATTAGAAGATGGAAAAACTAGAACACTTGAAGAAGTAGGACAGTTGTTTGGTGTAACTCGTGAGAGAATTAGACAAATTGAAGCAAAAGCCTTAAGAAAACTTCGTCATCCATCACGTTCAAGAAAATTAAAAGATTATATGATTGATTAAAAATTTAGACATTATAAAAAGTTGTGATACAACTTTTTTATTGGTATTATAAGAAGAAAGTCGGACCACCTTCGTAATTATTATTTACGTTGTCTTGTCGCTTGGTTTCCATTTCGTTATTTGAAGTTGGTTTATGAGTTGAAGAATTTGTTTTGGTTGTTGGAGTATCTACTCTTCTAAACTCATTCATTACTTTAAACATCGTTTTTGCGTTTCGATAAATCGGTGGAATCTTTTGAATTATTGGAACTGCTTGATTTATTAAGTTTAAGGTTCTACTAGTGTTATTTAATAAAGATCCCCAATTAATTTTGTTTTGAAATAGGGAACCAAACAATCCCGGTCTTGAATAATTCATAAAAGGGTAATTATAATAATTCATTTTAATACTCCTTTCTTATAATATTATATGTATTAGTATAAAAATGTTTTAAAAAAAAATGTTTTATGTTATAATTTGTATATAGAAGATAAAAGAGTAATGGGGTGCGTTATGTGAATAGACCAATTGCAGTATTACCGTTCATATACGTGTATAAAATGGTTTCGTTTATTTTCAAATCATTTATTAGCATAGTTAAATATATATCCCTTGGTTTTTTCTTTTTTAACATTACTCTTATAACGGTTGTAGTTAATACAATCTTAAAAATAGGACAGTTAATTGGAAAAGGTTTTATATATTTATCTTATTTATTATACAAAGTGGTTTTTAGTAAACCATTGGTTTTTTTGACGTATTCTTTAAAAGGGATAATGGTTATTTGTTACTTTGTTTATCGTTTTATAAAATGGATTATTTATGGGTTATTAGTTCCATTTGCTTTATTAAATTACCTTATTTCTTTAGTTTTTGATCAAATAAGAAAAGCTTATCACAACTATATGGCTCGTACTGAAAGCAGTCGTGCTGCTAGATTAAACAAGAAGAAGCGTTTAGCTGAGGAAAGAGCTCATAAAAAAGAAATTATGATGCGCCGTAAGATCGAAGAAGAATTAAAGAAAAAAAATAAAAAGGAAGAAGAAGTTATTAAACGTGCCCAACTTCTTGAAGAAAAGAAGAAACGTACTGAAGAGTATCGCAATGAAAACGTTGTTATTGAAAAGAAAAAAGTAGGGGACTATATCAATGACTTTTTAGTTAAGTTTTTCAATATTCCTAAAAGTATTAAACAAAAAATCGTTGATAAATATAATAATTCAGCACTTGTTAAAAATGCTAAAAATAAGCGTGATATTAACAGACAAGCCTTATTAATTAACTTTGAAGGTGAAGATGCTGAACGTAGTAATGTTAAAATACTTTATGAATATGTTGGTAAAAATGCTGAAGGAAAAGTTGTTAAGGGCTATTTCGAAGCTTTTTCGAAAGTTGAGGTTCATTCATACCTACTTAGTGAAGGATTTGAAGTATATAGTATTCGTACAAATAAATGGATTGTTTTCTTCCATGGTAGATCAACGATTAACACAACAAAAATTAAAACCAAAGATTTACTTTTCTTCTTAACTCAATTATCGACTTATATTAAATCAGGTATTCCACTAGTTGATTCATTAAAGATTTTAACTAGACAATATAAAAATAAATCATATCAAAGAATATTTAGGTCAATGATCTATGATTTAACAATGGGTGAAAGTTTTAGTGAAGCTTTAGCTAAACAAGGTGTAGCTTTCCCTAAACTACTTATAAATATGGTTAAAGCCGCTGAAATGACCGGGCAGTTGCCTGAAACTTTAGATGATATGGCTGATTATTATAGTGAGACAGAAAAAACCCGTAAACAAATGGTTACAGCTATGATTTATCCATCAGCAGTCTTAATCTTATCGTTAGCCGTTGTTACCTTTATTATGATGTTTGTTATCCCTAGATTTGTTACTATTTATGAAACAATTGATGCTAGTCAAATACCAGCCTTTACTCGTGGGGTTATGGCTGTTAGTGAGTTTTTAGAAGCTAACTTAGTATGGCTAATAATTGGTTTAGCAATATTAGCAATTGTTACATCTTATTTATATAATAACGTTAAGTTAATTAGAACATTCTTACAATGGATTATGATGCATCTACCAGGATTTGGTAATATTATGATTTATAACGAAGTTACTATATTTACTAAAACCTTTTCATCATTACTATCACATAATGTCTTTATTACGGATAGTATGGAAGTATTAAATAGAATTACTAATAATGAAATATTTAAGATGCTAATTCTTGATACAATAAGCAATTTAGCCCGTGGTGATAAAATATCGTTAGCCTTTAAAGATCATTGGGCTTTCCCATTACCAGCTTATGAGATGCTAGTTACAGGTGAAAAAACTGGTCAATTACCAGAAATGATGGGTAAAGTATCACTTTACTATCAAGAACTTCACAGAAATGCTGTAACTCGTCTTAAAAGTTTAATTGAACCAGCACTGATAGTATTTTTAACAGTTGTTGTTGGAATAATCGTTTTATCAATCGTTATACCAATGTTCAATACATTTACATTAATACAGCAATAAGGAGTATGATATCATGGAACTATATTATATAATTACTTTCTTTCTCTTTGGAATAACGCTTGGTTCGTTTTACAATGTGGTTGGATACAGATTACCAAAAGGGGAATCAATTATTTCCCCGCCATCACACTGTACAAACTGTAATCATCAGTTAACAGCCATCGAACTTATACCTATTTTTTCTTATATTTTCCAAGGTGGTAAATGTAAGAATTGTAAAATTAAAATATCTTTATTTTATCCATTTTTTGAATTTGTAACTGGTCTTCTTTTTGTTATAGCTTATTTAGTGTTTGGATTATCTATAGAACTATTTATAGCTTTAACATTTATATCAATGACCTTAATTATCTTTCTTAGTGATTATCTATATTATATAATCTCTGATGAAGTATTAATCGTCTCTTCTGTACTATTAATGATTGGAATTTTTCTTTTAAAAGATATTGATGGATTACTAGTAGCTTTATTTAATGGTGCAGTTGCCTTTGGAATAATGTATCTTATTAAACAACTTGGTGATTTTTTATTTAAAAAAGAATCAATGGGTGGGGGAGACATTAAATTATTATTTATCTTTGGTCTAGTATTTGGATGGGAAATGGCTTTAATAGCAATTTTCTTAGCATCATTTATTGGACTTCCAATATCAATTTTTATGTTGGCAACCAACCCCAATAAGGATCGAATTATTCCGTTTGGACCATTCTTATGCAGTGCAGCTTTAATCATATTGCTATTAAAAATAGATATTAATGTTATTATAAATTTATTAATGATGTAAAAAAAACAAGGTTTTAATTACCTTGTTTTTTTATATTTCAATAGCTTCAATTTCATCATTAGTCGGGATTGGTGTTACTTCTTCGGTATTACCGTTTCCATTACCATATTCATTAACAATGGTAGTTGAATCAATAGCTGTCTTTAAATCAAACTTACCATAAGCATCTTCACCCTCTAATTCAATTAATTTAAGTACTTCTTCAAAAGTTGTAAGGCCATTAACAACCTTTTCTAAACCATCTTGTAGTAGGGTAGTAACATCTGTTTTATAAACTAAATCTCTAAGTATTTCTCTTGCAATACCAGAACTAATGGCATCTTTAATCTCTTGATTGATTACTAATACTTCATGAAGGGCGATACGTCCGTGATATCCATTGCCACAAATTTCACATCCTTCACTGGTATAAACTTCATCTACTTCTCGATTTAAAACTTTTTTAATCAATGATTTTTCATAATCATTAGTTGGTCTTGTTGTTTTACAATTTTGACATAATTTACGCGCTAATTTTTGGGAGATAATTCCTGTTAATGAACTAGCCAATAAATAACGTTCAACTTCCATATCAAGTAATCTTTCAATTGTATTTAACGAGTCATTAGTATGGAGTGTTGATAAAACTAAGTGTCCGGTAATAGATGCACGAACGGCTATTTTAGCTGTTTCGGTATCTCTTATTTCCCCAACCATTATAATGTTCGGATCCTGTCTCAAAATCGAACGAAGGGAAGTAGCAAAGTCTAATCCAATTTCACTATTAGTTTGAATTTGGTTAATACCTTCAACATCCATTTCTATTGGATCTTCAACCGTAATAATATTTGTTTCTTCACGATTTAGTCTCTGTAAGATAGAGTAAACAGTAGTCGATTTCCCACTACCAGTTGCCCCAGTTACTAAGATTATACCATTGGGAACAGTAATCATTTTTAATACTTTTTTATAGTTTTCAGCACTAAAGCCTAGATTTTCAAGACCATTTAAACTCATTGAATAGTCCAAAATACGAATAACTATTTTTTCACCTTCGCTGGTTGGAATAGAAGAAACACGGAGATCTAGATTGATATCTTTAAGGGTGGCTTTAATCGCTCCATCTTGTGGAAGACGACTTTCAGTTATATTCATACCAGAAATGATTTTAATTCTAGTAATTAGATTTTTCTTAACACCATTAGGAACCTCGGTATAATTAATCAGGGAACCATCGATCCTAATTCTAACTTTCATGTAATCAGTTAAAGGGTCAAAATGTATATCACTCGCGCCTCTTTTGCTAGCATCTACTAATATTTCATTAACGACTTCTACAACAGGGGTTTTTTCAAAGTCAAATTTTGCTATCATTAGGTCAACTCCTTTTTATTTAGGACTAGTATTTATCCTAAAAATATTATATAATATATTCATAATAAAAACAATCTAAAAGGAGCATGTTTATGAAAAAACTAAATAATTTAGCGTTTATGTTAACAGAAACTTTAATTGTTTCTACTTTTGTAACGTCAGCACTTTTGTATATGTTTATTCAATTTAGACAAACATATCAAAACTATCAAAGGACTTTTTCTTATAATACGGTAAATAGTTTATACGCAACTAATCAAATAAAAAAATATATATTAGATGTTGATTTTGTTAATATTAAAAATAGACTTATTAACGAAAATAGTCAATATTTAAATATAACAGACTGTACTGATGATTTATTTTTGGAACCAACTTACTGTAATAAATTATTTACTGATTTAAATGTCAAAGATGTTTATTTTACGTTAGAAGATATAACCAATTTAAAAGATCAATTTAAATTAGATTATAATGTTGATGCTAAAACAACGACCTTTTTAGATTATATTACTTATGATAAAAATAATAATGGATATCGTTTAATTGTCCATTTTAATGACGATACTCATGCTACACTTAAGTTAGGGGCTGAATAATATGAAGTCACAAAAAGGGTTTACGGTCGTTGAATTAATTTTATCATTTTCGATTACAACAATTGTTATTGTCTTATTATTTCAACTATTACTCTCATTAAAAGAATTATATACTACTAGTGGTTATAAAACGGAATTATTTATTAAACAAGCAACTATTACTGAACAAATAAGTAAAGAATTTACAACCAAAACAATCACTCATATTAGTGACTGTGGTGTTGATTGTATTACATTTGAATTTATGGATGGAACAGTTAGTTCTTTATCAATTGATCGAGCTAATAAAACATTTAGTTATGGAACTTATAAAACAAAGCTAGTAAACGATAGTTATTATGGTGAACCAATTGTTGAGTTTTACCGAAATATTGCTAACGTTAATAATAATCTAGATTCTTATATATTAATAAATATTCCCATTTTATATCCTTTATATGAAGGTGAAAATTTTGGGATTAATGTTGTTTATCAATACGATAGTTTAAAAGAATATTTAGTTGGAGAAGAATTTTAAATAAACAAAATCCAAATATCAAAAGTAATAAAAACAATAACCGAAGCAATGGTGGCATGAAGTATTCTAGCTACTAAAAAAGGCATATATTTAATTTTAGTATCACTTATAATACTTATTGTTTGAACATGGACACTGATGCCTCCAAAAGATATAATCATGGTTGATAAAACAGATTTTAGTTTAAGTGGAATATCTAAAAGACTAATATATTTTAATCCTTGGGTCATTTCGACAAACCCATTTAAAAGGGTTTGAAAGTAACTATTTAAATTTAAATTATTATCGATGATAGTTGTTATAACTAAAAACATAGTTACAACACCTAATATTAAAAGTAGTGTATTAATACTATTAATTAGAGAATTAGTAATAATTTGGCCGAATCGAAGTTTGTTATTAATTCTTTTATTATGCATATTACTAATAGCCCTTTTAATTGATACTTTTTCATTTTTATTTACTGAAGGATGGTAATTTCTTATTCCAAGACCAATTATTATATTAGTTAAATAATGACTTAATAAAATAAGTAAACCTACTTCTTTATTATTTAAGAACATAATAGAAACGGTCCCCAAGATAAATAATGGATTTGAAAAATGACTAAAGGTTAAGATTTTTGAAGCCTCATGTTCGTTTAATAAACCTTTTAGGTGAAGTTCTCTAGTATATTTCGCACTACTAGGGAAACCTGAAAGCAGACTCATTACAAAAATAAATGACGAAGCACTATTAAGTCTAAATAGTTTTTGCATAACAGGTTTAAAGAGTTCTGAAAAAAGTTCAACAACACCATAATTAATAGCTATTTCGGATATTACAAAAAAAGGGAATAGTGATGGGAAAATGTTGTTTTTCCACATTCCAAGCGAAAAAGATATTGCGTCATATATTGAACTTGATTGTGTTAAAATTTCAAATATAAAGATTCCTAAAATTAAAACAATACTAATACTACCAATTTTTTTATTCATAAATTCCCCCATACAAACTATATTTATTATAGAAAGGACTTGGTTATGCTTAATAAAATATATGAACAAATTTTAAAAATAGTAAAAAACAACTATGTCTTCTTTATTGGACTTTTAATAGGATTTGCATTAATGACAATTAAACTACCATATTATATCAATGCTCCTGGGGGAGTGAGTGATATATCAGATAAGCTTGAAATAAAAGGTTATACGATTAAACCTGATTCCTTTAATCTTGCTTACGTTTATGAATTTCGAGCAACGATTCCATCATTTTTTTATTCTTATATAAACAAGAGTTGGGAACTTATTCCAAAAGAAAAAATTGTGTTACCAAATCAAAATCGAGATGATGTTAAGTTTCGAGATCAAATGATGCTAAAAGAATCTATGCAAAACGCAATAATTGTTGGTTATAACAAAGCAGGTATTGATGTTTCGGTAAAAGATCCTAAATTATTAATTACTTATATTGATGAAAAAGCTGAAACTAATTTAAAAATTGGTGATGAGATATTATCAATAAATAATGTTGAAACTAATGATTTAAATGATATTAAATTAATTTCAGAAAAATTTGTTTTAGGTGAAATTTTGGAAATCAAAGTAAAACGTGATGA
>JAQWBL010000061.1 GCA_028706395.1 Bacilli bacterium | reverse complement strand
TTAGTTAAAATTGAAACAGCAGTTAATAAATTATTTAACGATGTAGAATTGGTTGAGCGAAACAAAAAAGAGATTTATCCTAAGATGCAATTGATTTTTAAAACATTTGCGTCAAATGGTATTCAACATATATTATTAATTCCTCACTTTAATAATAAGTCAAAGGGACTACCACAAGATATAGCTATCGAAAATTTAAATTTTTTATGTTTTAACGCATATGAGGACAGTAATAATATAGAAAATATTCAAAAGTCTTTAAATATATATTTAGAAAATGGATTTGATAATTTCCCCTTTGCGGTGTTTTCTGATAATCATAATCTACAAATATACCCGCTTGATAAAAACAATGGAGCAAATGATATTAAATGCTTTATACTTGGTAATATAAATGAACCATTTAATTCCATTAAAACTGCATTTCAAGAAGCTAGACTTAGAATTAGCTTATCTGGTATAACAAACATGAGAAAAAACACATACCCAGTTAAGTATTTAAAGGAAATTATTATAAGTGGGAACCCATTGAAATTATCACCGTATCAAAACACAATTATTGGAAAATTTGGCAGTGGCAAATCATTATTATTAGAAAAAATAAAACACGGAAATGAAAGTTTCGTATTTAGTGATAAATATAAAGATTTTTATAATCAAGATCAAAACTTTAAAGTTATAATAGGTAATCAAACTGCAAGTTCTTTAGACGAGATAAGAACCACATTAGATAGTTTTAAAATATATGAATTTATTCAACAAGAAAATTATTATTATAAAAATTCATTAATGATTGATGAGGCAAAATTGCTTTTTAAACAATTAAATATCAACCATACTTTTAATGCTGGTATTACTTACAATTTTAATAAGGAAAAACTAATTAGTAGTTTTGATTCAATTAGTGCTAAAGTTGCTAAAACAGATGGGAAAAACAATTTAAATTATGGACGAGCATTCGATACGCAAAACTATTATTCTTTCCCAATTATATTTGAAAACAGTGATTATGATAGTTTGTTAGAAAGTTTAAATGAATTTTCTAATTCATATGATGCATTAAACAATCTTACAATCGGTGATGTATTAATTTTTTCTCCCGAAGATATTCAGCAAATTAGTAAAGTAAAAGAAATTATTGACTACAAAATAACTTTGTTAGAAAAAATTAGAGATTCTGGTTTTGAAAGTAGTATTCAAGAAAAACTAAAAAAGTATAATAGTGAATACGTTAATAATGAAGCAAAAGATATAAAGAATGAAATGATAAATGACTTAGATTCTTTTTATAATGATATATTATGTTTTTCAAAAGAATGCATAATTTTTGAGAAAAAATTTACTGAAGATGATTATAATAATTCGATTAAAGAAAATTTAGAGGATTTAGATGGTATATATGGTATAAGCTGGAAGTATCAAACAGATAAGGAATATAAAAATGTAACTTTTGCTGTTGTTAAAGATGTAAATAGAAAAGACTCTTTTTTCAAATCCGTTTTAAGTACCATTACGAATAGCAATAACTTTTTTTCTAACAATAAACCGTTTAACGAACAGGTACAAAAATATATTGATTATGCAAACAGTCTCTTCCAAAAAAACAATATTCAATATGATATATTGTGTAACAATGAAAGCATGTTGAAAAAATCGGCGGGTGAGAAATCTTCTATGTTTATTAGACTGATATTTGATTTGATTGAAAAAGACCTATCAAACTCTATTAACATATTAATGATTTTAGACCAGCCTGAAGATAATATTGATAATGATAATATATATAATCAAATTGCTGATAGGATAAAAAAATTAAAACTTAAATATAATAATTTTCAAAGTTTAATTGTTACACATAATGCCAATGTTGGAATAACAGCTGATTCTGAAAATATTATCATTGCAAAGGAAATCCTTAATGATGATTCAAGTAAACAATTTTTATATGAACCTGGCTGCATTGAAAATAAATCTTTTATAAAAGAAGTATGTGATATTTTAGAGGGAGGTAAAAAAGCAATGGAACGAAGAACTATTAAATATGGAATAAATATAATTAGAAAGGTTGAAGCAAATGAAGTATAAAGTATATTATTATGAAGAAGAAAAAAGTTGTGTGATATCAAGATTATTAGATACAGTTCCTACATTTAGTGAATTGAAAAATGATAAAAATTCAATTGTAATTAGTATTGAAAATAAAAATGTTGAAAATATATATAATTTTTTTAGAAATAATACTATTCAGTGCATATTATTTGGCGAATCAAAAGAATTAGAAATAGATTATTCTGAAATCTCAGGAAAAGATTTTTATAATGATGACTCTTTTATGAAATTAAAAGAACAAATCGATTCTTTAATATCCAAATCTAACGAAACTATAAATTCGTGCTTAGATGAACAAACTCCTATTTCTGAAGACACAGAAATAGAGAACGGAGTAGAAGCTGACGAAGAAGAAAATGAGGAAATCGCTGAGATTGAAGATTAATGAAGATAAGTGACCTAGTTCAATTATAGAATCAGGTCATCTTTTTCTCTTGGCTTCTTTTTCTTAGGGACAATATAGATATATTCATCTTGATCTTCCTTGGATTCAATTATCTTCTTTGGTTCTGGCAATTGTTCTTTGGGCTTGTAATCGATAAACTTCTCGTTTTGATTCTCAATAATATTAACAATAGTATCTAATCTATTCTGATACATATGAGAGTAGGTATTAAGTGTTTCATCAATTTTAGTATGTCCTAAGTATTTAGCGACTAAAGTTATATTAGCACCGCTATCAATTAATAGAGAAGCACAACTAT
>JAQWBL010000020.1 GCA_028706395.1 Bacilli bacterium | reverse complement strand
TTTGCTGATATTGGAGCAACCATTTCTTCAAATTTTAACGTACAGGCACCAGTTATAGGAACTAGCTTTTTAGAAAAATTAAAGTAATTTAGTTAATTATCCCTAATTAATTCATATAATTATTTAGGGGGAGTTAATTATATGCAAAATACTTATAATAAAATTGGCCATGTAGAAATATTAAATGAATATTTAGCCAATTTAAAAGTTCTTAATAACAACTTATATAATTTGCACTTTAATGTTATTGGTGAACACTTTTTTACTTTACATAAAAAACTAGATGATTACTATAATAAAGCAGCTGAAATGTATGATGCTGTTGCAGAAAGAATCAAAATGTTAGATCAATATCCAATCACCTCATTAACTGAATATGAGGAGAAATCAACAATTAAATCAATGCGTAGTCAAGATTTTACAACTAAACAAGTTTATAGCGTTCTTATTAATGATTTTAGTTTCATGTTAGCCTTTTCTAAAGAATTAGAAGAATATGCTAGTGGAATTAACGATCATGTAACATCTAGTTTAATGAGCGATAACATCAATTTTTTTGAAAAAGAATTGTGGATGTTAACCGCCAGCAATAAATAGTAAACCCCTTCTTTATAAATAAAAGGGGAGTAATAGAAAAAGGAATATTAATTTATTCCTTTTTCTTGTGGGCTTATTTACAATCTCTTAATCTCTTAATTCAAAGGAATGCTCTGAATCTTCATCAAGCTCAAACGATCTACTGTCAGAATTTTTGGTATCAAATCCAACTGATTGATTGTTTGTTGCATTGTTGTTTTTAGTAGAAGTATTTCTGGCATTATTATTGTTATTACTTTTGCCTTGAACATTCTTATTTTGATTGTTCATTTTACTTTTACTATTATTAGATTGTAACATCTTATTCTTTTTCATTATAATCACCCATTTATATTATGGTTAGAAATTATTTAATTATTATGAAAATACATAAAATATATCCATTTATATTATTCCCAACAACTTCCAAACTATATAATACAACATAATATACATTATAGGAAGTTGTTAGATATAGAAAAGAACCTAATAATATAGGTTCTTTTATGCTGTAACTTTACGAGATTGAATTTCAGCCATCTTTTCAAATACTTCTGCAGCATTCTTTTCAGTTATTTCATTGTAACCAAGTTCACGTAAAGCTTGAATCTTAGCTGAGTTTAATTCCAATGTGCGACTCATTTTTTCTTCGCGTTTTTGTTCAATTTGATTAACAAATCTTCTATGAGATTCTGCTAATTTTGATTTAGAAGTACCACCGCTCTTATATAATGTCATAGCTGAGAACATTATACTTTCAAAAATAAATTGTTCATCTTCATCAAAGACAAATTCTTTAGGTTTAGTAAATCCAGCAGCTTTTGATACATAAGCTAATAAATATTTAAGCTCTGGAGATGTTTGCATAGTTTGCAAAAAGTGATAAAAATACAAAAATGAATTATAAGTGTTTAGATCATTATTATCATCAAATTTTTCTCTCATAAATTCAATGATATTAGACATTACTTCTTTTTGTTTCTTCCCTATTCCTGTAAATAGAGTGGCATCGTTTGGCAATTGAGTTGTCTTTGAATTATCAGTAAATAATGTATCAATTCTTTCCTCAACACCCATAATATAATCAGTATCAACCTTTATATCATCAAGTTCATCTGGTGATTTAATATTTAATAAATTTAAAATTAATACTTTTTTATCTTTTGGCCATTTGTTTAAATCTTCTAATTCTAAATAATTATAAATCATTTGTCTAGAAACTCCTAAAATTTTTGCTAACTTTACTTTGGTAATACCTAATTCATACAATATTTCATTTAATCTATCCATCTTCTTAAACCCTCCTACTATCATTTTATCACTTTATTGTCAATTGTCAAGTGTAAAGCAATAGTATACTATAAATATTTAACTTTTTGGCCGTTTTTTCGCACTTCTTTAATGATGCCACCACCTAGGCATTCATCGTTATTGTAAAAGACACATGCTTGACCTGGTGTTACCGCTTTAGCTAAATCAGGGTATTTTACGATAATATTATTGTCAGTAGTAAACTCAAGAGAAACAGAAATATCCTTTTGACGATATCTAAACTTTGCTGTACAGTTGGTAGGTTTTGTTTTACTTATCCAATTTACTGTATCAATTAAAGCCTCGTCACTATATAAATAATTGTTTTCATCTCCGCTAGCAACATATAAAATATTGTTTTCTAAGTCTTTTCCAACTACAAAAATCTTTTGATCACTACCACCAATGTTTAAACCTTTACGTTGTCCGATTGTATAGTACATTAAACCCGTATGTTCACCTAATATTTTATTTGTTTCAATATCTTTTATTACGCCTGGTTGATTTGGCAAATAATTTTTTAAAAATTTTGTGAAATTTCTCTCACCAATAAAACAGATACCAGTTGAATCTTTTTTAGTGGCTGTAATTAAATCATATTCTAAAGCAATTGTTCGAACTTCTTTTTTAGTTAATTCTCCAACTGGAAATATTACATCTTTTAATTGTTCTCTGCTTAATTGTGATAAAAAATATGTTTGATCTTTATTATCATCAATTCCTCTAAGTAATTTTCCATCTTTTATTCTTGCATAATGACCAGTCGCAATAAAATCAGCACCTAGTCTTTTAGCTTCTTTAGCAAACATATCAAACTTTATATATTTATTGCACATTATATCAGGATTAGGTGTTCTCCCCTTCTTTAACTCGTCTAAAAAGTACATAAAGACATAATCCCAATATTCTTTAACAAAATCAACACGATATAAGGGTATTTCTAATTTCTCACATACCTTTATAGCGTCGTTATAATCTTCTTCTTGAGGACATATATCATTAGAAAGAGTTGGGTTTCCTAAAATATCATTATTAATAGTACTATCCCAATTTCTCATAAATAAACCAATTACTTCATATCCTTGTTTTTTTAATAAGATGGCAGCGACACTACTATCGACTCCCCCACTCATTCCAATCACAACTTTTTTCATAATAATCACCTGTTAGTATTATATCATGGATCGTTTATTTTACAATATTTAATTAACTAGTGATAGAATGACTTTAAGGATCGATGGCATAACAAATATTTCAAACAATGAAGTTGCAACTATGACTATTAATGATACTAATAAAACATATAAATATTTATTCATAACTAGTTTAAAATCAATACTTTTTCGTTTAATTATTGATTCGATTATTTTAAATGATAAAGAAATGGCATAAGCTATTAATATAATAAAAATATAAATATTTATTATATGATGTGGGAATACATAAAATAATGATAAAAGAGTTCCTTTTAATTTATAATTAAAAATAATACTAGAAATTGAAAAACCAATAACAAAGGCTTTAGAAAAAAATAAAAAAATAATAATTGGAATTCCGATAACAGAAATACCTAGTAACCAAATAATAATAATAAACCCAACATTGGTTAAAATAATATTTTTAAGTGATGCAATATAATTAAGATTATTATTGTTGATTTTGCTGAAAAACTCGTTAATCGATGTTTGAACCAAAGATTGATCGGTTTTGTTTAATATTGTAATATAAAAAGCACCAGCTACAACAGCAATGATACTTAATCCTAGTAAAAAGATAGTTATTTGTTTGTTAATAATAAAAACGGATTTTAGTTTGTCCCATTGTTTTTTCATATTCCACCTCAGTTAATACTATTATAATTAATAAATATTATTCCATTTTTAGAAAATATGTATTATAATTAAATAAGAGGTGAACAAATATGGCAAATAAAGAAAAGAAAAAAAAGAAAATTAACTATCAACGATTAGTAGCCATTTTCTTAATTTTAGTAATGCTTTTATCATTTGGAGCATCACTTATAATGTTATTTTAGATAATGAGTAATTAAACTCATTTTTTCTTTTTAAGAATACTCCAAACATCTTCAACAATTTGTTTGTTTTGCTTAAAGATAACTGAGTAAATTAAAAATTCATCCCATTGTTTAATATGTTCAATTTGTTTTTGATCAAGTGAAGTAAAATCATCTAAAAAGTTTTTGAGACCACCTATTTTGGTATTCAATTCGTTTCCAACTTTCGTTCTAATAAAACGTTGGGTTAAATTTTTTACTATATAAGTAATAATATATGACAATATAAAGTATGAAAACAAGAAAATTAATGGAGTAATAATAAGAATAATAGGAATTATATATATAATTGATGCTTCCACTATTTCTTTATTAACAGGATTTGATAAAAAATTTATTAAATTAATAAAAGAAAGTAATAAAACAATCCAAGTCAATGATAATCCAATAACTCGTTTTATTAAATTTCCCAACATGAATTTTCGTTTTTCAACCAAACCACGTAATTCAGCCTCATGAGATATTATTGCTGGAAGTTGTGAAATTAATTTGGCTTCATCTAGTTTTCCATTTTTGATCGTATCAAAGACGAAAATCTCACTAATTGTTAAATTATCAGTATTATCATTCATAATAATAATTTCATTATCTGTAATAGACAGTTTCTTTTTTAGTTTTAAACTAAGAATTGTTGCTGCAATATCATTATAATAGTCAAATTTATAGTCATCTATGTAACTAATAACCGCTGGAGAAACATTTTTAAGTATCTCTCTAAAATATTTTATATTCTCATCAGTAGGTAGTTCTTGTTTTTTAGCATCTTCACCAAAATGTTTTGTCCCTGCTTTAACAGCAATAAAGATGGCAATAAATGGACTGTTCATAAGAATTGCCAATAAGAATGAGAATAAGAAAACACCTCCAAAATACCATATTGAATCATTACCTGATCCATTTCCGTTATTAAAAATATTAAACATAATAAAGAAAGTTAATCCAAGTAAATAAAGTATAAATAGAATATTAATAATTATTTTAAATTTTTTCTTTTTGAAATTCATCTTACCACCAACACCATTTTATCAAAAAACAGGACAAATGTCCTGCTTTTTTTAATTTTCTGCTTCTTCTAGCATATTTGTTATAAATATTCCATAACCTTTGGTCGGATTATCAATAACAACATGGGTTATTGCCCCTACTATGTATTCACCTTGAATAATTGGGGAACCGCTCATTCCCTGGACAATACCACCAGTTTCCTTAATTAAATCTCCATCTGTTATTTCAAAAATTATGTTTTTCGTTTTCTGATTTAAATTACTATTTATTTTTGTAATTTTTATGTCATAGTCCTCTATCTGCGCATCTCTTAATACGGTCATTATTTTGGCCTCTCCTAATTTAATATCAGTTGGTTTAGCAACTTTATATAATTTTTTATCAGGAATAACGGAAGTGTAATTACCAAAAATACCTTTATCAGTGTTTTCTGCAACTTTACCAAAGATATTGTTTGAAAAAAATTGGGCATTCTTTTCTCCAGGAACGCCGACTTCACTTCGATCAATATGATTAACAGAAGTTTCAAATATTTTTCCATGTTTTATCTCAAGTATTTTACCAGTCGATTTTTCCATAATTTCATGACCTAAAGCACCAAATAATTTTGTGTTTGGATCAATAAAGCTAAGAGTTCCAATACCAGTAATACGGTCTTTAACATAAAGACCAGTCTTATAAATGTTTTGATCATTTTTATAAACATTTAAGACCGTTGTATTAATTTTATTATCACGATTGTATTTAACTGTAACTTTATTGGTGGAAGTAGTTTTGTTAATCTTATCAACGAGACTATTAATTGAATTAACCTTTTCATCATTGATTTCTAATATGATATCGCCAACTCTTAATCCTGCTTCATGGGCGGGATAGTTGTTGTTTACTTTATACAGACCAACAATCATTACACCACTTGAATTTAATTCAATACCAATGTTTTCACCACCAGGAATAATGTATTCAGAGTACGCTAAAACATAAGATGGTAAGATGGAGAGTACTAAAAGAAAGGTAAGGCAGGTCTTTTTGATTTTTTTAAAAATCATCATTCCACTTCCTTTATATACAAGCTACAATATTATTATGGTTAGAAATGAAAAAAATACCAATGGTATTAATTCTCAACTTTAAATTCTTCAGTTTTTCCGTTTTCTAAAACAATCTTAGCAATTTTATCTTCAACGTTTTTTAATTGTTCATCACACTCTTTAACTAACTGCATTGCAAGCACATATTTTTCAATTGAATCCTCTAAATTAGTATTTCCTGTTTCTAATTCATTAATAATTTTTTCTAATTCTTTAATTTTTTCTTCAAATTTCATTTTTCTTCTTCCTTCCCATTAACTTTTGCAATAACCTCACCATCATAAAATTTAATTTTTAATTCATCATCTTTATTTACATCATTAATACTTTTAACAATAGTATTATTAATATAAGTTAGAGTATATCCTCTTTTTAATATGCTTAATGGATTAAGTAGTTCAAGTTTGGATATAATATTATTAAGCTCTATTTGCTTTGGTTTATATAAATTAACTGGATTTAATAAAATATTATTATTTTTTAAATTAGTTAATAAAACTTTGTTTTTTTCAACTTTATAAGAAATCAAACTATATATTTTTTCTAATATATTATCTAGTTTTTGTTGTTTGTTTTCATACATTATCATGGGATTTTTTATAACAAACGAATTTTTAATACTATCTAGAAAAAGCTTTTGATAATTAATTTGCTTATATATATTTTCATTTAATCTAATCGTTAATTGATCAATTCGATGATTTAAATCAATAATATTAGGAACTGCCAGTTCCGCTGCGGCGGTTGGAGTTGGTGCTCTTAAATCAGCGACAAAATCACTAATCGTATAATCGATTTCATGCCCTACAGCGCTTATTACTGGTATTCTTGAGTTAAATATCGCACGAGCAACTATTTCTTCGTTAAATGGCCATAAATCCTCAATTGAACCACCACCACGACCAACGATTAATACATCTAAATCAAAATCGTTAGCTTGCTCTATTTTTTTAACAATATCAGGTGCAGCATTTTCACCTTGAACTAAACTTGGAAATAAAAATACTTCACAAATAGGAAATCGTCTTTTAATCGTTGTTATAATATCTTTTACAGCCGCTCCCGTAGCAGCCGTTACAACACCTACCCTATTTGAAATTTTTGGAATAGGTAGTTTATGAGAATCATCAAATAAACCTTCTTTTGATAATTTTTCTTTTAATTGCTCAAAAGCAATGTGCAGATTTCCTAAGCCATCTTCAAGCATTTCATCAACATATATTTGATAATTGCCAGTAGCTTCATATATACTTATTCTTCCTCTAACTAGTACTTTCATACCCTCAGTTGGCCTAAATTGCATTTTTTTATTTTGTGCACTAAACATTATTGCATTTATTTTACTATATTCATCCTTAATTGAAAAATAAAAATGACCAGTTGTGTGAGCTTTAAAGTTAGAAATTTCACCTCTTAAATAAACGGTTTTTAAATTAATATCACTATCAAATTTATATTTTAAATATTTAGTTAAAGCTTCAACTGTTAAATATTTGTTATTATCCATATTATCCCTACTTACTATGATATAGTTTATCTAGTGACGCATTAATCATTTTTCTAACTTCATCATCACTATATGCTTTTGCTAACTCGACAGCCTCATTAATTGCTACAATATCAGGAGTATCTGTATACATTAATTCATAAATACCCATTCTTAAGATTGCTTGATCAGTATTTCCTAAACGATCAATTTTCCAATTATTTAATAAGTTATTAGCCATTTCATCAATTTCTGCTTGATGAGTTATTACCCCATAAACAACATCTTTAACAAAATCGTTATCGATTTCAATAACTTCTTTAATTACTTGATCAACGTCATAAACAATTTTATTTTTATTATATACATTTATTTGATATAGAATTGTCATTATCTTTATTCTAAGTTCGCTTCTATTTAATTGTTCCATCTAAATCACCTATATCCATTTTAGCACACATCAACTTAAAACAAAAGATAAATGATTATTAAAACAAAGAAAAAAACATTGAATTTTCAATGTTTTTGTTTATTTAGCATACTTTTCGCCAGCGCCACGATATAACATCACAACTGTCCAAATTGTTAAATAAATAATCATTAAACCTAAGAAAATCCATCCGATTACTGGAATAATAACCATTAATAACCAAATATATGGTGATAGGTATATTTCTTTACCAGGAACTTCTAATTTAGCTGCAGTTAAACAAGTTATTTGAATAACAAAGACTGTCATCATAATAAAGAATGGGAAAATAAAACATATAAGTCCGATAAACCAATTCTTTGGTTGAGCATACCAAGCATCTTTATCATAAACATCTAATAATGCTCCTAAGATAAGATTGTGACCTCCTCCTCCAAATAATAATAATAATAACCAAATCCACCAATTTTCTTGTTTTAATATTTTCATAAAACTACCTCCTTTTACTGGGTTTCTTTCATTGTTTCTTTTAATTTATATAAAATGTTTAAAGCTTCCATTGGAGTTATCTCAATTGGATTGATTTGCTCCAATTCCCTTTCAACTATTGATTTTTCAATTACCGGTTCTTCTAATGGTAATACTTGTTGTATTTTTTTATCCCTTTTGTATTCATTAGATTCGTAAACTTTAAGAATCGAACTTGCCCGATTGATTAAACTGGCAGGAAGATTTGCTAATTTTGCAACATGGATACCATAACTCTTGTCAACACTTCCATTTTTAATTTTGTGCAAGAAAGTAATGTTTCCTTGTTCTTCGTGAGCACTTACATGAATATTTTTAAGATGCTCTAAAGTTTCTTCCAAATCTGTTAATTCATGGTAATGAGTTGAAAACATTGTTTTCGCACCAATCTTATCATGAATATGTTCAATAATTGCTTGAGCTAGAGCCATTCCATCAAAAGTCGCTGTTCCACGACCTAGTTCATCAAATAAAATTAAACTGTTTTCAGTAGCATTACTAATAGCATTATTAGCTTCATTCATTTCAACCATAAAAGTTGATTCACCACTGACTAAATCATCAGATGCTCCAATTCTTGTATAAATAGCATCAAAGATAGGCATTACAGCCTCGCTAGCGGGAACAAACGAACCTATTTGAGCCATAACTACAGTTATTGCCATTTGTCTCATATAAGTTGATTTACCGGCCATATTAGGTCCAGTTATTAATAGTATATCAGTATTAGTGTCCATTATGATATTATTAGGCACGAATTCACCATCAATTACTTTTTCAACGACAGGGTGACGATTATTAATAATATTAACAAAACGTTCATCAGTTATCGTTGGTCTAACATAATTATTTTCTTCGGAAACGGTACTAAATGATTGTAAAACATCAATCTCACTAATCGTTTTAGAAACATCTTGTAAAGTTGGAATATAAGCTTTTATTTGATCTCTAATATCTATAAATAATTGATATTCTAATTCAATTATTTTTTCTTCAGCATTTAAAATAAGGGCTTCTTTTTCTTTTAATATGGGACTGATATATCTTTCACAATTACTTAAAGTTTGTTTTCTTTCATATCCATATTCATCTTTAATAAGACCAATATTACCTTTTGATACTTCAATAAAATATCCAAATACTTTATTATAACCAATCTTTAAATTTTTAATACCAGTTCGTTCTTTTTCTTCAGCTTCAAATCTAGCTAAGAAATCTTTACCACCCTTACGAAGTTCTTTTAATTCATCTAATTCACTATTATAACCAGTCTTAATTAAATAGCCTTCTTTAATACTAATCGGTGGTGTTTCATAAATACTTTGTTCTAATAATTTATATAAATCATCTAAAGTATCAATATTTTTATGATAATTTATTTTTTCTAATATATCACTAATATTAGGTAACACTTTAAGTGACGTTTTTAGCTGAATTAAATCTCTGGCATTACCATTACCAAAGGCAATACGCCCACTTAAACGCTCTAGATCATAAACTTCTTGAAGATAAGTTTGTAAATCACTTTTAATAATAAATTCTTTATTTAAAGTATCAACCATATCATATCGTTTATTTATTTCATCTTTATTAATTAGTGGAGCTTCAATATATTTTTTTAATAATCTAGAACCCATCGCTGTTTTCGTTTTATCTAATAGCCAAATAAGCGAATAATGACGTTGCTTTAATCGAATTGTTTCAGTAAGTTCAAGATTTCTTTTAGTATGAACATCCATTTTTAAATAATTATTTTGTTCTCTAACGATTGCTTTTTGAAAATGACTTAAACTTCTTTTTTGTGTTTTTTCTATATAACTAAGTAAATGTTTTATTGTTTCAATCATTCTAATATCGTTTAATTCATTATATAAGTGCGCATATGCCGCTACTTCAAAAGATTCATGAACGGTTACTATCAATTTAAATTGTCGATCCAAAATTGAAGAAATATTAGGATCAACTTTATCTGTAACAATTACTTCTTTAAGACCAATATTAACGATTTCACTGACTACTTTACTTATATTTGGTTCTAACAATTGAACATATAATTCCCCAGTTGAGATATCCGTGTAACTTAAACCATAAGCATGATTAAAATTAACTAAATTACCAATATAATTATTTTCGTATTCTACTAATGATTCGTTATTAATTAAAGTTCCGCGACTAATTATTTGAACAATATCTCTTTTAACAATGCCTTTAACATTTTTAGCATCTTCTAATTGTTCGCATATTCCTACTTTATATCCTAATTCAATTAATTTTTCAATATATATTTGTGAAGAATGATGCGGAATACCACACATTGGAATTCTTTCTTCCAAGCCAGCACTCTTCCCTGTTAAAGTTAATTCTAATAAATTAGAAACTAAGATAGCGTCTTCAAAAAACATTTCATAAAAATCGCCTAAACGAAAGAAAATGATAACATCTTCGTAATCGTTTTTTATTTCAATGTATTGTTTCATCATTGGCGTCAATTTTGATAAATTTACTTCACTACGTTTCACACTATCACCTTATTTAATTTTAACAAAAAAATGAGAAATAGTCTATATCTATATCTCATTTCTTAATTTTGAAGGCCTTTTAGGTAGTTAATGGCATCATCAATTGTTTTAACTGGAACAACGGTAATATCATAATCATTTTTTTCCATTTCTTCCATAATTTCATCGTAATTTTTACCGAACGGAACAAAGAAAATATCCATTTTGTCCTTAACTGCCCCTTTAATTTTATATTTTATACCACCAATTTCACCAACATTGCCATTAATATCAATAGTACCCGTTCCAACAATCTTTCTACCCTTACTTAGATTTGATCCAGTTAAGGTATCATAAATAGTTAAACTCATCATCAACCCACCAGATGGGCCGCTATCAGCTTCATCAAATTTTGATATAAATTCAGGATTGGTTTCAATTTCTTGGTCAAGTGATATTATAATTCCAATTATTAATCGGTTATCTTCTTTAATTACTTTAGCTTCTTTTTTAAGAATTTCATCATCACGTTTTACTTTGATTTCCAAAATTTCACCTAAAACAAATTTTTCTGAAATTAATTTAATATCATTTAAATCATTAGTTTCAACATTATTTATTGATAATATCTCATCACCAATTTTTAAAATAGTTTCAGCTTTTTCATCAATATAAGTAATTAATAATTTAGGATCTTTTACCGAAACATCAATACCTGCTTTGTTATAACCAACAA
>JAQWBL010000060.1 GCA_028706395.1 Bacilli bacterium | reverse complement strand
TATATTGGTGCTGCAATTGAATTTATTCCAGAAGTATATATTGATGGTTATTTAATGGGTCATGCTGGTAATTACCTGGCAGTTAAAGCTAAGGGTGATGAAGCATTGCTAAACAAACCCGTAAAGGTTGTAATAAAAGAGATAAAATATCCTAATTTAGTAGGGGATATATATACAAACGCTTGATAGGAGAAACTTGACAAAAGCCTTGAAAAATAGTATATTTGAGATAGAGGGAGCGATATTATGAGTTATCAAAAATCACTTAAGAAAAGTACTAATAAAAAAAGAATTAGAATTGGATCTAAAAACTATATTTTAGATACTAAAAAATTTAGAAAATTTCAATTAAATGTATTAGCAATAACAGCATCAGTTATCTTTGCAATATCAGCTTTTGGAGTTGTTAAAGATGGAATGAAATTCCATAATGCTAAAACAGAGATTAGTTTTGAAGTTGCTGACGAAATGATTGAAAATGGTTACAGAACTGTTCCAGTTGATGGTAATTGGGATCATCGTTTTGAATTATTAGATGAGTTAGATCCTTTTGAATTACTAGTATATATGGGCGGAGACGGATCTTTAGATGTTTTAAAATACCGTGGTTATGAATCTTGGGATGACTATGCAAAACAAGAAGGGTTTGAAGATCAATATGATTGGTATGCAGCTCAAAGAGAAAACATTGTTAATCCACAATCTAAAGCAAGAGGTGGTAAATAATGAAATCATTAGAAGTTGGAGAAATGTTAACACTAGATGATGAAATAGAATATGTTGTTATGAGTCGTGTAAATAATAATGATAAAGATTATGTATTATTTTCTAATTTAGATAATCCAGAAGATATTGTTATTAGAATTGAAGAACTTGAAAACAATGAATTATATTTATGTGGTTTAGAAGATGAACACGAATTTGATGAAGTTTTAAAACTATTTGAAAAACAACTTAAAAATTAAAAGGCACATTTTGTGTCTTTTTTTATTAGTTAGTGTCATTTTATGATAAAATATAGTGGGTGATAAAATGGAACCACACATAAAAGGAACATACACAAATACAATTTTTAAAAGTGATAATGGATATATTATTGGAAATTTTAAAATAAATGAAACAAATATTGATGATTATGATAGTCGAGTTGGAAGAACGATTACATTTACAGGATATTTTCATGACTTAACAGAAGGCGATAACTATTTATTTTATGGTCAAGAAGTTGAACACATAAAATATGGTAATCAATTTAAAGTAATTAAATATGAACGTATTAAACCGGAAGGAAAAGACGGAATAATTGAGTTTTTATCTAGTGATTTATTTCCAGGAGTAGGAACTGTTATGGCTACATCTATTGTTAATACTTTAGGAGATAATGCTTTGGATAAAATTATTAATGATAGAAATGTTTTAAATCTGGTTCCTAAATTATCAAAAAAATTAATAAATGTAATTTATGATAATATTATTCAGTATGAAGAAAGTCATAAAACGATTATTTCCCTTTGTGATATGGGTTTTGCCATGAAAGATGCAATAAGTATCTATAACTTTTACGGGAGTAATACTCTTAATTATATTGAACATAATATATATAGTGTTATTGATGATATTAAAAATATTTCCTTTACTAAAATCGATCAAATTGCTAGACTTTTTAATATGGATCCAATTAATGAGTTTAGAGTAAAAGCGGCGATTGTTTATTTGATGGAATTAATTACTTTTAATAATGGTGATTCATATTTAGAATATGATTTGATTAAAAATGAATTAGAAAAGTTTTTAAATATTGGAATAACTGATGAAGTTCTTACTCAATATTTTGATGATTTAGAAATGGAATTAAAAATAATTAGAGATGATCAGAAATATTATTTGTATGATTTATATGAAGCTGAAAGTAATATTGTTGAAACAATTAAATATTTGGCAAATAAGCCAATTGATAAATATAAAAACCTTAATAAACAAATTGATCAATTAGAGCACGATTATGATATCAGTTATAACGATTTACAAAAAAAAGCTATTGTTATGGCTTTAGAAAATAATATTTCTATTATTACTGGAGGACCAGGTACTGGTAAGACAACTATAATAAAAGCAATTGTTGAACTTTATCAAAAACTTAATAAATTAGAACTTAAGGAATTAATTGATCATCTAGCTCTTCTAGCACCTACTGGAAGAGCAAGTAAGAGAATGAGTGAATCAACACTCTTACCAGCTATGACGATTCATAGATTCTTAAAATGGAATAAAGATACTGACCAATTTGCTGTAAACGAATATAACAAAGATAATAGTAAATTAATTATTGTCGATGAAGCTAGTATGATTGATGTAATTTTATTAGACAATTTACTTAAAGGATTAACCAAGGGCATCAAACTCGTCCTCGTTGGTGATTATCATCAATTACCTAGTGTCTCACCTGGTCAAGTTTTAAAGGATTTAGTAATAAGTCAAAAAATTGAAACAATTAAATTAGATTTATTGTATCGTCAAAGTGAAGATTCATATATTCCAATTCTTGCTAAAGAAATAAAAGATGGTGAAGTATCAGAGTCAACTTTTAATGAACGAAGTGACTACAAATTTATTCCTAGTCCTTCAAATAAAATAATTTTTGAAATAAAATCATTAGTTGAAGAACTAATTAAAGATGGAATTGACTATACTAAATTTCAAATAATGGCTCCAATGTATCGTGGTATTAATGGAATTGATAACATTAATAAGGAATTGCAAAAAATTATAAATCCTAAAAGTGATGATATAGCAGAATATGGTTATGGTAATATTATTTTTAGAGTAAACGATAAAGTTATTCAATTAGTCAATGT
>JAQWBL010000019.1 GCA_028706395.1 Bacilli bacterium | reverse complement strand
ATAATGATGTTGTTGATGAAGTAATTAAAAAAATATATAACAAAAGATTAAACAACAGAGTTATAAGAGCAGAGAAAGCTAAGAAAAGATAAACAAAAAAAGAAACACATCAGAGAGTGTTTCTTTTATTTTTCTTGTTTAAGCTTTGGGTTAATGGTATTATTTATATATGAGGTGATTATATGTATGATGTAATTGTTATTGGGGGAGGACCATCGGGCATGATGGCTTCAATAATGGCGGCTACTAATAATAAAAAGGTATTACTTTTAGAAAAAAATAATAAGTTGGGCAAGAAAATGCTTATTACTGGTGGTGGTCGTTGTAATGTTACTAATATGAAAAAACTATCGAATTTTTATAAAGAGTTACCAGTTAATCACCATTTTTTAAAATATTCTTTAAATGTATTTGGACCTAAACAAATATATGATTACTTTACTTCATTAGGTGTTCAATTAAAGGTTGAAGATAATGATCGTGTTTTTCCGGTTGGTGATGATTCATCATTAATTGTTAATGCTTTGATTAGTGAATTGGAAAGAAATGGGGTTTCCGTAAAATATAATACAATTGTAAATACAATTAATAAATCTAGTGATGGTTATACAGTTGATGCTGATGAAAGTTCTTTTATGACTAAAAATGTTATTATTGCTACAGGGTCTAAAAGCTTTCCTAAAACAGGTTCTAGTGGGGATGGCTATAATTTTGCCCATAAATTAAATCAACCAATGACTTCATTATATCCTTCACAATCACCAATGAGATTGAAAAAACCTTTTCCGTTATCAGGAATAACAATTGATGATGTTGAGATAAAGTTAAATGGAATTAGTAAAAGGGGTTCATTATTATTTACACATAATGGTATTAGTGGCCCGTCTGCTTATAAAATAAGTGAATATGTTTATCAAGAATTTCAAGAAAAAAGTAATGTTTTTATATCAATAAACTTTTTGCCCAATATGAATTATGATAAGTTAATTAGTTTGCTTAATTCATATAATCCTAAGAAGGAGATTAAAAGTTTTGTTAGGGAGTTATTACCGGCTAGATTAGCAGATTATCTTATTTCAATTAGTGGAATTAATGAAATTAATAAAATTGCAGTTATTTCAAATAAAGATAAAAATAAATTGGTTTCTAACATACTTAATTTAGAAGTAGAAGTTGTTAATCATTTTTCAATTGAAACTAGTGTTGTTACGGGTGGGGGAATAGATGTTAAATATATTAATAAAGAAACAATGGAATCGACTATAAGCCCTGGTCTTTATTTTACGGGTGAGCTTTTAGACCTTCATGGATCGACTGGTGGATACAATATTACCATCGCCCTTTCAACAGGTTATATTGCTGGTGTTAGTATTGATAATAATCTTCAATAATTATTGTATAAAAAAACTATTTATGGTATTATTTATGTAGAAGAAATAAAGAGAGGTTGATTTTATGAGAATACCTAAACTTGATAAGGAAGTAAAGATTTATTTATTAATAGTGTTGATAATATATGTGTTTATCAATTTTTTACCTCAAATATCAGCGTTTTTGAAAGATTTTAAACTTTGGTAAAAGATGCCTAAAAATGGATGTGTTAAAATGGATTATAGAGTAAATATTGATGAGTTTGAAGGTCCTTTAGATCTTCTTCTTCATTTGATTAAGCAAAGTGATATTGATATATGGAATATAAGTATTGATGAAATAACTAATCAGTATTTAAACTATATAAATGAAATGGAAAAGATGAATTTAAATGTTGCTAGTGAGTATTTGGTGATGGCTGCTGAACTTATTGAGATGAAGTCTTCTAGTTTATTGCCAAGTCGTAAGTCTGAAAATGATGATGAATATGAAGAAGACCCAAGAACTGAACTTATTAATAAGTTGTTATTATATAAACAATATAAGGAAGTTACTGGAGTATTAAAGGAACTTGAAGAAAATCGCCGTTTAATGCATAGTAAGGAACCAAGTGATTTGAAAAAATTTATGCCAGAAGATGTTGAAGAGGTTCCACTTGATGTAAATCTTGATGATTTGGTAAATGCTTTCAATATGTTTTTGGAAAGATTGGAAGATGAAAAACCTCTTAATACAAAGATCACTCAAAAAGAATATTCTGTTTCTGTAAGAAGTGGTGAGATCAGAAATATTTTAAAGATTAAGAAAAAAGTTGAATTTAATGAATTGTTTGAAGAATTTAATAAGGAATATATTATTGTTACTTTTTTATCAATTTTAGAATTGTCTAAAAAGCAATATTTAAATATTGTTCAAGAACAAAATTTTCAAAAAATTTATTTAACAGTAAAGGAAAGTGATTAGTTTGAATTTATTAGCTGCTTTAGAGGGATTATTATTTTTATGTGGTGATGATGGACTTCCTTGTGATGAAATTGCTACTATTCTAGAAATTGAAAAATCAAAAGTTGAAGAATTAACTAATCAATTACAAGAAGGCTATCGACATGATGGAAGAGGACTTCAGTTGGAAAAATATGGAGAAATTTATAAACTGGTAACAAAGAGTCAATATAATATTTTTTATGAAAGACTAGTAGAGATTGATGAAAATAAACCGTTAACAACAGCTTCTTTAGAAGTACTTGCTATTGTTGCATATAACGAACCGGTTACGAGAAGTATGATTGATGAGATTAGAGGAGTTTCTAGTAGTCACATGGTTAGAAAACTTTTGAATAAAGAATTAATTTGTGAGATTGGTCGTTCTGATTTGCCTGGTCGTCCATATTTATATAAAACGACAAATAAGTTTTTGGATGCTTTTGGTATTAAAAGTCTTGATGAGTTACCTAAACTAGATCAAACAGTGGAAGTTGAAACAATGGAAACGGATTTATTTAAATCTAAATATGTTGAAACTACAGAAAATTAAAAAAATATGATACAAGTTATCTCAAATATGATATAATTTGTATGTATTTGCGAGAGTGGCGGAATGGTAGACGCGAAGGTCTCAAACACCTTTGGTAGTAATACTGTGTGAGTTCAAGTCTCATCTCTCGCACCATAATGAAATTAAGCCTCTACTTAGGGTAGAGGTTTTATTGTGGAAAAATATATTTAATAGTGTCTAAAAATGTTAAATCTGTTAAATGTTCTTTTTTTTTTCCTATTTTTAAGTTATACTATATATAGAATAGTGAGAAGGGGCTGATTGAATGATTTTAAGAAAACCATATGCATTTTTTATTAAACAATTTAAAATGATTCATTTTGTTTTAGCACTCCTTATTTCTTTTTTAGTATATCGAACAACACTTATCATTGGGTTCTTTTCTGAATATTTAAGTTCATCACTAGTTTCGGTTGATCCGACGGCTGTTGATAGATTATTCGGATCGGAAGTTTATGCAGCTATTTTTGCAATAATAGCTGCATCAATTTTATTGCTTTGGGTATTAGTTGTAAAGAAAAAACCATTTTTATTTTATATAGCTAATATTGCTATTATTGTAGCAGTGTTAATTATCTTTAATTTTGCGTCTTCAGTTATTAGTGATTTGATTTATCATACCGTTCACTTAAGAACTATAAGATTAGCCCGCGATTTATTACTTATATCGATTGTAGGCCAGTTATTTTCTTTAATTAAAGTTTTTATATATGCTACGGGATTTGATATTAAAAAATTTGACTTTGGTCAAGATTTAAGTGATTTACAAATTGATGAAGAAGATAATGAAGAGTTTGAATTTGAAATAAATGTTGATACTAATAAGGCTCACCGTCAGGTTCGAAGAAGAGTCAGATTTTCTAAATATGTTTATGTCGAAAATAAATTTATAATAAATATTGGCTTATTATTATTGGTGGCAATAATTTTTTTCGTTGTATATTTTAATCAAAATATATACAACAAGGTTTATAAAGAAAACAACGCTTTTATTACAAGTGATTTTAATATTCAAATTAATAACAGTTATATAACTAAAAAGAATCATAAGAATGAAGACGTTAGTCATTATAAAATGTCTTTTGTTGTTGTTGAAATTCAACTTATGAAACATGGTGTTAAAAACATTAAATTAGATTCAGCGCGCTGTCAATTAATTGTTAATAATAAAAGTTATTATCATCACTTTGGTGTTAATGAATTGGTCCCTGATCTTGGATTTGCATATGGTAATGAAAATATTCCGGGTGAATTTACAAGATATTTGTTAATCTATGAAGTTCCTGAAAAGTATTTAGAAGATGGAGTAATGCAATTTAAATATCTTGATACTTTTGGATTTGAAAAAGGAAGATGGCAACCAAGATTCGTGCATGTTGACCTTAGCCCTAGAAATTTAGATAAAATTGTTAAAACAAATAATTACAATCTTGGTGATGAAGTATCATTTAAGGACAGTATATTAGGTGATACTACTTTTAAACTAAATAGTGTAAATATAGCGAAGGAATATAAACTTAATTATCAATTTTGTGCGAAGAAAGATGAATGTTATGATTCTGTTGAATACTTGAAACCAGATATTTATAATCAATATGATAAAGCGATAATGGAAATTAACGGGATTGTTAATTTTGATAATAATTTAGCGATTACACCAATTGTTGATACTTATGAGTTTATTGAAAAGTTTGGAACCATTAGTTATAAAATAAATAATCAATTAAAGGAACATAAAGTCCCTTTAAAAGAAGTAAAACCTTTAAAATTTAGAAAAACTAATAATTATTATATTGAGGTGCTAAGTGAAGTTGAAAAAGCAACGGAGGTTTATTTGAATTTTAATATTAGAGATATGAAATATATTTATCGACTTAAATAATGTAAAGTGTTTACTTTAAAATGAAAAAACAACAAAATATATGTTATAATTAATAATGAGAGGATGGTAATGGTGACAAAATATTGTACGTTAATTCTGATGATGTTTTTATTCATCTTATATCCTTCTAATGCAAATGCTGAGATATATACTTGCGATTACAAAGAAAAGGCAAGACTCACATCAATTGCATCAAATGTTACGATTAGTGTTGACTATAAGGAAAATAATAATCAAGTAGAATTTATTACGACTTTGAATAATCTTCACCCAGATATATATGTAAAAGATATTGTCAAAGGTGTTGAATATAGATATAACACTAATGCATCTAACCCAAAAGAATTAAAAATTGGTGGTTATAAAGATGGTATTTCTATTAAGTATGAATTTCATAGTGTAAAAGAAATATGCCCCGAGAATATTGTGGCAACTAAATACGTAACGACACTTCCTTTTAATAAGTATTATAATGATCCACTTTGCAAGGCCAACAGCAATCACTCGCTATGTCGAAAATGGATTAGAGTTAATTATAATTACAATGATTTCAAAAAACAATTTGAGACTGTTGAGGAAGAAAAACCAATTGAAGAAGAAAAAGAAGAAATCGTTGATTACATTAATGAGATTATTCAGTTTATAATTAAAAATTATAAGTATATAATCCCACCAATTATTTTGGTTGGCGTGGCTATACTATATTATTTCGATAGAAAAAAAGAGTTTAGGTTTTAGTAGGAGGAAATTATGAAAAAATATTTCAGTTTATTGTTAATGTTGATTGCAATATCTATTGGAGTAGCGCCAGATGTTAACGCGGAATTACCACCAGGTTCAAATATTGGTGGTGGGGTAACTTCAAGTTTTGTTGCTTGTGGTAACGGATCGGTAATGTGTTGGAGTACTGAACCTCGTATTAATCGTGGCCGTGTTCAGGCAATTAGAATTACGATGGTTGATAATACTGGTAAGATATTACCGGGAACTAAAAGTGTTGATTTCTTTAAATATGACGATGCTGCTAGTAGAGATACTTATGCTGCTTTAGCTGGTCGTAGTGATATAAACTTTTATGCTGATAAAAGTTATAAAAATCAACTAGTTCCACGAAGCAATAATCGTGACAAACCTTTTACATCAGGTAATTATTTATCAGCTCATGGTGCTAACATAGTCAGGTTAGAGCAAAATGCTTTCCCCGTTTTTAACGGAGCGAGTTCTAATGTTCTAAAACCATATTTCTTAAAAGTGGCTTCTAAAAAAGAAGGATTATTTGACAGTTTCTTTAAACCAACTATTTTGGCGAAACTTGGATATGATTATGATGCAAACTTAGCTGCTGCTAGAACTAATCCTGATCTTTTCAAAAATCAAGCTCTTTTAATAGAACCATTAGTTTACTTTAGATTATCAAGTATGCGTGGAGGAAACTTAAATTGGACTCGTGGTTATTTTGGTACAGTTACGGAAGTTGCTAAAATGATGAGTTCAACGGTTTCAAAGGATCCTGGTTATACTGGTTCCGATGTATATTTTGATATGATTACTCCCAATACAACATATCGCGGAATCCATTTCAATGGAGATACTGCTTTTAATAAGGATTATCCGTTAGCTATTTATGCTACACAGTCTAAGGGAGGACTTACAGGAATTCAAGCATGGGTTGACCAAAACTGGTCAAACTATAGTGCTGAAATATTAACATTTAATGGAGTGGCGGCAGGTCACGTTTGGTTAAATGAACTGTTCTGTCCAGCACCAGCTTCAATTACTAATGATGATTTACCGGCATGCTGTACAGAGTTAGTTGCTGGAGATAAAGTTAATTCGACTAACTATCAAAAATGTTGTCCAGAATTATTAGCGGCTGGTAAATTAAATAGTACTCATTTACCAGCATGTTGTAGTGTTTTACCAAAAAGTGATCCACTTTATCAAGCAAAGTGTACACCACCCAAGACAGTTGATAAATGTGATTGGAAAATAGATATATCTTGTCCTGATAATTGTTCAAATACAACAAAAGGTGAGGTTAAGGACATTGATAATTGGGACTGTATTTTTAACAGTCAAAATGCTTCAAGAGCAAATATAAGAACGCATTACTATGAGTGGTCAAATCAATATTGTAAAATGTTCTGTCGTGAAGAGGTTAATTACCAATTACCACAATCTGGTTTTACTGTTTTAGCAGGGCATCATTTTACTGTAGGTTTTGATCGTTCTGATAGTTGGCGCCCAATTAGGTTTGAAGGTACAAGTGAGTGCCGAACTACTAGTGATACTAAAAAAATTAAATATGAACAATTTCAAAGAGATTATGATGCAATTGATAGAACTTTACCAGGGTTATGGAATGCTTATCAAAAAGAATTGGTTTTAGATAAGTCAAGAAATAGTGCAAGTAGGGCAAGTCGTAAAAATTGTGATTACTATTGTGATGACAATGTTAAAGGTATTACATGTTGTAGTAAAGCTGACCGTGATTGGGATGATTGTAAATACGGTAGTCCTAATACTTGTGTAGGTGGATACGTTGATGGAAAATACGATAGGTGTAAATCAACTAAAAATACTTGCCGTGGTGGATGGGATCCTTGGTATTGTGTTAAAGATGATACACCATATGATCATGGTTATTGGATGACACCTCCATCAAGTACATTAGGAGATTATGGTCCTTATCGTGAAAGAGGTTGGTGTACAACTAATGGTTCTGGAAATGAACCAAGAAAGCCATCTTCAGGAAGTGCTGCGGCATACTCAAGATATATAAGTGCTAAAAACCGAAGAGATGCGCTTGTTGATGATATTAAGAAGTGTAATGATTGGGAAAGAAATTATGATCATTTCTTACCAACCGTCTTCTTAGATTATACTGAGCAAATGTATGATTTATATGGAATTGAATTAGAAGAACGAGTTGATGAAACGGTATATACTGATTATTATTACGGGAATAGTTTTAGAAGAAACTCATATCGACGAACTTTAGATACTCATAAATATGAGTGTAGTGGAAATAGAAGATGTAAAGATGCCTCAATTACTTATCCGGCTAATGATAATATTAGACAATATGTTATTAGAGAAGTTAAATATGAATTACCGGCAAATACTTATAGATATGTTTCAAAACCAGGTGGAGTATCAAGTAATACGAGACCGGCTGGACAATATATTGATTTAGGATATAGTAACTTACCAGTTCATTTCTCAAGATTACCTGGTAAATATGATATTTCACTTGAATATACGACTTTTGGTAGAAACCATAAGTTTAATAAATATGTATTTGATGGTGTTTCATTTTCTGGAAACTATCGTGATGCAGTTAGATGTAGTACGCTATATGATTGTCAGTATCGTGTAGCAGAAGAAATATTTAACTGTAAAGGTTCACAATGTAAAAATGTAAATGTCGTTTTCCGACCAATTTCATTATCAAATCCTTTCCCAGGTGAAAATGCACCAACAGGTGGAAGAGCACCCGGAGAAAACTGGCGTTGGTACGTTAGTAAGATTACAAGAAATAGAGGATTATCTGATCCTGAACGAATTTTCTTTGATCGTCGCCCGATGTATGAAATAACATTAAATACACAATCAATTTTAGCCATTAGAAATCATAACCGAAATACTAGTGGTGGTTACTCAGATTTCAATCTAACTTGTATAACAGGGACTGGAAAAGAATGTAAGAGTAGCTTTATTAGAACAAAATTTAGAAGTCTATTTAACACTTCTCTGTGTGGTATGTCAAACACATGGAATCAATGTGATAGAGAAGACGGAATATAGGAAGGGGAAATAAATAATGCAACAATCTTTTTGGGGAACATTTGTTGTTTCCCTTGGAGTCCTAGCTATTATCTTAGTTTATCTATTTCAATCATTGACTAATGTTAATGAACATAATTACAATTTATTGAAAGAAACAACTGAAGCGGCAATGATTGATGCCTTTGATTTACCGACATATCGTAAAGAAGGGATAATTAGAATTGATCGTGAAAAATTTGTTGAAAACTTTGTAAGAAGAGTTGCTGAAACAGCATCGCTTGGACAAACATACAATATTAAAATATATGATGTGGTTGAAACACCACCCAAAGTAAGTATACAAATTTCAAGTACTGATCAAGGAAGTACTGGTTCAGAAATAGTAGAATTTGATATTGTAAATAGAATAAGTGCCATATTGGAAACACCAAATTAAAATAGGAAAGGATGGATGTAAATGAATAATATTATTAATACCTTGAAAAGATTTTTTAAAAACAAGAACACCGTAACGATTCTTGGAGTAATTGTTATAATTGCTATATTATACTTTTCGTATAATAGTCAAATCCAACAACAAGTAAAACCAGTTGTGGGTATTCCAATGTCAAATCAAACAATTCAACCTCGTACATTAATAACTGATGAGATGATTGAGTATGTTGATATCGCTCCAATTGTTTTACAAGATAATGTCTTAGTATCTGCTAATGATGTTGTTGGTAAATATACCAGTCATAATACTGTGATCCCAACTGGAAGTTTATTTTATACAGATGTATTAGTTAATAAGGATGAATTACCAGATTCAGCTTTTGAAAAGATTAAAGAAGGTGAAGTTGTTGTAAAATTACCAGTTAATATGGAATCAACTTATGGTAACTCAATATTCCCAGGTAACAAAATTGATATTTATATGAAAGCTCAAACTGTTGAAGGTCAAATAATGGTAGGGAAGTTATTTGAAAACATCGAAGTAATTGCTGTTAAAGATAACTCAGGTGATCATGTGTTTGAAAATACAAGTGAATCTCGTGTGCCTTCAATCTTAATTTTTGGATTAAAACCAGAATTAAACATCTTATTATTAAAAGCAACTTATCTTAATCAATATGATGTTGAAATTTTCCCTGTTCCACATGGTGGTACAGTTGTAAAACCCGGAGAAACTCAAATTTCTTCACAAAACTTAAAAGATTTTATTAATGCTTACACAGTACCTAATGATGAATTAATCGAACCAGATCCAGCAATACCTGAAGAAACTCCAGAGGTAGATCAAACTCCAGAAACAAATCCAGAAGAAATTACAGGAGAATAAACATGAATGACAATATGTTTACCCAAATTGATTTTGGGCCATTAACAGAATTTTTAGAGAATGATGATATTACCGATATCTCATATAGTAATGGTGGTCAAATATGGTTAAAGACTTTATCGAAGGGTATATATCGTGTAGAAAATCCTGCTATAAATAATGCTTTAATCGAAAAATTGGCATTCCAATGTTCTAACGTTATGGGGAAAACATTTAATATGGCGCATCCGTTTCTCGATGCAGAAGGGGCTGAACTTCGTTTAAACTTTGTTCATGACTCAATTGCAAGAAATGGAATTGCTGTTGTTTTCCGTAAAACTCCAGCTAAAATCAGGCTGGAAAAAGAAAAAATATTGGAAGAAAAATATATTACTTTAGATATTCATGATTTTTTAGAAAAATGTATAGAAGGTCATTGTAATATTATTGTTTGTGGAGAAACCGGTTCAGGTAAAACAGAGTTTGTTAAATATCTTGCATCAAAAACTAAGGAAAATGAAAAAATAATTACAATTGAGGATACTCTTGAGTTGCACTTAGATAGAATTTTCCCACATCGTGATATTGTTGCTATGAAAACAAATAACATTGCATCATATTCAGATGTGTTAGTTACATGTATGCGTCAAAATCCAAAATGGATTTTATTATCCGAAGTTCGTAGTGCCGAAGCGGTTATGGCGGTTCGTAACTCGATTTCATCAGGGCACTACATATTATCAACAATCCATGCCGATAAGGCAGCATCAATTCCTAACCGTATGTATAGTTTGCTTGAAACTAATCAAGAAATTGATCAATTCTTAAAATCAATTTATCGCTATGTTCAACTAGGAATATATGTTAGAGGTTACCAAGATAAAGTAACTAAACGTTTCGTTCGTGAAATTGCTGAAGTTACGGAGTTTTATGTAACACCTGATAATGAGGCTAAATACAGCAACATCTACCGAAAAATGGCCGATGGTCGTGTTATTAGAAATGCCCCAAGTAAGTTTTTAATTGAATATTTGGAAATTCAAGGCGTTTATTTGGGTGAAGAACTTCTTGGTATGATGGAAAGTAAAGATGAAGTTAATGGAGAAGTAAAGGAAGAACCAAAAAAAGAAAATAATGCTGCTAATGAAAAAATTGAAGTATTATTTGAGTAAAGGAGGTCTAAAATGGGAACAGGAATAACTTTTATAATAATTGGTGCAATTTTTGTATTCATTGTTGCATACAGAAGAAACACAGATGAAAATGTATATAAGTATATTTCTAGAAATGTATCAGCTATTTATGATAAATATGCCCCTTACTCATATAAGATGGTGAGGGATAAAGTTGTCGAATTAGGACAAGAATATACCCCTAGACAATATGCTATCCAAATTGCTGTATTTGCAGTATCAGCCTTTTTAGTATCATATATGTATTTTTATAGTCTTATTATATCAATGGTATATGCTTTCTTATCAGTAACGGTTATACCTTATTTAACTTATTTAAGATGTAAGAGAATATACAGTGAGTTTGTGTTTGAACAAATTCAAGTATATACAACTAACGTTATTATGGAATTTGCTACTACTGAGTCATTTGTTAAAGCTTTAGAAGGTGTTTATGATTCCGGAGTATTAGAAGATCCTGTTAAAGAAGATGTTAAAACAATGATTGATATGGCTTATCAAAATGGTACTATCAATGACTCGCTTTCTTTTATGGATAGTCATTATGATTATTATATTGTAAAAAACATGCATCAACTGTTTTTACAAATTACTAATGAAGGATCTAAGGATGCTGGTGCTTCACTCGAAAACATGTCACTTGATATTGATATGCTTGTTGAAAATGTTTATCGAGATCGACTTGACCGTGCCGCATTCCACAAAAAGTTCCTTCAATTTGGAATTATCTTATACTTAATGGTTATGATGGTTCAATTCTTACTGGGAGTTGAAACGTATATAAAATTATTAGATAATATTTTAGTAACAATGTTATTACACTTAATTATATTTGTTAATACATATTTTCTATTAAGTGGGGAAAAATATTATAATGAGAATGTAGGTGCTGAATAATGGAATTTATTATTATTGGAGCCATCATCTTATATATAT
>JAQWBL010000059.1 GCA_028706395.1 Bacilli bacterium | reverse complement strand
GATATTGATTCTAAATGTCTTGCTAAATTTTCACTTATTGGTGGACTTTTTAATCTAACTGTATCTATCATATTATACCCCCATGTATGATATATAACAAATATATTTTTTAAATTATTCCCGTCGGCGGGACTTTCGGAGGGTGTTACTATATACCCTCCGATGTATTTGATTAATTGCCCTAAAAGATTTGCTCTGCTAGGGCAATTAAAAAAGGTCTCGGCTACCCGTTTAAAAGTATCAATGTAAATTATAAATCTACGGAATTATGTTATTGCCTTGAATATAATTTATTTTGGCCTTCGCCTAATCTAGATAGTTACCTTTTACACTTTTAAAATAAAAACTAAAACCTAATTTTTGATTTACCTGGTAAAACTATTTAAATTTATCTAATTCATTTTGAATTATTTCTTGAGCTATACTATTTTGAAATATATATCCTTCGACATAATTACAAATTGAATCAATTGAATCTTTTTGCTCTAGAGCAGATTTAAAAGCCTGACCGATTAATATCATAGAATTTATATAATCGCTAGTTGAAATGTTTAAATCTAATGATTCTCTTTTTAACCCAATTAAAGTTAAATTATCAATACTTAACGTAAATCTTGTTTTTTCCATAGTTAAAACTCCTTTGTTGTATTTTAGTAAAGATAAAGAAAGTGTTCCAAGCTTATAGTTTGAAGTTTCTTATGGACTCTACCTTGTGTGTCATTTACGTGGGAGATACTCCCTCTTGGATATTTTCTTTCAATCCAATACACAGTGCTGGTCTTGCTTTCTTTATCTTAATACTATAATATCACATATACGTACTTACGTCAATACATATTTTAATATTTTAAAAGAAATTTATTATATTTTAACTATATCTAAAAATATTACGATTGAGAAACAGGAGAGGGAACCCCTAGCCCCTTCTGTTCATTATTTATAAGACTATCAAGAGTATTAGAATTTGATTCAAACGTGTTACAATTGATTCTAGAACGTCATTATATCGTTGAAATCATGCCATTCTATAGGTTTTTAATCAATTTTAGTCAATATTTTATATAATAATTGATTTTTTTATTGTTTTTTTACAAACTAAGCCTTATTTGACGATTTAAGAGCCTTTAGATTTTTTGATTAATTATCTTAAAACCTATGTTTTTCTTTTCTTCTTTTTCTATTTTAGGATCTTTAATAGTTTCCTCATCTTTATTATCTACATTTGATGATAATGCACTTCGCTCTTCGATACCTCGAGCAATTGCATTATCATCAAATGTTTCATATGAATTATATGCATTAGCTTTTTTCTTGCTATATCTTAAAATATAATGTCCAATTTTCATTCTTTGGCCATACCAGCGTTCTATACATAAAAAAAATGTCATTGGTATAAACATAAAGAAATTATTCATTTTCATATGAGCAACCTCATATTCAATTAAAGCTCTTATTTGCTTATCTATCATTAAATCAAATTGTGCAATTAATATAAAATTAAAACCATATTTTCTGTGTTGACTGAAAAATTTTATCCAAGCCATTCTTTTTTTTGAATTTGAACCCCAATCTCTAGAATTAAATAATATTTGTGCTTCATCTATTACAACCAATGTTTGACCCTCAATACCTAATTTATGATTTTCATGAGCATAATTTGTTAAATTTTCAATTGTCATATCTGAATTATCTATATATATAAAATTTGATTTTTGTTTATCAGTTTTAAATGCCAATGGGAAATTTGCAATTACTTTATTTTTTTCTTTTCTTTTTGTTTTTCCTAAAATATCTGAAACAGCATGAAAACTTTTACCACTTCCTGGAGTACCACTATAAAGCCATATCATAAAAACACCTCATTATTCAATTGCCTTTATCCATCTTGCAAATATTGAATATACATACCATATAGCAATGGCTATAAGCCACGTTTCCATAATAGCTATAAACTCATAAATCGGTATGAAATAATTTATTTGTGATATTATATCAGCAAATTCACTATTTTTTATTATTGTAAATGGTGAATTAGGTAATAAGCTATATAATAAGCTTACTAATAAACCTATTAAATCAATTAATTTTTGTAATATAAAAAATACTATTCTAACTATCAATTTTATCACCTACCATTTAATCAAATCTCTTGTTTTATTTGCTAAATATATTATAAAAAATATTGTTGCAACGTATCTAGCAAATGTTAAAGGTAAATATATTGATGAAATATCAATTTCGTGATTAACTTTTAAATATTCTGTGTCTATATCTATGATTAATTCAGGTTCACTTGGTGTTTCTGCAAATACATTAATAGAATTATACAAATCCCATGGTATAGAAAACGGAAACTTCAATTGGAAATCTACTAATCTTAAACTTGTTGTATCTAGTGTTAAATCTTCAGGCATCTCAAAAAAGTTTTGTATGCTATCATATATTAATTTTAACCAGTTGATAATTACTTGTAATAATCCAATACTTTTTCCTTGATATTCTGATGCATCTTCTATTGGTTCAAAATCAGGGTTTGGGTATGGTGTTGGTATTTCTTCGGTTTCAGGGTCTGTAATTATTATAACGCCTTCTTGAGTTGGTGTTAATGTATATGAAGGTTCTGATGTTCCCGTTTGGTAATTAATTGATGTATTAACTAAATCTTGCCATGTTGTATTGTTAACTACATCATTTGTTAAATCGTTTAAATCACCAATATAATATGTTTTTTCTTGGCCTTCTTCTGTTATATTTGTTTCATATGGTATATTCGTTACTGGTAGTTGCGGTGTGTTTGGTGGTGAAATACCAGTGATAACAGTTGAATTTGGAAAAACGTTATATTTAATACCTTCTAATTCCGGTTTTTCATAATCAGTAATTACTCCATGATTAGCACCAGTATAACGTATA
>JAQWBL010000058.1 GCA_028706395.1 Bacilli bacterium | reverse complement strand
GCGTAAATCAGAGAGCTTATTATATAATATAGTAAAACTATATGCTAATAAAAAAGATATGAAAGAAGAGAAAAAAAGCGATGGTAGTAAAAAGTAATTATGATGATGCTTATAGTGAGCAATCTATATATTGTTATCCTAATACAGACGTTTTAATAAATAGTAGAAACATCAAAGATCCAGAGGTTCTAAACAATGTTGAGAGAATGATATCAACTTATAATTTGTCTCATTTACAAGTAGAACCAATTAAAGGTAAATTTGATATTGAACATTATTTTAAAATACATAAGTATTTATTTAATGATTTGTATCCGTTTGCTGGTAAAATCAGGTTGGAAAATATGACTAAGGGCTCAACTCCTTTTTGTAGACCAGACTATATTCATTACTATTTATCTAAAACATTAGAGAAATTAAATAATGATATTACTAAAGTAAGTAATGAAGATGAAATGTTTGAGGTACTTGCTTATTATTATAGTGAAATAAATGTTATTCATCCTTTTAGAGAGGGTAATGGTCGAACTCAAAGAGAATTCTTTAGAGAATTTGTCGATGCTAAATGTAATAATTATGGGTTTGGTAATTATAAAATCGATTATAATTTATTAAATCTTAATGGAAAAAAGTATTTAATGAATGGAAGTATTATTTCAGCTGCGACTGGTGATACAACTTTATTAAAAGAATTTTTAAAACAAACGATAGTTAATACTAAGGTTCAAAGCCTCAAAAGATAAAAAACACTCTTATCATAAGCGTGTTTTTATGTTATGATTATATAGGTGATAGTATGAACTTAGAAACATTAAACAACAAACAACTTGAAGCAGTTAAAGTATTAGATGGACCATTACTTATTTTAGCAGGTGCTGGTAGTGGTAAAACTCGTGTTTTAACTACTCGTGTTGCTTATTTAATAGAACAAGGTGTTAATCCAGAACAGATTTTAGCTATAACGTTTACAAATAAAGCAGCTAAAGAAATGAAAGATCGCATTATCAAAATGCTAGGGCCAGTTGCTTATCAAATTCAAATTTCAACATTTCATTCTTTTGGATTAAAAATAATTAAAGACCATCATGATTTATTAGGATATAAAAAGAATTTTACAATCTTAGATAGTGAAGATTCAACAACTCTAATTAAAAAAATATTAAAAGGCATGGATTTAGATCCTAAAATATATCATCCAAAAGCAATTAAATCTCAAATAAGTGGAGCAAAGAATGAATTAATGAACCCTGAGGAATATTCTAAATTTGCCAATACAGAATATGAAAAGATTGTTTTAAAAGTATATAAAGCTTATCAAAATAAATTAGTTATTAATAATTCACTAGATTTTGACGATTTATAAATGTTACCGATCGTTTTATTTAATCAAAATAAAGATGTGTTAAAAATATATCAGGAACAATTTAAATATATTTTAATTGATGAATACCAAGATACTAATGAAGCACAATATGTATTAACTAAAAAAATATCTGCTAAGTATAAAAACATTTGTGTAGTAGGAGACCCAGATCAAAGTATTTATGCTTTTAGAGGGTCGAATTATCGTAATATTCTTAACTTTGAAAAAGATTATCAAAATGCTAAAACAATTATGTTAGAAGAAAATTACCGATCAACTAAGAATATTTTAAGTGTTGCTAATAGCGTTATTAAAAATAATGGTTCAAGAAAAGAAAAGAATCTATGGACCGATAATGAAAATGGGGATAAGATTATATATCATCGTTCAGAAAATGAAAAAGATGAAGCCTTTTATGTTATGTCTCAAATAAAAAAAATAATGAATCAATCACCATTAAGTGAAATCGCAATTTTGTATCGGACTAATGCTCAATCAAGAAATATGGAAGAAGCCTTATTAAGGGAAAATATACCTTATAAAGTAATTGGTAGTTTCTATTTCTATAAAAGAAAAGAAATAAAGGATTTAATATCATACTTGAAACTTATTTATAATCAAGACGATGATATTAGTCTAACAAGAATTATAAATGTTCCTAAAAGAGGTATTGGACTAAAATCAATTGAAAATTTAGTTCAAAAGGCTAATGATGAAGGAAAAAGTATGTATGAGGCAATTGATAATGGTAAAGAATTAGCTTTTAGACAAATAATTGAAGAATTAATTAAAATGCAAGATAGTTGTTCATTAACTGAATTAGTTGATTTAATTCTTGAAAAAACAGGTATTAGAAATGAATTAATTGCTGAAAATACAATTGAAGCAGAAGTAAGATTAGAAAACTTAGAGGAATTCAAATCAATTACTAAGAATTTTGAGGAAAAAAATGGTATAATATCATTAGAAGAATTTCTAAACGAGATAAGTTTAGTTTCGGATATTGAAGAACATAAAAATAATAATGAAGTAGTAACACTAATGACCGTCCATTCTGCTAAAGGATTAGAGTTTAATAACGTATTTGTTATTGGAATGGAGGAAGGAATATTTCCTCATGCAAATGCATTTCAAGATCCTTCTCAGTTAGAAGAAGAACGTCGACTTTGTTATGTTGCAATTACCCGTGCCAGAAAAAAACTTTGGTTAGTTAATGCTAAACGAAGAATGTTATATGGGATGGAAAATGCTAATGTTGAAAGCCGATTTGTTAAAGAAATTGATGGACAATATTTAGATAAAGATATTGTTGCTGAAGAAACAAGAATTATTAAGACCAATATGATTGATGCAACAATTGATTATAGTATAAGTGATAAAGTAGTTCATAATAAATATGGTGTAGGTGTTATTGTTAATATTGAAAAATCAATTTTAACAATTGCTTTTAATCATCCACATGGAATCAAGATGATTATTAAAGGCCATAAAAGTATTAGAAAGGTGTAGATAATTATGAAAGATTTTTTTGTCAAATTGGAAGAAACGTTTGAACCAGTAAGGGAATTTATTATCAGCAATCATGGAATTATTAAAATAATATTTTGGATACTTTTAGTTGTGGTAGTGTGCTTTAACATAACTAAAAATGCCATAGATAAGTATAAGTAAAATGAAAAAGATTAGAAAAGCAGTTATTCCCGTTGCTGGTATGG
>JAQWBL010000057.1 GCA_028706395.1 Bacilli bacterium | reverse complement strand
TTTTAGCAAATTATTATAATTTTGTGATAAAATGTTCATAGGGAAGACCTCCTTAGATGTTTTGTAACAAATACATTTTATCAGAAGGTCTTCCTTTTTGTATACCTATCCCCAAACCATTATACACAATCTAAAGATAAAATAGGTTGACAATATCGTATATAAAAGGTAAAATATAGAAAGTTTAAATGAATTTTTAAATTAGAAATTTTTGTAATATTGAAATTGATTAAATACATCAATCTTATTTTATACACAATTTAAAATTTATATCAATTAAAATATGACAATTTTTTTGACAAAAAAGGAAAAAAGTCTTGCCAAAAAATTTAAATTAATGTATACTTATGAAGTCAACGCAAAAATTAAATGGGCTTGTAGCTCAGCTGGTTAGAGCGCACGCCTGATAAGCGTGAGGTCGATGGTTCAAGTCCATTCAGGCCCACCATTGATTTTGGCCCGTTGGTGAAGCGGTTTAACACACATGCCTTTCACGCATGCATTCACGAGTCCGAATCTCGTACGGGTCACCATTTAGCGATTGATAGTCATCCAATAGGATGACTTTTTCTTTGGGAATAATTGGTAAATGTATTGCTATTTATGAATATTATGTTATAATATCATCGTTTTATGAAGGAGAGGAATTTAGTAATGAATAAAGCGGACATTTTAACTGCTTATGATTTAGAACAATTTTTACAAAAAAAACTTACACATTATAAGACAACTAATGATTTTGCTAATTTAGTTGGTGGAATAATAGGAAAATACAAAGGATTTGAAATAAAAATAAATTTTAATAAAAATGATTATTTAATAATTTCAACGAATCAAAAAAGTAAAACTATATTAGATGAATTAGTACCTGTTTTAAGTAATGCAATAGGTAACTATTATCCAATTTGTAAATATGATTACATTATGGGTGATAGAGAATCTATGCCAACAATTGAATGGGATATTAATGATCCTGAAGGTCGAATTAGAGAAATCGTAAATGGAAGAGCTTTTACTAATGGTAAATGTTTAAATTTATCTTTATATGGTAATAGAAATATTGAATCTTATATTGAAGATGAAATAACAAAACAAAGAAAGAATAGAATCTTTGGAATAGATCCAGGATTTTTAAAAAATAAAGATGGAATTGATCAATTATCTGAAGTAGATTTATACTTTGCAATTAATAATATTTCTAGAATGATTAACTCAACAATTAATTCTGCATATGGTAATAAGATTGATTTAACTGAAGAACAATATGCAATAGAATATTGTGCCTATCAAACTACTAAATTTGGTGTTGAATTCGACAAGCCAGAACCAGGTAAACATATATTGAGTACACCGTCATATGAAGCTTGGTATCGTTTCTATGATAATCATTTTAACAATAAATTAACAGACGCCGAATTAAGTGAATATCAAATTAATAAAAAACAAGGAAATGATGTATCAAATTATATGCCTAAAGGAAATTGGAAAGATAACTTACCTAAGGTAAAAATAAGATAGATTAGAACCATTCTTGTTAGAATGGTTTTAATTTAATCAATGGTATTTTTTCTTGACTTTATTTTTAATATAATGTAAAATTAATTCGTAGCCATAAAACGGAGCAGTACTCAAGAGGCTGAAGAGGCGCCCCTGCTAAGGGCGTAGGTCGGGTAACTGGCGCGAGGGTTCAAATCCCTCCTGCTCCGCCACTTATGATATAAAACCTTATTTATAAGGTTTTTTTGTTGTTATAAGGCCTTTTTGTAGTATAATATAAGAAATGCAACCGAGAGTTGACAAATAACAACCGAAAGTTGGTAGTGAGCAACTACTAATTTATATAAAATGGTTATGAGGTGAAGGAAAATGAATTTTTGTGAAAACTTACAGATGCTTCGTAAAGAGCATAATTTATCACAAGAACAATTAGCGGAAAAATTAGATGTTTCAAGACAAGCAGTATCCAAATGGGAATCTGGTCAATCTTATCCAGAGATGGATAAAATTATAACAATGTGTAAAATATTTAATTGTAGTATGGATTCATTAGTTAATGAAAGTATAACAGAGATGAAGGAAAGTGAAAGTAAATCTAAAAATAATATTGTTAATTATATTAATGAATTATTGACTTTTATCAGTAAAACAGTAAAAATGATAACAACTATGACTTTTTTTGAATTTATTAGATGTGGTTTAGAACTATTCATTATTGGAGTAGTAATATTAATATTTAGAATACCAGTAGAATATATTGGTAGTTTAGGTAATAGTTTATTTTCCATTTTACCAGGCTTTATAAGTCATTTTGTTGTTCAAGTTTGGTATTTTATATTAAACTTATCATACTTTATTTTAGCTATTATAGTTTTTGTACATATTTTTAAAACAAAATATCTAGATTATTTTGAAGAATCAACATTTGTTAGAGTAGAAGATACTGAGGAATTAATTGAAACAAAGGATGTAAAAAAAGATGATGAAGTAAAGTTAGAAAAAGTAAAAAAGGAACCTGTATTTAAAGAAAGAAGGAATAGACCACTTCCTTTTATAGATATATTATCAAAAATAGTAACTTTCTTTGTTAAATCTTTATTAATTACAATATCATTACCATTTTTAGTTTCATTATTAATGTTTACTGTATTTTTAGTAATAAGTATTGGATTACTATTTCAAGGAGTTACTTATTTAGGTATTATGATTGCTGTTATAGTGGCTTTAATTTTTAATATTTTTCTAATAGAAACTTTATATAATTTAGTTTTTAACAGGAAGAACAATTTAAAGAAAATTTTTATTGTATTATTATCAACAGTATTAGGATTAGGTTTAGGTATTGGTATAACGACTTTTGATATAGCTAAATCTGAATTTATTAATAAGTTACCTGAAAATATAAAACAAACTAGTAAAGTTGAAACTTACAATATGACTGATGATTTAATGGTAAATAATTGGTATGATATCAATTATATAACTGACGAAAGTTTGACAGATAAAGTAGAAGTAGAAGTAAAGTATTATCCTGAACATATTTACCCAGTTGTGGAAAGATATAATAATCAAATATATGATCAATTACATGTATCTAGTCGTGATGCTGAAAAAATTAT
>JAQWBL010000056.1 GCA_028706395.1 Bacilli bacterium | reverse complement strand
GCATCTTCAACTGTCATATTCGAAACATTAGGAACTTTTATTTCTGGCACAGTTGTTAATTTAGGAAGAAAAATAATCATTAAGCCCATAATAGTTATTAAGAAAACAGCCACAAAACTAAGGGTAATTAATAATTTGTTTTCCTTACTATCACTTGTTTTTACTTTTTCTTTTATTATATTATTTTTGATTTTAGGCATAACTTTTGTTTCCTCTAATTCTTGTTCTGGATATTTATATACTACCCTTTTTACATTTCTATTTTCCTCTTTTAAGGCATTCTCAATATCATTATACATTTCAGTTACATTATCATAACGATTTTTAGGATTTTTAGCACATGATTTTAAAATAATATTTTCAATACTTTGTGGAATATCTGGATTTTCTTTACATACACTAGGTATTTGTTCTTTCATTTGTTTAATCGCTATTTCAACCGCATTTTCACCTTTAAAAGGAATTTTGCCAGTCAATAGTTCATACATTAAAATTCCAAGTGAATAAATGTCACTTTTAATTGTTGCTCCATTACCATTTGCTTGCTCTGGAGGTAGATAATGAACAGATCCCATAACTGAATTAGTTTGTGTTAATTCATGACTATTTAAAGCCATAGCAATTCCAAAATCGGTAATTTTAACACGACCATCATCTAATATTAAAACATTTTGTGGTTTAATATCACGGTGAATAATGTATCCATTATGAGCATGTGAGATAGCACTTGTTAGTTGTAGCATAATATCAACAACTTCTTCTAACGTTAAAGCTCCACGTCTTTTTACGAGGCTTTTTAAAGTACGTCCATCGATATACTCCATTACGATAAAGTATTTCCCGTCGTCTTCACCAACATCATACATTTCAACAATGTTAGGATGACTAAGTGAACTAGCAGATATGGCTTCTCTTTGAAAACGTCTAACGAACTTTTCATCATCAGCAAGGTCTCCACGAAGAATTTTAACGGCTACCTTTCGATCAAGAATTGTATCTTGTGCAAGATAAACATTAGCCATTCCACCTTCACCAATTAATCTTATTATTTGATATCGGTCATTTACCTTTTGTCCTTTAATAATCATTTTAAATCACCATCCTCTAAAAAACATGCAATAGATATATTGTCAGTTCCTCCACGATTATTGCTTTTTAAAATTAGTTTTTTTAATTTATCTTCTAACGATGAGTTTTCATTAAGAACTCTACTTATTTGTTCTTCATCTAACATATTGGTTAAACCATCACTGCATAATAAAACACCATCTACTTCTTCTTCAACAACAAAGACATCCATTTCAACAGTTGTAGTTGCTCCTAAGGCACGCATTAATACATTTTTCTTGGGATGGTCCTTGGCTTCTTCTGGTGTTAATTCTCCAGAACTAACAAGCAAGTTTACTAATGTATGATCATTAGTTATTTTGTGAATTTTTTTGTTTTTAAATACAAATCCTGAACTATCACCAATATTTCCAAATAATAAATATTCTTTAGTTTTTAAGCATAAAACAAGTGTTGTTCCCATACCAAAACTAGTTGGGTTTTCTTCAGTATATTTATATATTAAAATATTTGCTTCACTAACAGTATCTTTTAACCAGTCAATAGCTTCTTCTTTACTACCAACACTACCAAGTTCTTTAAACCTTTTTCCCAAGTGTGTTATGGCAATGCTTGACGCTACTTCACCAGCACGATGTCCACCCATTCCGTCAGCCACTATTAATAAATGTTCATCATTATTGTTTCTCACAATTGTAACACTATCTTCATTATGATCCCTAACTTTTCCAGAATCCGTTAAATAAAAATATTCCATTACTAGTCCTCCTTATAATTCGCACGAAGTTGACCACAAGCTGCCATCATCTTTGAACCAAACTCTTTTCTAACAGTTACATTAATATGATTTTGTTTCAAAATATCATAAAATTTCATTACATCATCATTGTTACTTTTTTTAAATTTTGAATTACTTGTTTCATTATATGGTATTAAATTAACATAGCAATTTATACCTCTTAAAAGATTAGATAGTTCAATTGCATTTTGAACACTATCATTAATTCCTTTTAACATAATATATTCCATCGTTACTCGTCGATTAGTTGCTTCAATATATTTTTTTATTGTTTTTATTAATAACGCTATATTATATGCTTTGTTGATTGGCATAAGTTTATTCCTTATTTCATCATTAGGTGCGTGAAGTGAAATTGCTAAATTAACTTGTTTTCCATCATTAATAAAATTTTCAATTTGAGGAACAACTCCACTTGTTGAAACAGTTATATGGCGTGCACCTATATCAATTCCTTTTGGATTATTAATAATATTAATAAATTTAATAACATTATCATAATTATCAAAAGGTTCTCCAATTCCCATTAAAACAACGTGAGAAATTCTTATATCTAAATCTTTTTCTATTAAAAGAATAGGTAAAAGCATCTCATTAACTTCTAAGTTACGAAGTCTTTTTAATCTTCCGCTTTCACAAAAGTAACATCCCATATTACAACCAACTTGTGTTGAGACACAAAGACTATTACCATAATTTTGTTTCATTAACACAGCTTCAACTGTATTCCCATCACGTAATTTAAATAAATATTTGTAAACATCTTTTCCTTGTAGTTTACTTACAATAGTTATTTCATCTAAATTAAAGTCCTCTTTTATTCTATTAATAATATTTTTGTTCATATTAGTTATTTCATCAAAACTATTAATTCTTTTTTTATATAGCCATTCATATAACTGAACAGCACGAAAAGGCTTTTCATTTATATCTTGAAAATAATTTTTTAATTCATCTATTGAATAATCATATATATTTTTCATATTCCACCCTGTTACAATTATAGCAAATAAATGGCAAATTAAAAAGATATCTAGTATCTTTTTATATAATTTTACCTATTTTAGTCAATATCTAAGCTTCTTTAGAAGAATAGTAATTGGTTTTAAATTCTTCACGATATTCTAAGATTCTATTTTCTTTAATTGCCACTCTTAATTCCTCAGTTAATTTTATTAAAAAACGAATATTGTGAATTGATAATAAACGTCCTCCTAATGATTCATTGCATGCAAATAAATGTCTTAAATAAGCTTTAGTATAATTTTTGCATGTATAGCAGTCACAGTGTGGATCAAC
>JAQWBL010000055.1 GCA_028706395.1 Bacilli bacterium | reverse complement strand
TTTTATGGTAATACCAACAAAGGTAATCAAGATGCTATAATCGTCAAATTTAGTTCAGATGGTACCATTCAATGGAGTAAAAATTTTGGTGGTAGCAATAAAGAAAGATTTAGTAGTGTCGTAGAAATTGCTGATGGATATTTTACAGTAGGACAAACTACTTCAATGGATGGTGATTTAGAGGGAATAGGCATAGGCGGTGAAGGTGACGCCTTAATGGTCAAGTACGATAAAAATGGCAACGTAACATATAAAAAAGCATATGGTTCTACAGATCACTATGAGAGTTTTTATTATGTTACATCCAACTCAAATGGATATGTTATATTAGGATCTGTTGGGTCGAGTGCTAAAAATGGAGATTTAACAGGTGCAACAATGCCTGGGAGTCATTTAACTAGTATTGTTTTGAAATTATCGTTTTCATTTGAAAGTGCTGGAAGAGCCTTTTTCGGTGGGACTTATCATGATCAATTTTATTCTGCCATTGAAAAGGAGAACGGACAAGGTTTAGTTGTTGTTGGTGACTCTGCTGGTAACGATTATGATATGGCTGGTTTAAATAAAGGTCCATCTAATTCGTTAGAAGCTACTATTGTGAGTTATAATAATTCTGATATTCTTGAATATAAACAAGGATTTGGAGGAAGTAAGACAGATACTTTTCGAAGTGTTATAGAAGTAGATGATGGTTATATAGCAGTTGGTTATAGTGCTTCTAGTGATTTTGATATGGAAGGAATAAGTAAAACAACAAACGGAAATTATGATGCTATAATCGTCAAATTTGATAAAAATTTACAAAACATAATTTGGAAAAAGGCATTTGGAGGAAGCAATGATGACCTTTTTTATGATGTAATAAAAGTAAATAATACAGAAGTAATAGCAGTTGGTTATAGTAATTCAAACGATATGGATATGAGTGATATACAATCATCTGCTGGATATAAAGAAGCAATAATAGTACGATATAATGTTAAAAATGGTAATGTTATTGATAAAAAAATGTTTGGTGGCTCAGATAGTGATTCATTCAATTCAGTAATTAGAACAAATAATAACAACTATGTATTAGCGGGTAATACTTATTCAGTTGATAAGAATTTAAAAAATTTCAATAAAGGCCATAGTGATGCTATTTTAGTAAGTTATGATAGTAGTTTAAATTTGATAAAACTTTTTAATGAACCAGTTGTTTTAATTGATAAATTAAAAACAATAGTACCTAACTATGGAACGAGTTTAAGTACAAAATATGAAGGTATATATACTTCAAATAACCCAAGTGTCGATTTAGGAGCTTGGTGTTTGGCCAACCCTACAACATATTCTGACAACGTTAATTATGCTTATGGCTTATGTTTAACTCCTTTCAATGGAGATAATAATAGGATTTTGACTAGAATTGATAATTCTGGTAGAAAAATGAGTATCACGGGTGGTGAAAGTGAATATTCATTTGTTAATCCTGCTACTAATCCACATAACTGGCATCAAATTATATTGATGTTTTCTACTTCAACTGCAGGTATAGAAATATCAAATTTAAGGATAAAATTTACTGATGGTTATATTGGAAATATAAATGAGGCAATTACAAATCAATATATTGAACCTTTAGTAACAGTTTCGAATTACCTTACACTTTATTTTCCAACACCGATGAATTTATTAAGCGGAGGAAGTTCTGGTATGGCTAATTATCCATCACTATTTATTAACTTAAAACCTAAAAAATCAACACTAACAGGAGTATTATTTAATGCTTCAAAAAATGTTATTAATCCAAATGACGGATTTTCTGTAACGGAATTACGCAATTTTGATATGTCAATCACCCCTACAAATTAATTGTCAACTTATATGTAAAAATTATTAAACTTTATTTTATGTTATTTATATTCTGATATAATGTATTTAAATAATATTTTTAATATGTAAAGGGGCTTGTTATGGAATATTTTGGATTATTGTTAGGAATTATCATTATTATAGTTGGTTCAGAAATCTTTATTGAAGGAATAGAATCAACTGCTATAAATTATAAAATACCAAAGATGTTTATTATATTAACTATCGTTGCTTTTGGAACAAGTACTCCTGAGTTTATTATATCTTTACAGGGAGTATTTAAAGGCAATGGTAATTTGGTTTTATCAAATGTTATTGGTAGTACAGCTGTAAATACTTTACTAATAATAGGTATATCTAGTTTGATTAATCCGATTAAGGTAAAAAGCAATACAGTAAAAAAGGAATTACCATTACATTTATTTATAATCGTTATTTTTTCTATTTTGTTTATGGATAGTCTGTTTGGAAGTACTACTAATACGATATCGCGTTCTGATGCATTGTTGCTTTTATTAGCGTTTTTCCTATTCTTTCAGTACTTAATGTATTTAATTAAAAATAGACGAAAATTTTTAGAGTTTTTAACTGAAGAAAAGCCTAAATTCACTTTGAAAAAGTCTGTTATATTATCTGCTATTGGTTTGTTTCTTATAATTGGAGGATGTACAATAGCAGTAAAATTTTCTACATTAGTTGCTGAAAGTTTAGGGTGGAGTGAAAAGATTACTACAATGATTTTTTTAGTCATTGGGACTAGCATTCCGGAACTTGTAATGTCAATTATATCAGCTAGAAAAAAACAATATGATTTTGTAATCGGTAATATTGTTGGGACGAACATTTTTAATATATGTATTGTAATTGGTTTACCAGTATTCTTATTTGGGTCAATTAGTACCCAAGCATTTAATATTATTGATATGATTGCGATTATAATATCTGGTGTAATATTGTTAGTAATGGTTAAAAAGGATTACACTATATCTAAAAAAGAAGGTTTTCTTATGATACTAATATTTTTATTATATTATACTTACTTATTTATGTGGACATAATTGATTTGACAAAATAAAATAATAATATATAATATAAGGGCAATGAGGTGATGATATGACTTCAAAAGGCAGATACACATTAGTGATCGAGAATGAACATAAAAATCTAATTCCTGTATCGAATAGTGATAGTATCAAAGTTGACTTAGCGAGTGTTGATTGTTATACAACTAATTTTTCGTCGCCCCAACAATTAATCGAAAATTTAAAAAATAGAGAAATAATAGTAAAAGGTTATAGAACAATGTACATTAGTTATCGTGCAAATAAAACTGAACAAAAGTTAGATGTTGCTTTTAGTGAACATGAACAATTAAGTAAAATTGCTCAAAGATCAGATTCAAAAGTAAATATTAATTCATCAGAG
>JAQWBL010000054.1 GCA_028706395.1 Bacilli bacterium | reverse complement strand
AATATTCTTTGATTGGTATCAAGGAGAAATGATTAAAGCAGTAAAAAAAGATAGTAAGAATTTACCAAATAACGTAGGTGATAAAACAACAATTGATTTAAATACATTAGTAGATCAAAAACTGGTAGATGAATTAAGACTACCTTTAGAACTAGAAAACAGATGTGTAGGTTATGTTGAAATAGAAAAAATAACTACAAAAGAGTATGAATATAATGCCTATGTCGACTGTTTAACAAATGCCAGTACCTTTGCAAGTCATTATGTAAGTTATGGTGGAAAATATCTAGATGAATTTAATAAAGTTATTGAAACAAGTGATGGCGGATATATTGCAGTCGGAGAAAGTAATTCAGAAGTGATTACTAAATATGGATTTGGAAATAATGGAAAATCAGATGCCATAATAGTAAAATTTGATAGTAGTGGTAATGTATTGTGGGGTAGAAACTTTGGAGGTAGTAATGATGATTCATTTAATTCCGTAGTAGAAGCGGTAGATGGATATTTTGTAGTAGGTATTACTACTAGTAACGATAAAGATATTGAGGATTATAAAGGTGGCCAAAATGATGCCTTAATTGTAAAATATAATTTTCAAGGAGAAGTAACATATAAAAGATGTTATGGAAGTAGTAGTTCTGATCAAAATGGTGGTAATGAACAATTTATAGATGTCATTATAGACGGAAGTAATTATGTTTTAGTAGGTACAGTAGCGGGATTTGGTACTGATGGTGACTTAACAGGTGAAAAATTAGTTAGATCGAGTGAAGGAATCATTTTAAAAATGGATTTTAGTTATAATACAATATGGAGAAGTTTTTTTGTAGCTTCAAATGGTGAATATTTTAGAAAAATAATAAAAACAGAAGACAATCACTTTGTTGTCGTTGGAAGTTCAAGCTCTAAAAATCATGATATGACTGGTCTAGGATATACTACTCCTACTAATAATACTGAAGGAATTGTAATAAAGTATAATAATGATGGAGAATTAATAAAAAAAGAATCATTTCAAGGAACTAAACAAGAAAATTTTTATGATATTGTTGAAATAGAAGATGGATATATAATAGTTGGAAATTCTAACTCCTCAGATATGGATATGACTTCAGTTAGCAAAGCAGACAATGGGTATACTGATGCCATTATTGTGAAATATGATAAAAATTTAGAAAATATATTTTGGAAGAAGAGTTTTGGTGGTAGCAATGATGAAATTTTTTATGGTGTTGAAAAGATAAATAATAGCGAAGTTGTTGCAGTTGGCTATAGCAAATCACTTGATATGGATATGCAAGATATTAATAAGTCAAGTGGTGGATATAGTAGTGCTATAATGACAAAATATAATACTAGTAATGGTAATTTAATAACTACTAGAGTATTTGGCGGAAACAACAGTGATATCTTTAAAAAAATTCTTAAGACAAGTGATAATAAATATATTATAGCTGGTAACACTTATTCAAATGATAAAGATTTAAAAAATTTTAATAAAGGTCATCAAGATGCAATACTAGTAGGATATGATAAAAATTTGAATTTAGAAAAAATGTTTCAAGAACCAGTAGTCATAATTGATAAGTTAAAGACAATAAATCCTAATTACGGAACTGATATTAGTTTGAATTATAATAATATTTATACTAGTAATGATCCGACCAAAGATTTATTAGGATGGTGTAGTTCTTTAGAACCATATTTAATAGGAAATACTAGTAGTTATTACTATGGTAACTGTTTAATACCTTTTAACCCTGATGATAGAAAATGGTTAGTAAATAAGATGGTAGGGTCAGGATTGCCTATTATTCAAGGAGAGTATGAGTATAACCTTTCAATAAATCCTGATAATAATTATAATTGGCATCAAATAATATTTTCACAGGATGCTGATGGTGAATTTAGTAACTTAAAATTAAAGTTTACTGATGGATATGTTGGCCATATTACAGACGCTATAAGTAATGGATATATTGAACCATTAGTAGTGGTTTATTCTTCTTCAACAACCGTTAGACCATCATTCTTATTACCGAATGTTATAGATATAATTAATATAGGTGGTAGAACTGGTGTTGGAAGTTATCCAACATTATATGTAATTGTTAAACCGAAAAAATCAAAATTAACAAGTATAATAATTACTAGTAGTAAAAATTCGGGTGGAACTTACAGTATGCATGTAACTGAACTACGTAATTTCGATATGTCAGTAATTCCGACTGAATAGAATAATAAGGTGATTTAATGAAAAATAAAGGATTTACATTAATAGAATTACTAGCAGTAATAATAATTCTAGCAATAATAGCAGTTATATCAATACCAGTCATAATGGACTTAATAAATAGAAGTAGATATGGAGCCTTTTCAGCAAGCAAAAGAAATATAGAAAGAGCGGCTGAACTTTATTATGCTAAAAATGCGGCTAGTATTATATGGGATAATGATATAAGTTATGTCGAAATAAAAACTTTAAAGAACAAAAAATATCTATCTCCAAATGTAGTAGATATTCTAACCAATATGGAAATAGAAGATGATACAAAAGTATTACTATATAGAGAAGGAAGAAAAGTATCTTATTCACTACAGTTATATAATGAAATATTCTTTGATTGGTATCAAGGAGAAATGATTAAAGCAGTAAAAAAAGATAGTAAGAATTTACCAAATAACGTAGGTGATAAAACAACAATTGATTTAAATACTTTAATCGATAAGAAATTAGTAGATGAATTGAGATTACCACTTAACTTAAATGATAGGTGTGTAGGTTATGTTGAAATAGAAAAAATAACTACAAAAGAGTATGAATATAATGCCTATGTCGACTGTTTAACAAATGCAAGTACCTTTGCAAGTCATTATGTAAGTTATGGTGGAAAATATCTAGATGAATTTACTATAGTTATTGAAACAAGTGATGGCGGATATGTCGCAATAGGAGAAAGTAATTCAGAAGTTATTACCAAATATGGAAATATTAGTAAAGGAAATAAAGATGCTATAATAGCCAAATTTAAGAGTGATGGAACAGTTGAATGGAGTTATAATTTTGGCGGAACGAAAAATGATATTTTTAATGATGTAGTTGAAGTAAGTGACGGATATGTCGTAGTTGGATCGACTAATTCAACTGATGGAGATATAGAAAACTATATAGGCGGAAATAATGATGCCATAATAGTGAAATTTAATAAACAAGGATCTATTGTCCATAAACGTAATTTTGGTGGAACAAGTACGGATGCTGATGCAGCAGATATCTTTTCTAGGATTATTATTAATGATAATAAATTTGTTATTGCAGGCAGTGCTTATGTAAATCCTCTTGATGGAGATTA
>JAQWBL010000053.1 GCA_028706395.1 Bacilli bacterium | reverse complement strand
TTCCATATCTTGTTGTTATTGTATCATAAATTATTTTTATTGAGTCTTTTACAATATCTTTGAATTTATCGTTTCCGTTGAGATTTTCTAAAATATTGCATAAATCTTCGAATCTTAAGTTTATAAACTCAGAAATGTTTTTTTCATTCAAAAACAAATTAATTTTATCAAAATGTTTTAAAAAGTATTTTTTCCAAAAATCAAAGTTGTCGATAACTTCGTAATGTCTATTTTTCATAATATATTCGATAATAATATCATCTTTATCAAAAGAACTATAGTTTTTACCGATATGATTAGTAGTTTGAACTTTCAAATCGTGTTCGATAAATAAATCAGTAGACTCTTCATAATTATATATTGATTCATAATTATTCTTTATAAAATTATTTATATCTTTAATAGTATATTTTTTTATAACTTCTTCAATTTGAATTATTATATTATTAAATTCTATTTTCTTTTCTTCAATAATTAATGGTAATGCTTCTTTAAGATTTGAGATAGCATTTATAAATAAATAGTCTATATAATCATCAATGGTTTCTAATTTAACGCTCTTAAAATGAGAAAATATTTCATCACTATTATTAATTACTTGTCCAACCATAATTCCTGTTGCCATATCCTCAAGACCATAATATTTAATTCCAATTGTTACATTTTTAATTTTAAGTTTTTCAATAATATTCATAACATTTCACCTACAATAATTATATCATAATAAAACATAAAGAATAAATTATAACAACTCATTTAAATTAAATTATTACTAAAGCGATTCGTTGATTTATTGCGGTAATTATTATATAATTTAATAGAGAGAAATTAAATCGCCAATATGACGAGTTTAAATTGGGAGGTTAGAATATGACTGATAACAATATTGAAAAAAGTAAACAAGAATTAATAGCGGAAATTGATAAGAGAATTGATGATAAAATAATTGAAAAAACGAACGCCGATTTATTAAAAAAGTTAATAAACAATTCTGAAACTTTAACAGAGGCAATTGCAATTGCCGAGTTAGGTACAACATATAAAAGAACTGGCTTTCATTTTGACAAGCGATTGGAAAAAATCAATAATACAATTAAATATTTAAAGAAAAATGAAGTTCTTTCTTTTAAGACGGACGAAGATGCTACAACTCATAAACTTATAATCGGCGACAATTATGACGCATTATTAAATCTATTGATAGAATATAAAGGAAAAATAGATGTTATATATATAGACCCACCATATGGAAAAGATAGTATGGGAGAATTTGCACAAACGAATTATGACAATACATTAACAAGAGATAACTTACTTTCTATGCTTTACCCTCGTCTTGTACTTGCAAAACAACTTCTAACTGATAATGGTGTTATTTTTTGTAGTATAGATGATAAAAATCAAGCATATTTAAAAGGATTGTTTGATGATGTTTTTGGGGAAAACAATTTTATAGATATTTTGCATTGGAAAAAGAAAAAACAACCCTCATTTTTGAGAACGCATACCGCAAAAGTTATGGAATATATTTTGGTCTATGGCAAAATAAAATCATCTGTTAATAAATTATCAATAGAAAAAATATCAGACGCAACGAAAAAAGTTGTTAATTTAACAAATGCCATATCATTACGCCATTTTGGAAAAGGTGTTAGAGTAAAAATTGGCGATAGCGGAAAAATTGAAAAAGGTAAATATACAATTAAGTCAATGCAAATAGAATATTTACAAGATGTAATATATGAGGACGGCATTACTATAAACGAAGTGGATGTTAAAGCACAATTTTCAGTTTCACAAGAAAAAATTAACGAATATATCAAAGATAATTTATTATTCATAACTATAAATAAAGGATTAAGAAGAGATGTTTCTGAGGAAGAAAAACAAAGAGAAAAAGCAATTACTGATTTATTATTAGATTGGGGCGATAACCAAGATAGTGAGAAAGAACAACAACAAATATTTGGTGGTATTGTATTTGAATATATTAAACCCGTTAAATTAATACAAAATCTTATTAAATCTTCTTCTAATGAAGATTCTATCATTCTTGACTTCTTTGCGGGAAGTGGAACAACTGGACAAGCGGTATTAGAACTTAACAAAGAAGACGGAGGCAGTAGACAATTCATTTTAGCTACTTCAAATGAAATAACCGATACGACCCCCAACGGAATTGTTCAAGATGTCACTAGTAAAAGATTGAAAAGAATTATGACTGGAAAATGTTATGACGGAACAAGTAATTTTAAATGGCTAGAAAATAATAAACCTTTTGGCGATAACCTTGATGTTTACGAAATTAATACAGTTGCAAATTTTGAGGCAACAAAAGATAAGACCCCTTTTGATGTAATTGATGAAACATTATATGGTAAAGAAAAATTAAGTGTAAATGATAAAATTAAATGGGTATGTGAAAACTTTGACGGAACTCAATCTTTTGTTGAAAATGATAATGAATATGAGAACCGAATCAGAGGTGAGGAGTAATGCGTCAAGAAGCAATTGACTTACAAAGAACTGCCGTTGAAAAATTAGTTGAACTTACTTCAAAGCAAGATGAAATAACTTTTAAAGCACCAACTGGAAGTGGAAAAACATATATGATGGCAGATATGATGAATAGTATTATTAAGCAAGATAATGATGTTGTCTTTCTTGTTTCTACACTTTCAAAAGGCGACCTTGCAACACAAAACTATGAAAAGTTTTTAGAATATTCATCAAAAGGAAATTTTAAAGAATTAAAGCCCTACTTAATTTCAAGTGAAGTTGCGGGCGAAGAAAGATTGTTTGTACCGACTGATTATAATGTTTATTTATTACCACGAGATTTATATAAAATGGGTGGTAGACTTATGCAGGGGGCAATGGAAAGTTTTTTACAAAATATAACTTTAACTAAATTTCTTGGCGGACAAGAGAAAAAAGTTTATGTAATAAAAGATGAGTGTCATATTGCAACAAATAATTTAGATAATTTATCAGAAAAGTTTTTTGAAAAAGTTTATAACTTTTCGGCAACACCAAAGTTATCAAGAGGACAGAATCCTGATGTTGAAATTAAAAATGATGATGCCGTAAATGCAAAATTAATAAAAGATATTGAATTAATAGATGATGAAAATTCAAAGGTAGCAGACGCAATAAATAAATTTGAAGATATTAAGGGACAATACCGAAATTTATTAGGTGTTAATCCTTGTCTTATAATTCAAATATCAAATAAAGACAAAGCAGAAGATGAACTTCAAGAAATATATAATGAATTAAATAAAGCAGAACATAATGATTTAAAGTGGATGTTGATTGTAAACAATGATAAAGAATGTGATACGAACGATACTTTTAAAGCAAAAAAACTTCCAGTAAGTAAATGGAAAGATTATGCTAAAGAAAATTTATCAACGATAGATAT
>JAQWBL010000052.1 GCA_028706395.1 Bacilli bacterium | reverse complement strand
CCTTTTAATAATTGATCTTGGAGAGGATGAGAAAAACTCTTATATATGTGAAACCTTTTGGACAAAATAGAATACAATTATACTATCGATATATGATTAACAAAACATATAATTATAATAGTCAGTAGAATAATGCTTTACTATAAAAAATACGTTATTTAGAACTCGAAAAACTTAATCTTTTTTATCTAAGTAAAAATTTAGATATAATTTTAGTAAGGGCTTTCACTACTTTAAAATATTAGATTAATAATTTTTAACAATTAAAACATACATTATATCATAGAAAAACATTAGTTTTGCAAGCAGAGGGGTGTCTAAGAAAAAGAGTATAGTATTCAAAATACTCTATCTAAATCATTTAGACAAATAGTGCTGAGCGTTTCCCCATTATCTTTATTCCAAAATAATCAATCCCTTTATTGCAAATTTATTTACTACAATGTATTATTAATTATTCTTTTCAAGAATTATCTCCTGTATATTTCCGTCGTGCGGGATTCTTTGCGAGCAAAGCGACAAAGTCGATGAGTCCGAATCCCGCACTATATTACTATAAGGATTTTCAATCCGTTATTTCATTTTCAAGAATAATCAAAAGGATAACATATCTTAGTTAATGGTTAGTGATTAATTGTTAATGGTTAATACAAGTCGGATAACATATCCCGCACGAGTGAGCGAAGAGAATAGAGAAGTAATTATTTACAAAAGTTCTGAAGATAATATTTCAATTTCTGTTTTTTTAGAGAACGAAACTGTTTGGTTAAGTATTGACCAAATGGCAGAACTATTTAATAAAGGTCGTTCTACCATCAATGAGCATATTCTTAATATTTATGCTGAAAAAGAACTTGTTGAGGAGAATACTATGAGAAAAATCGGAATTTCCGATTTTTCTACCAAGCCAACCAATTATTATAATCTTGATGTAATCATATCTGTCGGATATAGAGTGAAATCAGTACAAGGAACTCGCTTTCGCCAATGGGCAACACTTCGCCTAAAAGAGTATATCATTAAAGGTTTCACAATGGATGATGAACGCCTTAAAAATCTTGGTGGTGGAAACTATTGGAAAGAGTTACTTGACCGTATTCGTGATATATCCGTCGTGCGGGATTTGTACTCCCGCACTATATTACTATAAGGATTTGTAATCTGATATTTATTTCAACTAAAAGGATATCATATCCTAATATTAACAAAGTGTGGAAGTGCAATTCATGAGCTGTCGGAAGATTTTAATCCTTAACAACAACTAAACATAACGAGCAATCACACCAAAGGGATGAAAAATTGAAAAGTTCAATTTTTTGAATGTTTTTTGAGCTAAAAGGTAAAAAATTAATCAGATTAAAATGTATAATTACAAAATCTTTGTATCTTTGAAGATTAAATGATGTAAAAAATAGATATAACAATTTTTTCATGGAAATAGACGTAGAAATAGAAATAAACGAACCTATTGCAACATATAACCAATTAGGACTTGACATTGATAATTACAATAATTCAAGAAAGTTATATCCTATTTTAAAATGGGCAGGAGGAAAAGAAAAAGAATTAAAATATATTATACCAAATCTTCCTACTAAATTCAATAATTATTTTGAACCTTTTGTTGGCGGGGGTGCAGTATATACTGCATTACAAGCTAATAAATACTATATAAATGATAAATCAGAAGAACTTATTACTCTATATCAAAGCATTAAAAATGAAGATAGAGATATATTTTTTAATGTATTAGATGAAATGATACATAATTGGGATTTATTAACTCTTGTAATAGAAAAAAATAGTGATTTCTTCATTCATTTGTATTCAAAGTATTCAAGTGATTTAATTGATGATACCAAATTAAAAAATATTCTTTACGAGTTTATTCTCAAACATTCTGAGGAATTTAATGGTATGTTTTCTTCTATATTCAATTTCAATATTGAAAATTTTATCAAGGAAATAAAAATAAATCTTGTTCGTAAAATAAAACGAATGAAACAAATTGAAAAAGAAAGAAATCAACTCCCAAACAAAGATATATTGGATAATATTGAAACAGCTTTAAAAAGTGCTTTTTATATGCATTTTCGTCATATTTACAACAATATGAATAAATATAAACTCCAAAGTCCTTTTAAATCTGCTATATTCTTATTCATCAGAAACTTTGCATATAGTGGAATGTTTAGATATAATGCAAAAGGTGAGTTTAATGTTCCTTATGGTGGCATAGCTTATAATAGTAAAAATATTTCCAAGAAAGTAGAATATTTAAGGACATTAGAATTAAAATCGTTATTGGATAATACAATAATTAAAAATTTAGATTTTGAAGATTTTTTTATTCAATGTGAACCACAAATAAATGATTTTGTTTTTGTTGATCCACCATATGATACAGAATTTAGTACATACGCACAAAATGAATTTAATAAGAAGGATCATATCAGATTATCCGATTATCTTATTCATAAATGTAAAGGAAAGTGGATGTTAATCATTAAAAATACTAATTTCATTTTGGATCTTTATTCAAATAAGGGATTGAATATTAAAATATTCGACAAGAAATATCTTGTAAGTTTTATGAATAGAAATGACAAAGACGTAGAACATTTATTAATAACAAATTATTAATCATGGCAAATAGAATTTCCGAATCTGAATTAATACTTCCCTCATTATATTTAATGAGTTTAAATAATGGTTCTATAACCACAAGTGAATTACATGAAAAACTACGTTTAATAATGAAACCCTCTGGAGAAGATTTAGAAATATTAGATGGTAGAAATGATGATAAGTTTTCTCAAAAAGTTAGAAATTTAGTTGCACACAGAACCTTCGACAGATATGGTTATGCAGAGTATGATTATGGGATAATCAACATAACAACAGAAGGGGAAAATTATTTAAAAACCAATCAAGAAATATTAAAATACTTACTAATCAATGATTTTGAGTATGATGATATTAAAAGTAATTTGATTAAAATATCTGCAACGAAGAAAAAAATAGAAACATTTGATGAAAATATTATAGTTCAAGAAGGATTAAAAAAGGTAACAGAAACAGAAGTTTATAATCGTTCAAGTACTTTACGCAATTATGCAATTAGATATTATACAAAGGACAATGATATACATTGTCATTGCTGTAATTTTAGTTTTAAAGAATTTTATGGCAAGAAATTAGGTGAAGGATATATAGAAATACATCACGCAAAACCTATTTTCAAATATGAAGATGAAGATATCGAGAAAACATTAGAAAAAGCAGTATCAAATTTAATCCCAATATGTTCTAATTGTCATCGAATTATACATAGAAATTGGAAAAAACCATTAGAAATTCAAACTTTAATGAATAGTATTGATCAAAATGGTATATTCAATAAAAGACCTATTTCTATTTAAATGCTATTCTCTA
>JAQWBL010000051.1 GCA_028706395.1 Bacilli bacterium | reverse complement strand
TATTTTTCTTGTTCATTCATTCTTAGATTTACCTTTCTCATTTATACCACCTCAAGTGGCATATTATATATTATTTTGAGACATTTTCAAATACTAACACTTAAGACATTATCATATGCTAAGCATATTAAAATCATCAAAGATAAAAAATTGATTGACTTATATTAATTTTTAATATATAATTGGCCTTAAATTATTTTAAAGAGGTGTATTACTATGAATAAATTACTAAAAGGTTTATTTAATAATGTATCGTGTAAGAAAATAAATATTTACTATATTTATTCATATTTTTATTTATATAAAAACAGCAATGTGATTTTTAACGGCAACTATTAAAACATTTGCGTCTTGTGGTCATCGTTTTTGTTTAATTGGAGGCGTTTTATGTTAAATATTACTATTAATGATTTACTTGAGAAAGTTAAAGAGTATAATCCTGAAGAAGTAGAATATGTAAGAAAAGCTTATGAGTTTGCTAAAAATTTACACGATGGACAAATAAGGCAAAGTGGAGAACCGTATATTAATCATCCACTATATGTATCAAATATTCTTGTAGAAATGCATGCTGATAAAGATACCCTTTGTTCGGGACTTTTACATGATACTTTAGAAGATACAGGTACAACAAAGCAAGAAATAGCACAAGAATTTAATAAAAATGTTGCTAATCTTGTTGATGGAGTAACAAAAATGAGTAAAATGAATTTTTCTAGTAAATCAGATCAAAATGTTGCAAACACTAGGAAAATTATTACTGGAATAACTGAGGATGTAAGAATAATAATAATTAAGCTTGCAGATAGACTTCATAATATGAGAACACTAGAGTATAAATCGGAATTTAAGCAAAAAGAGAATTCACTTGAAACAATGGAAATAACATTTATGGTTGCGACTGAAGATGATCCAGAAAAACCTGAAAATTCTAAGCAAGAAGTTTATGTAAATAAAATGACTTATAGGATAATAACTAACAGTTGTGGAAGTATCATTACACTTATAATGAATTGGATGGATAAGAACAATACTGAAAATTCACCCAGACAAGCCATATCCATATCAAGTTGGAAGTGTTAGCGGTACAACGGGTTTTTATAAAAAAGAATCTATTCAAAAGATATAAATTTCATCAAAATAATAGTATAATAAGTTTAGGTGATTAATATGATGATAAGTCCAGCTATATACAAAGAGCAAATTGAGAAATTGTGCTTAGGTGAACTGTTAAAAGAACGAAATAAAATTATTCGTGATATAAGACGATTTGAAAAAACGAAAGATATGGATAGTTTTGAAATAATCATGAATCCTTCGCCAGCTGTTGTATATCAATGTAATAATGATTATCTTGTTGAAGTAACAAAAGTAATTAATGAGAAATTTAATATAGAGCATAATAAATGAAAATGACTAGCAATGCTAGTCATTTTTTTTATCGTTTGTCCAGTATGCTACATATCGTGCATATTTATAACCAGATGAATAAACTAAGTAGCCTTCGTTATTATCTTCAGTAAAGAGTAGACAATTCACTTTGTCATTTTGGTTCATAACAAGATCGTTTTTATAAGTTTCAATATATTTATTTTCTTTTAAAAAATTATTAATGAAAACCTTATATTCTTTAAGGGATAAATTTATAGTTTCTATAATTTCATAAGTCAATGTTTGACCGTATTCTGGCAAAAAAGTTCTGTTTTTTTGATGCTCAACATGATTATAACATTTTCTGAAAAACAAGGCTTGATTCATTGTATTCCTCCTAGCTTGTCCATAATACCTTAGTTTAAAACTTATTAAAAGGGTTTAGTGCATTTTACATAGTTAATTAAAAACTTTATAATATAAGGAAAAAAGTAATCCAAATTATTTTGTATTATGTTATAATGTTATAAGATGTTGCGAGGTGTTGAGATGAATACAGAAGCTTTAGCTAGAATAAAAATTAACAATTTATTAAATGATGCAGGATGGCGTTTTTTCGATGATGAAAACGGATATGCTAATATAAGGCTAGAATTAAATGCAAAAATAAAACAATCTGACATAGATGAAATGGGTAAAGATTTTGAAAAAACAAAAAATGGGTTTGTAGATTATCTTTTATTAGATGAAAACAATAAGCCCTTTGTTGTAGTCGAGGCTAAGAAAGAAAACATTCATCCTTTAAATGCTAAGGAACAAGCTCGTAAATACGCTAATGAATTAAGAGCAAAGTATGTAATTCTTACTAATGGAAATATGCATTATTTTTGGAATTTAGAAAAGGGAAATCCAGAAATGATTACATCATTCCCAACATATAACTCTTTGATTACCAGTAAGGCGCTTACTTCAAAAACTGATACTATTACAGAAATGAAAATTGATAAATATTTTGTTGCATTAAGTCAGGATCCGTCTTTAACCTTAAGCAGTGCATGGAAATCGAGCAATGATGAATTATTAAGTAATTATTGTTTTGAAAAAGGCTTAAGAGTTTTAAGATATTATCAATTAAATGCTATAAAATCTGTTCAAAATTCTATTGCGTCAGGTAACACAAGATTTTTACTAGAAATGGCTACTGGAACCGGTAAAACGTTAACATCAGCAGGAATAGTAAAAATGTTTATCAGAAGCGATCTAGCACATAGAGTTTTATTTTTGGTGGATAGATTAGAACTTGAAAATCAGGCCAAAAAAGACCTATTAAGATATTTATCTAAAGATGGAATAAGAGTAGAAGTTTATAAAGAAAATAAAAAGGATTGGAATTCCGCTGATGTGGTAGTTAGTACAATTCAATCCTTTACTCGTGATGATAAATATAAGAAAATATTTACTCCAACTGACTTTGACTTGATAATTTCAGATGAGGCACATAGAAGTTTAGGGGCTTCAAATAGAGCGGTTTTTGAGTACTTTATGGGATATAAACTAGGATTAACAGCAACACCAAAAAATTATTTAAAAGGTGTCGAATTTGATGAAACCGATCCTAGAGAAATAGAAAAAAGGATGTTGTTAGATACCTACCAAATTTTTGGTTGCAAAAGTGGGAGCCCTACATTTAGTTATACACTAAATGATGGTGTAAAAGATGGAATTCTTATTAATCCTACTATAGTTGATGCTAGAACCGATATAACGACGGAATTGTTATCTGATAAGGGACTGACAATTAATATAGAAGATGATGATGTTGATGTAACCGTCCGAAGTGAAGGCGGGAAAAAAACCAAAATATTTACTGAAAAAGGATTTGAAAAAAACTTTTTTAGCGAAGTAACCAACAGAGTTTTATGCGCGACTTTTATGGAAAATGCTTTACGGGATCCTATAACGAGCGAAATAGGTAAATCAATTGTATTTTGTGTTAATGTTCAACATGCGAGAAAAATAACAGAGTTATTAAATGAATATGCGGATCAAAAGTTTCCCGGAAAGTATAATTCTGATTTTGCAATTCAAATAACTTCTAATGTTGCGGATGCACAACAAATGACGATTAATTTTGCAAACAATAATTTGATGGGTCATACTAAATGGCTAGAAGATTATGATTCAAGTAAGGCTAGAGTAGCTGTTACAGTAGGAATGATG
>JAQWBL010000018.1 GCA_028706395.1 Bacilli bacterium | reverse complement strand
TGATTTTTCGAAATCATTTAAATCTAACTCCACATATGCGAGTGGATCAATATAATCTTAGATCGTTCAAAACCACATGTTAACATTGGTACAATTGGACATGTTGACCATGGTAAAACGACTTTAACTGCCGCTATTACAAATGTATTAGCAAAAAGGGGAGGCGCTGAATTTCAAGCGTATGACCAAATTGATAAAGCACCTGAAGAAAGAGAAAGAGGTATTACAATTAATACTTCTCACGTTGAGTATCAAACAGATTCAAGACATTATGCTCACGTTGACTGCCCAGGGCATGCTGACTACGTAAAAAATATGATTACTGGTGCAGCTCAAATGGATGGAGCAATCTTAGTTATTGCTGCAACTGATGGACCTATGGCTCAAACTCGTGAACATATTCTATTATCTCGTCAAGTAGGTGTACCTCGTATTGTTGTTTTCATGAACAAATGCGATATGGTAGATGACGAAGAATTATTAGAATTAGTTGAAATGGAAATCCGTGAACTATTAAGTGAATATGGATTCGATGGAGACAATACTCCAATTATTCGTGGATCAGCTTTAAAAGCACTAGAAGGTGTTGCTGAATACGAAGAAAAAATTATTGAATTAATGGATAGTGTTGATTCATGGATTGAAACACCAGTTCGTGATTCAGATAAACCATTCTTAATGCCAATTGAAGACGTATTTACAATTACAGGTCGTGGAACTGTTGTTACAGGACGTGTAGAACGTGGACAATTAAAATTAAACGATGAAGTTGAAATCGTTGGTATTAGAGAAACAAGAAAATCAATTGTTACAGGAATTGAAATGTTCCGTAAACAATTAGACTATGCTGAAGCAGGAGACAATGCTGGTATCTTATTAAGAGGTATCTCTCGTGAAGACGTAGAACGTGGGCAAGTATTATCTAAACCAGGTAGTGTTACTCCACATAGCAAATTCAAAGCTGAAGTATACGTATTAAGTAAAGAAGAAGGCGGACGTCATACTCCATTCTTCTCAAACTACAGACCACAATTTTATTTCCGTACTACAGATGTTACTGGTGTTATTGAATTACCAGAAGGTGTAGAAATGGTTATGCCAGGAGATAACATTGCTATGACTGTTGAATTAATTCACCCAATTGCAATCGAAAATGGAACTAAGTTTTCAATTCGTGAAGGTGGAAGAACAGTTGGTGCTGGTGTAGTTTCTGAAATTATAAAATAATAAAAATGAACGAATAATATTCGTTCTTTTTTTGATAAAAAATAGACAAATAATTGTCTATCTTTTTAATATATGTTGAATAGGTAAAGTATTACGATACATAAAATATTTTACATTGTTAGTTACTAGTTCAAAGTCACCAGCATATTCATATACTTTAGAACCAAAATTAGTTTTAAAATTATTAAGACCTGTATATTTATTATTTTTAAGCTCAGGATTACTCATTCCCCCAAGATTAAATTTTTTGTAGCCCATATTAGAATACTTTTCAATGATTTTCCAAAACATTAAATGTTTTGAATTAAATGTTCGATATTCTTTATCATAAGCATCCATCATTAAGTAAACAGTATCCTTATAGGTAATGACCATAGCTGATGATAAGATAACTCCATCAGGATTATTTTTTAATAAATTAGTAGCAGATATTAAATTCTTTTTATAATTTGCTAATAAATTATCAGAATTTATTTTTCTGTTTATTAATTTATTACCAATCGTACTTGAGTTAGTTAAAACTAAATTATTAACATTAGCATTTTCTTGATCAATTTCATTATAATTTTTTTGGACTTCTTTTAAGTAAACAGAAGTATCTAACTTTGCGTAATAAAAATCAATCATCTTATTTTTGTTAAAAGTAAAATATAAATCTTCAAAGTAATTTAGATCACGTGGGTATTTCTTTTTAGTTTGAGTATACATATACTTTAATTCACTTGCACGACCTTTATATATTTTGATACCATTTCTTTCAGCACCTCTTATTTTAGTGCGGTATTCTTTTTTGATTTCATTAAATAAAACATAATAAGGTTTATCAATATCAAGAATTGCTTCATAACGAGGTTTTAATGCTTCAAAATAATAATTATATCCATAGTGATAATAACCCAATTTCTTTAAGTTTTTAAAAGCAATTTCATATTTTTCATTAGGTTTGCTAGGAAAGTTATGAGATTCAAAGGTGGCTTTAACAATAATTGGACTTAACTTAACGGCAACTATATCTAGACGCGCTAAATAGTTTTTAAGTTTAGATGTAAACGTTTTTAATAGATCAAAATTATAGTAATCTATTAAAAAACCTCTAGGAGCATAAGCATATTTAAAAGCCAAATGTTTTTCGACTAATAAAATAGCCGCACCTAAAATGTTATTGCTTTGATCGATTAATCCAACGATTAATGGACTGAAGCCTTGATTTTCCATAACAATTCCATATTCGGGAGTTTGATATGGTGAGTATAACTCGTAATTTTTAGCAAACTCTTTAAATTCTTCAATTGTTAGTTGTCTAATTTTCATAACATCACCTCATTTGTGATTAACATATTATAGCACAAACCCCTAAAAAATCCAAGCATAAGCATATCTGAAATTGACCATAATTATTTAATCATAAATAATAAAAATATTAATATATTTATATTGGTGATATTATGGACAAGATAAAAATTGGAATACCAAGAAGTATACCATACTACTATTTTGATAAGAAATGGACTTATTATTTTGAAAAATTAAATATTGAAGTAATTTTAAGTCCCAAAACAAACAAAAAAATTATTAATGATGGTCTTAATTATACTAATGATGAAATGTGTTTGTCATTAAAAATATATATGGGTCATGTTAATTATTTAAAAGACAAATGTGATTATATTTTAATTCCAAGAATTGAAAATTATGGTGTTGCTGATCAAACATGTACCAATTTTTTGAGTTTATATGATTTAGTTAAAAATACGTTTAAAGTGAAAGTTTTAAATTATAACATCGTACTCTCTAAGCGTGAAACTGAAGAAAAAGGGTTTATAAAAATTGGTAAAAGCTTAGGTATAAAGACAAGTGTTTGTAAGAGGGCTTATGTATATGCTAAAGCAATGAGTGAAAAGGATAAAAAGAAAAAGCATCTGATGAACTTAAAAAAATTGTTAAGTTCTAAATTAAAGATTTTGATGGTTGGTCATCCCTATAATATAGAAGATGAATATGTTGGATTGCCAGTTTTAAAAACATTAGAAAAACTCAATATTGAGTGGATTAATGCCTATGATTTTGATTCTTCTATTACTAATAAATTATCTAGTAAACTTTCAAAGGATATCTATTGGAAATATAGTAAAGAATTGATTGGAGCAATTAAATTTGTTGAAGATAAAATTGATGGGATTATTTTTGTTTCATCATTTCCTTGTGGTCCTGATTCGTTAGTCAATGATTTAGTTATTAGAAAAATAAATTTTCCTTATTTAAATTTAGTTATTGATGATCTTGATTCATTAGCCGGAGTTGAAACAAGATTAGAAAGCTTTGTTGATATTATTGAAAACGCAAAAGCAAAATCCTAATATAACAATTGCTTTTCCAAGAATGGGCAATTACGATATTCCGGCTAAATACTTACTGACTAATATTTTTGATGTTAATATTGAGGATATTCCAATAATTACAAATAAAACCATTGAACTAGGAACTAGATATAGTCCAGAATTTGTTTGTACACCATTTAAGTATACAATTGGAACATTAATTGAATCATTAGAAAATGGGGCGAATGTTTTAATTCAAGCCGGTGGTGGTTGCCGTTATGGATACTACAGTGAATTACAAGAACAAATACTTAAAGATATGGGTTACAAATTTCAATTTATTAATTTAATGAGTAAAGGACAGAAGAGTTTAAAAAAAATTTATCAAGAATTAAAAAAGGTGGATTCTAATTTTAATCCTATTAAAGCTTTATATTATTTAATAATTACCATTAAAATGGTTAAATATATGGATAAGGTTGATGACTATATTAGAGAAAACATTGGTTTTGAAGTTGTTCCTAATAGTTTTATAAATCTCCAAAAGGAAATGCTAAATAGTTTTTATCGTTCTAAAACAAATATTGATTTATACTTTAAATATAAATTTTATTTTAAAAAAATAAAAAAAATTAAAATAAACAAACCATCAAATCATTTGAAAATTGGTCTTATTGGAGAACTCTATACATTAATGGAACCTTTTTCTAACTATGAGCTTGAGCGGGAACTGGCAAGTTATGGAATGTCAATAAAAAGATATACCAATGTCTACTATTTATTGTTTCAAAAAGGTAGAATGGCTAATAAATATGTTAAATATGCTAAAGAATATATTACTTATAAAATGGGTGCTGATGCTGCTGATAATATAGGAAGAACAAAGTATTTGTGTAAACACAACTATGATGGAATAATTCATATTAAATCAACCTTTTGTACTCCAGAGATTGGAGCTATGCCAATAATATCAAAAATATGTCAGGAACATAAAATGCCTTTATTATTTTTTTCATTTGATGCAAATACATCAGAAGTTGGAATTAAAACTAGGGTTGAAGCATTTTATGATATGATAGAAGGGAGGAGACAATGAATGAATATTATTTAGGTGTTGATATTGGCTCCATTTCAACTAAAGGAGTTATTATTGATAACAATAATCAAGTTATAACTTCATTATATATTTGGACAGAAGGTAATCCTATCGTGGCTGTTAAAAAGTTAATTCGTGAATTAAAAGCTAAAATGCCCAAAGATGGTAAACTATTAGGAATTGGGACAACCGGCAGTGCTCGTAAATTAATTGGTTTAATGCTTGGAGCAAATGTTGTTAAAAATGAAATAACGGCGCATGCGGTTGGTACTTTGTCAAAACATAAAGATGTTCATACCATTTTAGAAATAGGTGGTCAAGATTCTAAAATAATCATTATTGATAATGGAGTAGTAGTGGATTATTCGATGAATACTTTATGTGCCGCGGGAACTGGTTCTTTTTTAACAAGTCAAGCTAAACGGTTAGGAATTCCTATCGAAGACTTTGGTGAGTTGGCCTTAAAATCAAAAAATCCAGTTAAAATAGCAGCTCGTTGTACTGTTTTTGCGGAGTCTGATTTAATTCATAAAGCTCAAATTGGTTATTTAAAAGAAGATATTATTGCCGGACTTTGCAAGAGTATTGTGTTAAATTATTTAAATAATGTTGGTAAGGGTAAAAAGATAAGGGAACCAATTGTTTTTCAAGGTGGGGTTAGTAAAAATAAAGGCGTTCTTAAATACTTTAAAGAAGTCTTAGATGCCCCAATAATTGTTGATGATGATAGTCATTTAATGGGGGCGATTGGAATTGCTATAATGGCTAAGAAAAACAAAAATCATCAAATCTTTGAATTAGATGCAACTGATGTTTTATTTGAGACTAAAGGTAGTGAATGTTCTAAGTGTTCTAACAATTGTGAAGTTTTAAAAATCTATAAAGATCATGAATTGGTTGATACTTGGGGAAATCGTTGTCCCAAAGGTAGTGAGTAAAGGAAACGCTTGAAATCAAGGGTATATTTATTTTATGGTTGACAATAGCAAAATAATAGTGTATAAATTATATTGATTAAAAAGGAAGTGAACTATGGCACAAAAATTAGTAATAGTGGAGTCCCCAAGTAAATCAAAAACGATTGAAAAGTTTTTAGGTAAGGACTTTAAAGTAGTATCTAGTAAAGGTCATATTAGAGATTTAGCAATTAAAGGTAAATTTGGTTTTGGAGTAGATATTGAAAATCATTTTAAACCTACATATACAACTATTAAAGGTAAGAAGAAGGTTATTGATGAACTTAAATCGGAAGTTAAAAAATCTTCGAAAGTATATTTAGCAAGTGACCCCGATCGTGAAGGGGAAGCTATTAGTTGGCATTTATATGATGCCCTTGGTCTTAAAGAAGATGATTACGAGCGAATTGTTTTTAATGAAATTACTAAAGGCGCAATTACAGAATCATTTAATCATGCTAGAAAAATAAATACTGATTTAGTTAACTCTCAAGAAACAAGACGTATCTTAGATCGTATTATTGGTTTTAGATTAAGTAAATTAATGCAAAGTAAAACAAGTGGAACAAGTGCTGGAAGAGTTCAAAGTGTTGCTTTAAAGCTAATTGTTGATCGTGAACGAGAAATTGAAGCTTTTGATGCGACTGAATACTGGACAATAACAGCTAACTTTAAAGAATTTTATGCTGAGTTATTTAATTATAATAATAAAGATATTAAAATAAACAATGAAGTTGAAGCCAATGAAATATTATCTAAATTAAGTAACAGTTTTAAGATTGAAAGTGTTGATAAAAAGGTAAAAAATAAAAAATCAAGAATGCCTTTTATTACTAGTACCTTACAACAAGAAGCATCATCGAAATTAGGAATGTCAGCTAAAAAGTCAATGAGTGTAGCCCAAAAATTATATGAAGGTATCGAACTAGAAAACGAAACAGTTGGGCTTATTACTTATATGCGTACTGATTCTACGAGATTATCTAGTGAGTTTATTGGTAGTACTTTTAAATATATTGAGGCCAAATATGGGAAGGAATATTTAGGTAGTGTTAAAGTAAATAAAAAAACAGATAATGTTCAAGATGCCCATGAAGCTATTCGACCAACTAGTATTACTCGTGATCCAATAAGTGTCAAACCTTATTTATCAAGTGATGAATATAAGTTATATCGCATTATCTATTATCGTGCTTTAGCGTCACTTATGGCTGATGCTAAAACAAATAATACAACCGTTATTTTAGATAATAATAATTATCAATTTAAAGCCAATGGTCAAGTATTAATCTTTGATGGTTATTTAAAAGCTTATGGTGATTATGAAGAAACTACGGAAACTATGTTACCACCATTTGAAAATTATCAATCAAATGTTATTGTCTCTAATGACATTTTAAAAGAACAACATTTTACTAAACCACCTGCTCGTTATACGGAAGCTAAGTTGATTAAGGAAATGGAAGAATTGGGAATTGGAAGACCTAGTACTTATACTAAAACCATGGATACAATTAAGAGTCGTGGATATGTAAATGTGGTTGATAAAAAATTCATGCCAACAGAAATTGGAATTGAAATAACTGATAAGTTACAAGTTTATTTCAGTCATATTATTAATGTTTTATATACTGCTAACATGGAAAATGATTTAGATAAAATAGCTGAAGGTCAGTTAGTTTGGTATGAGTTACTAGAAAAATTTTATCAAGAATTTGAAGTTGCAATGAAAGAGGCGTTTGATAATATGGAAAAAAAGGAACCTGAACAAACGGGAGAAATGTGTCCAAATTGTAATCATCCATTAGTTGTTCGAAAAGGACGATATGGTGATTTCGTTGCTTGTAGTAATTTTCCTGAGTGTAAATATATAAAAAATGAACCAAAAGAAGTAAATGAAATAACTGATTGTCCAAATTGTGATGGCAAGATTGTTGAAAAACCAACTCGCAAAGGCAAAATATTTTATGGATGTAATAATTATCCAAAATGTAAAACAGCATACTGGGATAAACCAATTGGTAAAGAGTGTCCAGAGTGTAAGAGTATGTTAGTTGAAAAAAATAATAAAGTTAAATGTAGTAGTTGTGATTATCAAGAATAGGGAGTCATCCCTTTTTTTGATATGTAAAGCAATATTATAATAATTGTTTTAATGAATATATTTTGTTATAATATAATTATTAAGAGGTGATTTAATGAAAGAACAAGTTAGAAGAAGATATAACTTTGTATTGAAAAATGTTCCGACTAGAGAAGAAATACTTATTAAAAATTTTTTTGGTGATGAAAATGAATTCGGTCGTCCTAACTATGTTTTAAGTGATATTGATATGATTACCTTAGATTATAAAGATGAACAAGATTTATCAGCTGATATTCAAGATGTTATTGGAAGTAATGTTGAACACCCTAAATTTTATATAAAATATAAGGAAGATCGAAAAGAGAGATATTTAAAGATTGCATATCGAGATTTAAATATATTGAAACAATATGCTAGTATTAGTCGTACTAATATAAAAGAAGGCGAAGTATATCGCAAGTTTTACAAACATTTTATGAGCAACATTGATAAGGGCCGTTTTTATCGATATATGACAGAAAATAATTTTTTAAATGAACGCTTACAAAAATTATTAAAAGAATACTTGTATGAAGATAAAATATATCGTGAACAAGAAATTTATGATCATCTTAAAAACTATCGTGTTATAAGAGATTATATATTTGGAATGTTTGAATATAACAAAACGGTTAATTTAGATAGTGCGAAAATAAATTTTGACAGCATTAAATTAAAAGAAGCACCTAAATTAGAAGTCAAACAAAAAGAACCAGAACCAGTTAGATTATCAACCGAAGATCCCTTTTTAAATAGTTTGACTGATCGTGATGAAATAAGTCGTTATTATGACTTAGACCAATTAGCATCTTTAGAACCAGACGTTCCAGTGTTTGATGGAATGTTTAAACCAAAGACTAAAGTATTAAAAAAATAGAATTTAAGAGTAATAGATTTTACTCTTTTTTTGTGCTAAAATGGTAATGGTGATAATATGGATAGGCTAAAAGAAAAGTTTATTGATTATATTAATGACGAGAAAAAATATTCCAGCCATACTGTTATTGCTTATTGTAATGACTTAGAGGAATTTCTAATATTTATAAAAAATCAAAACATAGATAACATTAAAAATATTGATTATTCAACTATTCGTCAATATTTAACCGTTTTATATAATAAAAAGTATACAAAAAAAACGATTAGCAGACATATTAGTACACTTCGAAGTTTTTTTAAATATTTACTTATATCTAAAGTTATTAGTAAAAACCCCATGACTTTAGTAAGTAATCCAAAAATTGATAAGAAACTACCCAATTATTTACATAATAATGAATTAGAAGAATTACTTGAAGTACCAAATATCAATACACCTCTTGGTTTTCGCAATAAGTTAATTATTGAATTGCTATATTCAACTGGTATTCGGGTTAGTGAACTTGTAAATATTAAAATACCGGATATTAATTTTTATGAAATGACTATTAAAGTAATGGGAAAGGGTAGTAAAGAAAGATATGTTATTTTTGGTAATGTTCTTAAAAAAATGTTAATTGAATATATAAGTGATCAACGTTTACAATTATTAAAAGGTAAACTAAGTGATTATTTATTAATAAATAAAAATGGTACCAATTTAAGTGATCGAGGAATTCGATTAATAATTGATCAAATTGTTAAAAAATCATCTCTAAATAAAAAAGTAAGTCCACATGTTATTAGACATACTTTTGCAACGGAGATGCTTAATAATGGTGCAGATTTAAAAATTGTTCAAGAATTACTTGGTCATAGTAATTTAAGTACAACGCAAATATATACTCATATATCTAACGAAAGATTAAGAAAAGTATATTTGGATAATCATCCACGTGCTAAAAAAGGAGGTAAAAATGATGGCTAAACTATATTTTAGATATGGGGCAATGAATTCAGGTAAAAGTACAGCTTTAATGCAAGTTGCATATAATTATGAGGAACGTGATCAAAAGGTCTTAGTTATTAAATCCGTTATTGATACAAAAGGAGATAAAAAATTAGTGTCAAGAATTGGTTTAGAGCGTAAGGTTGATATCTTATTACCGGCTGATGCGAGTTTAAAAAATTATGATATTGATTATCAAAATATTGCATGTCTTTTAGTAGACGAAGCACAATTTTTAACAGATAAACAAGTGACCGAGTTATGGGTTATTTCTAAAAAATATAATATTCCTGTAATAGCGTATGGATTAAGAAGTGATTTTCAAACAAATAGTTTTCCTGGTAGTAAAAGACTTATGGAACTGGCTGATGAATTAGAAGAGTTAATTACTATATGTCGATGTGGTAAACGCGCTAAGTTTAACGGACGTAAAGTAAATGGTAAATTTGTAAGTGTTGGTGAACAAGTAGCAATCGATGAAACTAATGATGTTAGTTATGAATCTTTATGCGGCAATTGCTATATTGAAAAAGTGTTAAGTTAAAAAAGTAATGATTGTTTATAAATATCCTTTTTGATATAATTATTATAGTAGGAGGCAGAGTTAATGAAAAAGTTTGTATATTCATTTAAAGAAGGAAATAAAGACATGAGAGACTTACTCGGTGGTAAGGGTGCGAATTTAGCCGAAATGACTAATATTGGTTTACCGGTACCAAGTGGTTTTATTGTGACAACTGAAGCTTGTAATAAATATTATGAAGATAATTTAGTTATTAGTGATGAAGTAATAGATCAAATTTTTAAAAAAGTTAGTGAGTTAGAAAAAATATCAGGTAAAAAATTAGGTGATGCAAAAAATCCACTATTATTATCAGTAAGAAGTGGTAGTCGCGCAAGTATGCCGGGAATGATGGATACTATTTTGAATCTAGGTCTTAATGATCAGATTGTTTTAGGATATACAGAAGCTCATAATGATCCTCGTTTTATAAATGATTCATATCGTCGTTTTATTCAAATGTTTTCTGATGTTGTTAAAGGTTATCCTAAATCATCATTTGAAGCAATTATTAGTGAATTAAAGCAACTTAGGGGTATAACTGATGATCGTGATTTGACTAGTGAAGACATGATTACTTTAGTTAGTAAGTTTAAAGAAGTATATAAACAAATTTCAGGTGAAGAATTCCCACAAGATCCTAAAGAGCAATTAATTGAATCAATCACAGCTGTATTTCGTTCTTGGAATAATGAACGTGCAAGAATCTATAGAAAAATGCATGATATTCCAAGTAGTTGGGGAACAGCTGTAAATGTTCAAGAAATGGTATATGGTAATCGTGGTGATGATTGTGGTACTGGTGTAGCATTTACTAGAAATCCAGCTACTGGTGAAAACAAATTATACGGTGAGTATTTAATAAATGCTCAAGGTGAAGATGTTGTTGCCGGTATTCGAACTCCTCAACCTATTGATACTTTAAAAGAAGAAATGCCTCATATTTATGAAGAGTTTTTAAATTATTCTAAGAAACTAGAAAATCATTATAAAGATATGCAAGATATGGAATTTACAATTGAAAATGGTAAATTATTTATGCTTCAAACTCGTAATGGAAAAAGAACTGCTCATGCGGCTTTAAAAATTGCTATTGATTTATTAAATGAAGGATTGATTACTAAAGAAGAAGCTTTATTAAAAGTTGATCCTAATCAATTAGATCAACTATTGCATCCTAACTTTAGTGAGGAAGCTTTAAAAGAAGCAACAGTTATAGCTACTGGTCTAGCAGCTTCTCCTGGAGCCGCAACTGGTAAAATTTATTTTACAGCTAGTGATGTGACTGAAGCTGCTAAACGTGGTGAAGATGCCTTATTAGTTCGTGAAGATACATCTCCTGAAGATATTCAAGGAATGAATGATGCTCGTGGTATTTTAACAATAAGAGGAGGAATGACTTCACATGCTGCGGTTGTTGCTCGTGGAATGGGACGATGCTGTATTAGTGGTTGTGATTCTTTAACCATTGATTTTGTAAATAAAACATTAACAACTAGTGATGGACTGGTCTTAAATGAAGGAGATAATTTATCACTAGACGGAACAACTGGTAAAGTTTATAGTGGAAGTCTTCAAACTAAAGCACCAGAAATTAGTGGTGAGTTTGAAACATTCATGAATTATGCTGATGAAGTTAGAACCCTTGGAGTAAGAGTTAATGCTGATACAGTAAGAGATGCTAAACAAGCATTAATGTTTGGAGCTGAAGGTATTGGATTATGTCGTACGGAACATATGTTTTTTGAAGAGTCTCGCATATTTGAAGTAAGAAAAATGATCCTAGCTGATAATGAAGAAGTTCGGGAAGAATCATTGAAAAAGTTATTACCAATGCAACGAAAAGATTTTGAAGGTTTATTTGAAGTAATGAATGGTAAAGCAGTAACAATTCGTTATTTGGATCCACCATTACATGAATTTTTACCAAAGACTGAAAAAGAAATAATTGAATTAGCTGATGCTTTAAATTTAACAGTTACGGAAGTTGAAGCTCGAATTGAATCATTAAGAGAAGTAAATCCAATGATGGGTCATCGTGGTTGTCGAATTGCTATTACTTATCCAGAAATAGCTGTTATGCAAACAAGAGCTATTATTGAAGCCGCTATTAATGTTGGCTGGTTAGGAATTAAAGCAGTACCGGAAATTATGATTCCTTTAATTAGTGATATTAATGAATTGAAATATAATAAGGAAATAATTATTAAAACAGCTAATGAGGTTATGGAAGAACATGGTGTGAAAATTGATTATCATATTGGAACAATGATTGAAACACCAAGAGCTGCTATCTTAGCTGATGATATTGCTGGTTCTGTTGATTTCTTTAGTTTTGGAACTAATGATTTAACACAAATGACTTATGGTTTTTCAAGAGATGATGCTAGTAAGTTTTTAAGTGATTATTATGAAAAAAGAATTTTTGAACGAGATCCATTTGAAAAGTTAGATCAAGATGGTGTTGGAAGATTAGTTGAAATGGCGGTTATTAGAGGAAAAAGTTCTAATAAAACAATTCAATTAGGTATATGTGGTGAACATGGTGGGGAACCTACAAGTGTTGAATTTTGCCATAAACTAGGCCTTGATTATGTTTCTTGCTCACCATTTAGAATTCCGATTGCTCGTTTAGCAGCAGCTCAAGCTAAATTAAAAGAGTCAAGATAAAAGCCATTAGGCTTTTTTATCCTTTACGTATAAATAAATATGTATGAATTTGGAGGTATTTATGAAAACAACAACATTGACTATAAATCAAACAATATACAGATATGTAATTTTTATTATTGCACTTCTTGTTTTAGCAGCAACCTATAATACTTTTATTTTACCAAATAATATTGTTACTGGTGGTGCTGACGGAGCTGCCGTTATTTTTAAAGAGATGATCGACCCTAGTTTATTTGTTTTAATTGTTAACTTAATTCTCATATTAGCTAGTTTTTTTACACTTGGTAAGAAGACAACCCTTAATTCAATTCTAGGTTCAATTCTATATCCTATATTTATAAATTTAACATCTAATATTAATAATTTTATATCAATAAAAAGTGATGATATGATTTTAAATATTATATTTGGGTCGGTTTTAACTGGGGTATCAGTAGGATTAATTGCTAAATATGGATTTAGTTCAGGTGGTTCTGATATAGCTTCAACAATTCTAGCAAAACTCTCAAAAATTTCAATGGGTAAAGCCTTTTTAATAATTGATGGATCAATAATTTTGGCAGGAGTTTTTGTGTTTGGGATAGTTAATACGATGTATGCCATTATCTATATTTATATATATAGTATTGTTACGGATAAAATAATTTTAGGTATTTCTGATAATAAAGCTTTTTATATTGTAACTAACAAAGAAAAAGAAGTTATGGATTATATTTTAAATAATCTTCATCATGGTGCCACCTTGTTAACTGGACAAGGTGCTTACGGAGGAAGTTCTAAAAATGTAATCTTTTGTGTAGTTTCGGTTAGAAACTATTTCAGATTAAAAGAAGGTATTAATGATATTGATGAAAATGCTTTCTTTATAGTAGCCGATGCCTATGAAGTAAAAGGTGGCGCTTAAAAATCATTTATAACTAAATGGTTTTTTTATTTTGGTAATAGAATAGATTTAAAATTGTCGAATACTCTTTAATTATAGGGGGTATTTTATGAATCTTTCTAATAAAGAATTTAAAATAATAAAAAAAAACAATAAATTTAGTCAGGGTAGTGAGGGTAAATTATATTATTATGATAACTATTTAATAAAAATATATTATAATCATGTAATTAATCAAAAAAAAGAAATAATTAATTACATATTAGATAAAAAAGATATTAAAGGTTGTGTATTGCCCAAAGATAAGGTTTATATTAATGGAATGTTTAAAGGAGTAAGTACGGATTATTATAGTGGTTATAAGTCATTATCTAAAATATATAAAAATAATCTATTAAGTTTTAAAGAAAAATTAGAAATATGTAAAGAAATTATTGAAGGATTAATTCTTTTACATGAAAATAAGATTATTCATAATAATATTGATTTAGATAATATCATTTCTAATAATGAAAATGCCTTGTTAATTGATATTGATGGTGGGTTGCCAATTGAAGTGATTAGTCAGGAACAATTTAATTATCTTATAAAAGGGGATCAGTATAGTGCTGCAATAACAATATTGTCTTATTTATATGATTTTGATTTTGAACGTTATATAAATAAATATGGTATTGAGTATTTTAAGATGTCTTTAACTAGTTTTCCGATAAAGGAAAATTTATTAAATTATATTAGTGATTTAATTTCTAATAAAGCGAATGAATTTCCTTATATAGATAAATATTTTAATGATTTAGAAGAAAAAACGGATGTAAAAAGAAAAATTAAATAATATGTAGACAAAAGTAATATGAACAACAAAATATATAAGTAATAGGTTGCTAAAAGAAGGTAAATTTGAGATAATACTAGTGGTGATAATATGAAAATACTTTGTTTAGGACATGCAGCCTATGATATAACTATTCCACTTGATGAATATCCAATCGAAAATACAAAAAATCGTGTTGATACACGGGTTGAATGTGGTGGCGGACCCGCATCTAATGCCGCCTATTTACTAGGTAAATGGGGAATGTATGTTTATTTTGCCGGTGTTGTTGGTGATGATGAATATGGACATACCATTAAACAAGAATTTGAAAGTGTAAATGTTAATACCGATTATTTAGAGTTTAGTAATAAATTTAGAACGACTTCTAGTTTTATTATTGCAAATAAAGGTAATGGGTCAAGAACTATTTTAACCTACCGTCCAAAAAATATGAAGATGAGTGAATTAAAACTAGATTTTGAACCAGACATTATTTTAATTGATGGTCAAGAATATGAATTATCAAAGCAAGTTATAGAACAACATCCTAATGCTGTTAGTATTATTGATGCTGGGAGACCAAGGCCAGAAATAATTGAATTATCTAAAATGGTTAATCATTTAGTTTGTTCAAAAGAATTTGCTGAAACTGTTACGGGAATGACTATTGATTATGATAATCAGCAATCAATTGTTGATTTATATAAAAAAATGGAAGAAATTTTTAAAAACAATATTGTTATAACTTTAGAAAAAAAAGGCTGCTTATATAAATATGAAGATAAAATTAAAATAATGCCTTCAATAACAGTTAAAGCAATTGATTCAACTGGAGCAGGAGATATATTTCATGGAGCCTTTACTTATGGAATTGCTAAAGGAACCGAT
>JAQWBL010000017.1 GCA_028706395.1 Bacilli bacterium | reverse complement strand
CCTATTTTGCTAATTATTAATTCACTAGGTGATTGAAGTTGATAAATATTGGAAAACTCATCACCAATTTTCTCATGCTTATTATTATCTTTATCAACATATCCATATATTATATCATCCATCAATTTCATTATTTGATTCACTTTAATATTATTCATATGAAATACTCCTTTTTTATAATTAAGTTTATTACTTTAATTATATCATGATATATTTTTAATTAATAACTTTTTAATAGTTTTATTTATAAAAGTAGCAGTTGGTTTAATACCTCATATAATATATTGTACATTTAGGTAAAAAATAGAAAGGTGGTATTATTAATGACAACATATACCGTTCTCCGTGGTGATACGATGTGGGGAATTGCTAGAAAGCATGGACTTTCGTTAAATGAACTTTTAGCAAGTAACCCTCAAATTACAAATCCCGAGCTTATTATAGCAGGTCAAACAATTAATATTCCAAGTAATGGTACAACAACACATACCGTAGTCTCTGGAGATAATTTGTGGCAAATAGCTAAAAACTATAATGTTGGATTAAGTGATCTAATGGTAGCCAATCCACAAATTACAAATCCATCATTAATTCTTCCTGGTCAAACAATCAATATTCCAAGTTCACAAACGGTACCTGTTACTCCAAGTGAACCAAGTACTCCTGGAACTTCAAATGATTTAAGAGCATTAGAAGCAGAAGTTATTCGTTTAGTTAATGTTGAAAGAAATAAGGTGGGACGTTCGCCGCTTACCGAAAATAATCAGGTAAGTAATGTAGCTAGACTTAAATCCCAAGATTTTATAGATAATAATTATTTCTCACATAATTCACCAACTTATGGAACGCCATTTAATATGCTTAGATCTTTTGGGATTTCATTTACTGCGGCTGCTGAAAATATTGCTAGCGGTCAACGAACAGCAGAAGAAGCTATGAACTCTTGGATGAATTCTACAGGACATAGAGAAAACATCTTAAGCCCAACATACAATCAAATTGGTGTGGGTGTGGCAAGAGATAATAATGGAAAAATATATTGGACACAAATGTTTATAAGGAGTTAAAATAATCTCCTTTTTAATTTTAATAATATAAAAGTCACACTAAACTATCAGTGTGACTCCTTTTCAACCCCTATCGGTTGTTAATATTCATTATGGTGGAGATGAGGGGGATCGAACCCCTGTCCAAAAATACAGTAGTTTAAGCTTCTACAAGCTTAGTTAGTTGTAAAGATTCCTAATAAGATTAACCCCTAACAAATAATCTCTTAGTAAGCCTATAATTTTCGTTACTACTCCTAGGCAAAGTAATAATATATCCCACTAATTCGTGCCTCTAAAATTCCTCATGGGAGAAAGAATAAAAGAAGCCTTTCACTGTTTTATATTAAGCGAAAGCTAATTGTGTTCTGTTTCCAGTTATTTTTTGGTTGTACGTAACGTGTACCTCCGGCTTGCCACTTAAACCCTTATATTCCTGTCGAAACCAAGCATCCCCGTAGTAAGATTATAACACCCTTCTTTATTTTTGTAAATGTTTATTTTTTTAAATAATTCTTCCCTTTTCTCCCACTACCGTACAATTATCCGAAATATCGTTAACAACTATCGCATTGGCTCCAATCTTTACATTGTTCCCAATGGTAATGTTTCCCAACACTATTGCTCCACAACCAATAATAACATTGTTTTTAATAGTTGGATGTCGTTTGTTACGATCCTTACCAGTTCCTCCTAATGTGACTCCGTGATATATTGTACAGTCATCGCCGATCTCTGCTGTTTCACCAATAACGATACCTGAACCATGATCAATAAATAAACGATTTCCTATTTTCGCTCCCGGATGAATTTCAATTCCCGTTATTAATCTTCCTAACTGAGATATTAATCTAGCAATAAAAAATAGTTTTATATTATAAAAGAAATGACCAATTCGGTGGAAAATCAAGATGTGAAACCCTTGATATAAAAGGATTACATGAATTATATTATATGCAGCCGGATCCTTTTTCAAAATATTTCTTGCATCATCATACAACTTTTTCATTTTTTCTCCTTTCAATTATACATATATAATATTCATAACTTTAATTTTGGTAGTGGCGAAAATCATAAAAATAAAAAAACCTTAACGGTTTTATTTAAAATATTCTTTTTGTTCTTTTTGCATTTCCCTTGCAATATCTCTTTCCTTAATGGTTTGACGTTTATCATAAGTTTTCTTACCTTTAGCCAACCCTAATAATATTTTAGCTTTGTTCTTTTTAAAATAAAGTTTTAAAGGAATTAGAGTTAATCCTTCAGTAGTTAGATAATTATTTAGTTTTACAATTTCTTTTTTATGCATTAGTAGTTTTCTAGTTCTGGTTTCTTCGTGATTAAATATATTGCCTTGTTCATACTGACTAATATGCATATTTAAAAGAAATAATTCGTTATTTTTAATAATAGCATAGCTATCTTTTAAATTCGCACTACCATTTCTAATTGATTTTATTTCCGTACCTTTTAAAACAATTCCTGTCTCGAAAGTATCAATAATCTCATAATTGAAATGAGCTTGACGATTTTTAATTTCCATAAACTATCAACTCCTTAAAGGATCTATTTTAATTTATAAGTCTTGCAATATTCTTTTTGATCAGCTATTGAAAATCCAATCATTCGCATTTCTTTATCAGCATTATCAACAACGATTTTAACTGGTGATCCAATTCTATACATTAAATCTAAATTAACAGAAGTTAATGTTACTTTTTCTTGATCATAGACAAATGATTTATCCATTTTACACATTGCTACTAAACCTTCGATTAAATTAGCTAATTGAACATACATTCCGTTTTTAGTTATATTGCTAACCCATCCATCAAATTCTTCTCCAATATAATTTTCCATATATTCAGCATGTTTCATTTTAATAACTTCACGTTCACATTCATCTGCTGAAACTTCCTTTGAAGATGAATGTCTAGCAATTTCTTCGAGTCTTGATTCAAAAGCTTGTGAATTTTTAAAATCATAATTATGTTCAATAACATATTTTTTTAATAAACGATGAACAGTTAAATCTGGAAATCTTCTAATTGGTGAAGTAAAGTGAGTATAACAATCGCTTGCAATACCAAAATGCTTTTCATTAGTAGCTGCATAACGGGCTTTTTTCATACTACGAACCATTATTTTTGAAATAATTGAAAAATCAGGATTATCTTTTAATTCTTCTAAAATAGCTTGATATGTTTTAGTAAAATCAATTTCATTATTTTTGGATTGTTTTTTAACTCGATAACCAATTGAAGCGATTAAATCAATAACTTGATCAATTTTTTCTTCATTTGGCTTATCATGATTACGATATAAAAATGGTAATTCCATTTCATAAATATAACTAGCTACACTTTCGTTAGCTAAAATCATAAAATCTTCAATTAGCTTTTCACCTTCACCACGAGTTCTTAAAACAACATCAATTGGTTCACCATCTAAATTAGTTTTAACATATGATTCGTTGGTTCCAAAACTAATCGTACCACGTTTTTCTTTTTGTTTTCTTACCTTATGTGAAAGTTCAAGCATTGTTTTTAAAGATTCAACAAAAGGCTCATAGCCTGGAACCACTTCATCTTTTTCTAAAATGGCATTAACATTATTATATGTCATTCTTTTTTTAGAATTAATAACACTTTCAAAAACATCATAACTTAATAATTCACCTCTAGGACTTAACTCCATTTCACAACTCATTGTTAAACGGTCAACTCCATCATTAAGTGAACATATTCCATTGGATAAAGAATGTGGTAACATTGGAATCGCACAGCCTACTAAGTAAACACTAGTACCCCTTTCATAAGCTTCCCTACCAATTGCACTATTAACTGGTACATAATGACTAACATCAGCAATATGTACTCCTAAAACATAATTACCATTTTCATTTATTTTTATTGATATTGCATCATCTAAATCTTTAGCATCATCACCATCAATAGTAAAAATCATTTCATCTCTTAAATCTCTTCGGCCTTTTAATTCATCTTCAGACACTTCAGATGGAACTTTGGTTGCTTCTTCAATAACATCATCAGGAAAAACATCATTGATTCCCATAGCCGACGCTAGAGCAAGGACATCAGCACCAATATCATTTTTGTGATCTGATATTTTTACAACTTCAGCAACATATTCTTTTTGATCATTTTGTTCAAGTATTTTAAATAAAACGTTGTGGCCTTCAACCAGTCCATTTACATTATCGACTTTTATTTTTATATCAGTTCTTGAACTATTAGTCTTAATATAAGGAACTCCATCTCTCATATAGACAAGTCCTGCCATAATTCCTAAATTACGACCAATTTTTTCTTCAACTCGACCTTCTAATTTTCCTCTTTTTGTTTGTTTAATACTAATCAATACAGTATCACCATTTAATGCACCATTTAATTTGTGTTGTGGAACCCTTATTTCACTATTATTACCTAGCTTAACAATTCCAACTCCATGAAAGTCAATTGTTATAATTCCTGATCTCATGTTTTTAGTTTCAAGTAATTGATATGTCCCATTTTCATTACATTTTACTTTTAACTTACCTTGTAAATATCTTAAGCACTTTTTTAAATCATCTACTTCGACTTCTAACTTCTTGGCCATGTATTTGACTTTTAAGCTTTTGCCTTCCTTGTTTAATAGTTCAATAATTTCTTTTTCTAAATTGTCCACGTTATTCCCCCCATCATACAACTAACTACAATTTACAATATTAATTATCTGTCTTATTATTGTCATAATCTATTACAAAGTCAACTGTTTTAGCCTCCTTGGAAGCATTTTTAACAATGACATTAACTTTATCACCTAAGCGGTAACCACGTTTGTTCTTGGCCCCTCTTAACGAGAATGTTGTCTCATCAAAGACATAATGATCATCAATTAATTCATCAATTCGAATTAATCCTTCAACTAAATTAGGAAGTTCAATAAACATTCCAAAACTCATTACACTACTTACAATACCAGTGTATTTTTCTCCGATATGTTTCATCATGTATTCAGCCTTTTTCATATCAGTAACTTCACGTTCACATTCAATTGAAGCTCGTTCTTTTCTTGATGTATGTTCCGTCAAAAAAGTTAATCGATTATCCCAAAAGTTGATTGTTTCCTTATCCATTTTGTTATTAAACAAATATGTTCTAAGTAAACGATGAACTGTCGTATCAGGATATCTTCTAATCGGTGAAGTAAAGTGAGTATAACACTTACTAGCAATACCAAAGTGTCCAATATTGTTTTTATCATAAATTGCTTTTTGCATACTTCTAAGCATCAATTTAGATAAAATTAAAAATTCTTTTTTATCTTTTAGACTCTCTAATATATATTGCATTGTTTTTGATGTATAATCATTTGTTTTAACATCAATAGTATAACCTAAAACTTTAATAAATGCTAGAAAATTATTTACTTTTTCTTCATTTGGTTTTCCGTGAACACGATAAACAAATGGTAACTCCATAAAATAAATAGCCGTTGCTACTGTTTCATTAGCAACAATCATAAAGTCTTCAATTAATTTTTCGCCAACTCCACGATCACGTAAAACAACATCAATTGCTTCACCTTCATCATTTACAATAATTTTAGACTCATCTATTTCAAAATCAATAAATCCTCTTTGTTCTTTATTTTTACGAAGAATTTTTGATAAATCATGCATCTTAGTTAACACATCAACATAATTTTCATAAGTTTCTGGAATAGTATTGTTTTCAAGTATTTCATTAACATTTTTATAAGTCATTTGTTTTTTTGATCTAATGACACTTTCAAAAATGTCATAGTCAACAACATCACCCTTATCGTTTATTTCCATAACACAAGACACAGCAAGACGATCAACATCAGGGTTTAATGAACATATTCCGTTTGATAGTTTGTGTGGAATCATAGGAATAACTCGATCGGCTAAATAAACACTAGTGCCTCTTTCATAGGCTTCTTCATCAAGACGACTATTTTCATGAATATAATAACTTACATCAGCGATATGAACACCTAATTGATAATTACCATTTTCTAAAACTTTTAAAGAAAGAGCATCATCAATATCTTTCGTATCATCACCATCAATAGTAAAAATTACATCTTCTCTTAAATCCCTACGTCCTTTCATTTCTTCTGGACTAACTTCATTAGGAATAGCCTCTGTTTCTTTCATAACATCATCCGGGAAAACATCATTAATGTCATATTTCATAGCGATAGACATAATATCAACACCGGGATCATTTTTATGCCCTAATACTTTAATGACCTCACCACGATAAGTATTTTTATTTATTTGAGTTGTTACACGAACCAATACTTTATGGCCATTCATTGCTCCTAAAGTACGATTTTTATCGATTTCAATATTAAGTTTAACCTTTTCATCATCAAGATCAATATAACCTTTACCTCGTTTATAATAAAACTCACCCACTAATTGTTTAAGTTTTCGACTAACAACTTTAACAATACGGCCTTCCATTTCCATCCCTTTAACATGAATGATTTCAGCAATAACTGTATCATCATGGATTGCACCATTCATATTGCTTCCATGGATATAAATATCCTCGTCACCTTCAATGTCAACAAATCCAAAACCTTTTTTATTAACAATTAATCGCCCTACTCGTAAATGACTTTTATTAAATAACATATAATTACCTTTGTTAGTACAATAAACTTGTAGGGAATCTTCTAATTCTTGTAATGTTTTTAAAACTTCTTTAAATTCATCAACAGTTTTTAGCCCTAAACGATTATTAATTTCTGTAGAAGAAATTGCTTTATTTTCATTTTTGAGTATTTCTAAAATTTGTTCTTCCATCTTCACACCTCACAAACCTTACAAATATATTATAAAGGAAATAAGTAATAAAATATAGTCCTTTATATCAATTTTCCTAATTCAGCACAAATTTTTTTAAAATTATTATCCTTTATTAGAATAAAAGTATCAGTTGTTAAATTAGACATTTCACTTTTAATTAGTTTACCCAATCGATACTCTAATTCTTTACTATTATTAAACAAATATGCATTCTTACTATTTATTAAATAATTATCATAAACGGCAACGTTTTTAATAATCACCTGCTTCTTTAATAAAAATATATATTGTAAGGAATCATAGTTATTTATATTGTTATCACAATTAACAATTAAATTTACTCTTTGAAGCAAAAGCAAATAATCATTTTGATTTAAATATTTTATATAAGTAACATTCTTAGGCATATTATTTAGTTTTTTGATTTTAGTTTTCGATAATAGATATGAAGGCATATATCCTAATAAAACAAAATTAACATATTCATGCTTTAAGGCATTTTTATATAAGTCACTAATGTGTTCATATTTATAATCAATAAACAAACATTCCTTTTTATTAATCTTATGTTTTTGTTTAATAGAAACAATGGGTATCTCTCTATTAATTAACATAATTTTTCCTGTTGTCTTATATTTAAATAATTCTTTATAATATGGAAAACTAGTAATCACCATACAACTATTATTTAAAATGTTATTTAAATATTCATTGTAAATATTTCCTTTTTTAGTTAGTGATTGATTATATTTATATATATTATTTTCCTCCAAATAACTTATAAAAATGATCTTTTTCTTGTTTCGAACATTTAAATTAACTACATTATTTATCTTTTTATTAACTTCGGCCACTAATAAATAATCATAGTCATCATTAATGTTTGTCGTATATGATATTTTAGCATAGTCAAAATAATTAACCATTTTCCTTAAGAATTCTAAATCATCTATTTTAATTAAAATCATTTTATCACCTTTAATATTATTAGTTATATATGTTATTCTATGCGAAACAAAAACCACAAAATATTGTGGTTATTTAAAAATGATATATCCAATTAACATAAATAAAACTTGAAAGAAAAAAGTAAGAAAGCCTAAAAGCAAAACTGAAGAATATCCTTTTTGGTAATCCTTTTCTTCAACAACTGGCTTCTTAAAAAAATGTTCTGTACCAGGATAGGCACCTAATGACTTAGTTTTACCATATGAATTACTAGTACTATCTTCTTTAGTTGCTTCATTTTCTTCATTATGTTTAGGAACTGTCTCCAATAATTCTTTTAATCTTTTAAGTAATTCCTTATCTGTCATTGTACCAACTCCTTTATATACTTACTAATAACAAATTCAACTTTAGCAATTTTTTCATAGGCATATAATATGCAAAAAGATATAGACCCGAAGAATGCCGCGATGATATCTTGCATTGTATCGTTAATCCCTGTTTCAATTACTCTTTGAGCATCTCCCGAAAAGACCTTGTCCGCTGAATACTCAAATATCTCCCATAAGCCAGCCACCATAAAAGTAGTAGCTATAATAAATAATATATTAAATGCTAGACTCTCATCATCATACTTTTTAAATGATACTAGTAGTATTATTCCCAATACAGAGGATACCACTCCAGATGATAAATGCATAATTTTATCAAACATTGGTATAGTATCATAAGCATTTAGCATAGAACCAACAAATTGAGCAAAAAAAACAAAAATTAAATATAGCATAATTGTACTATCTGATAATTTTAATGATCTTTTTAGTAAAAGTGGTAATACCATAACTGGTACAATTGTTGTAGCAACTAAAGCCTCAGTAATATTTCCGTCAATAAATTTATTTATTCCTATAGAAACACTTAAAATACTTACTAAAATAATAAACAATATATTAAATTTTTTCATTTTCTTCGTACCCGATTTCTTGAATTTCAACAGCACTTATAGAATCAAAACGCTTATTTATTTTATCAGTCGTTGTATGAATATCTTTTACTTCCTTATTAACAGTATCAATAGTTCTTGATAATTTATCCCAACGATCTTTATATCGTTTAAATTCTGTATCCAAATATTTCAATTCTTGATGAATAATTGAAGCATATTTATCACGTTCAATATTTTTAATAATTATTTGAATTGTTGTAAGAGTACTTATCAAAGTAGTTGGAGATGTAATCCAAACTTTTCTTTTATATGAATAATCAATAATGTCTTGATGATAGGCATTAATTTCAGCAAAAATTGCTTCAGCGGGCAAGAATAATATTGCTTGATCAGTAGTAACATCAGTAATAATATATTTATTAGCAATATCATCAATATGTTTTTTCATATCTAATTTAAAAGCTTTTTCAGCATTTAAACGAGTCATATCCGAATTATTTTTATCAACCATTGCCTGATAATTCTCCAAAGGAAACTTTGAATCAATAGCAATAACTCCTAGAGGTTCTGGGGCGAAAAGGACACAGTCAGCGATTGTTGAATTATTAAAGGCATACTGTAATTGATAGATCTTTTTATTATTTTCTCCAAAAACACTACTCATTATATGTGCGAGATTAACTTCACCAAATATACCACGAGATTTTTTATCGGTTAAAACACTTTGCAATGATACAATATCACCAGATAATATATCAATTTTCTTTTGTGCTTCATCAATTTTAGATAATCTTTCTAATACTGATACAAATGTCTTATTTGTTTTTTCGAAATTTTCATCTAATCTTTCATTAACTCGATCATTAATTAATCTTAAACGATACTCAATCTTTTCACTTAATTGATTAAAATCTTCAGTTAAATCACGACTAAAATCGTTCTTAAAATCTCCTATTTCTTTTACCACATTTGTTTCTAACTTACCAAGACGCTCAGTTATATTTGATTCATCAATATTTTTAGTAAGCGCGATTACTACTAAAATTAAAATGATAACTAACAATCCAACAATTATATAATCCATATTACCCCTCCGTTATTTTGTCTATAGTAATTATATCATAGATTTAAAAAAAGTAAGAAGATTTCTTACTTTTCTAACATCCAACTTTCGTAACCACCATTAATGTTTATAACCTTATAGCCCAATCTTAACAATTGCCTACAAGCATCTTTACTTCTTATTCCACTTTGACAATATATATAATAAATTTCATGTCGATTGAGGTATTTTTGTGGTTCATTTAATAATTTATCCTTTGGTATGTTTTTAGCACCAGGAATATGATTATTATTATAACTTTGAATACTTCTTATATCAATAACCTGTCTTTCTGTCTGTTGTTTTAGAAAGTCTGACACAGAAATATTTGATATCATATCTACCACCCTAATCTATTATATGTAAGACAAATAATAAAATGGAGTTTAAAAGTTTAGTCGTCTCCAAAGAAATCATCAAAAAATTGGTCATCTGTAATTAAATTAGCATTTTTAGTAGTCTTAATATCATCAATATTTTTTTCAATCTTGGTTTTCTCTGTTTTTGGTTTCTCAACCTTTGTCGTTTTTTCAACATCTTGTGATAAAATATTTTTTTCAATGTTTTCTATTCTTTTAATCAATTCCGTATTATCTTAAACCTTAGGTCTATCTTCAATAACCGTTGACGAAATGTTTTTTTCAATTTCAGCTATTCTCTTCATTAATTCCGCATTATCTTCTATCACTGGTGGTTCCTCAACTACTGGTTTCTTTTCGATAATTGGTTTTTCTTCAATAACCGGTTTTTCATTAGTTGCTTTAGGAAGATTAATTTGAACGTTTGATTGGCGATTACTATTTAATTCCTTTTCACGACGTTCTTCTTCTTCAAGTTCCGCTATTTTTTGATCTATACGTTTGATTAAATCATCCATATTTAAATCAGTAGATGGTTTTTTAGATGGTCCTTGAAATAATCCACCTAATTCATTTCCCATAATATTGCTGGCATTATCAATCGCTTTTTTTCGTCTGTTTTCAACATATTGTTTTAAATCAAAAACTTCAACAGTATTTTTCTCACGAGTTGGGTAGCCACTTTTTTCTAATCTCTCTCCCCAATCCATTTTGAAATTAGGTGTTAGTTTAGTTTTAAACGGCATCATACGAGTACGAATAATAATTGTTTCCCATTGTTTTAATCTTTGTAAATCACTAACAGTAACAAGTGGTGTACTAGCTGTTTTATCTTTTTCTTTAGACTTAACTTCACCAGCCATTTTACTTATTTCTTCGAGTGCACTAAGTTCACTACTAATTAAATAAATAATGTTACCACAATTTCCTTTGATTGTTTCCCCATTTTCTTTACCATATACTTGATATAGTTGCGCGAAGTTTTGAATAATAAAACTAAATCTAATATTTCTACTTCTAGCGGCTGTAACCATTGTTGTTACATCCTTTAATGGCGGCATATTAGCAAACTCATCTAAGATAAAGTTAGTACGGAATGGTAATTTCCCGCCACTCTCTTGTGCAACATCAATTAAAGTCTCATAACATTGTTTAATAAAAATAGTAACTAATGAATGGTAAGTCTTTTTTTCATCTTGGACAACTATGAAGACCGCTGTTTTCTTTCGTCCAATATCTTTAATATCAAAATCATTATGAGAAAGCATTTCTGAAATATTTTCTCTTGATGAAAATAATTTAATTTTTTGTTTAAATACTGATAAAATACTACCCTTTGTATCTTCTGGAGCATTTATCGTACTAGCAACATTTATATATGCTGGTGAAATCGGATCTTTTTCACTAAAATATTCTTTAATGTAAGTTTTTCCTAGATATTTATCTTCACCAACAGTTGTTATTAAGTTAATACTATTTAAGTTTATTTCTTCAGGTCGAGCATCTTCAAAAAGTGCTAAAGAAAGACCTGTAAAATAATCGGCTGACGTTTTCTCCCAAAATGGATCTTGGTTTTGAGAAGATTCATCATAAAGAATGTTAAGTGCTAAATCATCTAATAATTCATTAGCTTTATCTTGATTACCTTCTTTATATAAAGTATAAGGTAAATGAAGTGGATTCCAAGCATTACCACGACTAGGTTCGCGGAAATTCAAAAGAACAATATTATATCCACGTTCTCTTAAAAGATTCGCATTTTCTTCATAAATCTCACCTTTAGGGTCAGTTACAATCATTGATTCGCCATTTTTAGCCAATAATTTAACTAATGGATGAACCATAATTTGTGTTTTACCACTACCTGTTGATCCAATAATTAAGTTATGGTATTCACCATCATCAACCCAAATTTCTTTACCATTGTTGATTAATGGAACACCTGCAGCATTTATTTCTTTGTTTTTAGGATGAACTAATTTTAATTGGCTTTTAAATTCCTTTTCACTCGCCCATCTTGAATATCCCTTTTCTTGTTTTGGAGTAGTTGTAATTCCAAAACCTTTTTCTCTTTCGAAAAAGTAAGAAGAAACACTTGTTAAAATGATAATTAGAACAAATAAGAAAAATACCATTGTTGGTGCTAGATATTTTTCAGAAAAAGCTGGCAATGGATTAAATCCATGAAAAGTACCGTCGTCACCAAAAGATGTAATATTTAAAACACCAATTGCTACTAAATAAAATAAAATTAATGCAAATATAATAAATACGAAAATATCTTTAGCATCAGCTCTAAATTTTAACTTCATTTTTCCACCTCTTATATCGAATCATTTTTTTTGTAATTTTCATAAAACTTTAATGTAACCCCGCCAACAACTAAAAGTGTTAGTAAGATAGAGATAAACTTAATTTTGTTTTCTATAACATAATCCATTAATATTATATCATATCTTTTATCATTACCAATCTTAAAATATATTTTTTTAAGTTCTTTTGAAGAAGATACATTCCAAGTAAGAGTATTGGTTGCCTCATCAGTTGAATCAGCATTACTTTCAATAATATTATTATGAAAACGCATTTGAATGGTAATTTTATCAACATAAAAATCAGGATCTACTAAATCATCATTATTATAAAAGTTTTTATAATAATTCTCACCAGTTGTATTAAATGTTACCGTATCTTCATCATAGACGACAGCGGCACTTTCAAATAACTGGTTAAACACAGGTGATCTACTATAATCTTCTAAATTTCGATGTTGTCGATCAATTGTAACAAACGAATCCGTTTTTCCTATTTTTTTAATAAAATTATAGCCTTTAAATAAACTGATATTTTCATGAGTCTCTATTTGTTCTGTTAAATATAAGTCAACATTATAACCCTTTTCAGCAATCGTTTTATTATCACCAATAAATTTTACTGTTTCTTTAACTCGATAATTACTATCAACAATCGCTTTATAATCAACATCACAACCAGTAATTATAATCATAATTAATAATATTAACAATATTTTAATCTTTTTCATAACCCGACTCCTTTATTATATTTTGTTTATTTGGGCACGTTTAATTAGAAAAGTAGATACTAAAATTAAAAGTGTTACTAATGTTATACCTATTAATACAACAATTCCTATATTATTCATAATAAACAATTCAAATATTACATCATATCTTAATTTATCATCACTTCTAATATAAATGCTTTTAAAATCATCATCTGGTGTAATTACCCAAGTATATATATTTTTAGTTTCATTTTTTAAATCAGCATTAGTATCAACTAATTGATTTTCTAATCTAACACTTACCTCAACATTACCAACATTATTTTTATCTTTAGGAGCAATTTCATCACTATCTGATCCATATATATAATCATAATAATAATCGCCAACTGTTTGAATCTCAGTATAGTATTTGTTATTAGTAACTGTTACATTTTGAAATAAATTTTTAACAAAAACCGATTCTTTATATTCATCCAAATTAGGATAAGTTCTAGTTATCGTTACATATGAATTTTCTTTTCCAACTTTCTTTTCAAAGTCAAACTCTTGATAAACCAGAATTCTTTTATAAGATTTTATTTGCTCATCCAAATAAGCATTAATCTCTTTTTTTGTTTCACCTAATTCTTCATTTTTAAAAGAAAGATTAATTGTTTCAAATACTTCATCATTAGCTTTTATGATAATATCATAGGTTGCACTACAGCCTGTTAATAACACCGTCATAACAAGCACCATTAATAATTTTATTTTTGATTTCATTTAGACCTCCTTATTACTTGAATTATTATAATAATCATCCATTAAAATAATATGTGAGAATCTTCCACTAGTACAATCATTATTAGTTATTACAAGCCCGTAACTAGCGCCTCTTTCTTCAGCAACAGTATAGCTACACTTAGTTTTATCAATTCCAATGATAACCCCAATATGGCCATCTGTCCACGCTAAATCGCCAGGTTTTACTGAATCGATACCAGTTGCTCCCCAACTAATTCTATCATCAGTAAAATTAAATTGATTAGATGTCCCTTCTTTAATTGTTGAGGCTTTATAACCACCATTTCTTATTGACCAACTTACAAAACCACTACAATCAAGTCCAAATGGATGAATAGAATTATATGGTTGAGCACTTGTTCCAGGTGAAGAAGTAATCGCCTTACCACAACCCCATTGACTATTTAAGCCAACCTTAGTTGATTTTCCGCCCCACCAATAAGGTATTTTAGAATCTATTTCTGTTGATAAATAACGCGCAGCAGCTACAACACCTTCTCTTGTACCAAATCCCGCAGTATTTACTTTCTTAGCAAGAATTTGTTCACGAGCTGCCAATTGATCATGATTATACATGCCACAGGTAATTGTTTTTGACATTGGATTTAGTGGATTTCCAGTACCAGTCATAATCCCATCTAAAATTGGAGCAGGATCAATTTTTTGATCTTTACTATTTCTTATTTCAAAGTGAAGATGGGGTCCAGATGAGTTACCAGTTGATCCAACCTTCCCAATTTCTTGACCTCCACCAACCATTGAATTTTTGGCTACATTTGAAACTGATAAATGGGCATATAAACTGTAATAATCAAACTTACCGTCACTGTCAGTATCATGTCCTAATTTGACATATAGTCCATATCCACCACTATTATAAGCAGCCTCTAATACTTGTCCATCAGCTATCGCTAAAACAGGAGTACCAGTTGGATAAGCAAAGTCTATACCATTATGGTCACAATCAGTTCTTCCGTTCCATACACCATTTCTAAAACATTTTGCTGTTCCTTTTTGATAAAGTCTAGAAGTTCCAGCTCGCCAATCTTTACCAGGGGCAACTTGAATTGGGAGTGTTGACATCCCCGGTATATATTCAATATATTGATTATTTACTCTTTTACCTTGAAGATGTTGATAAGCTTCTTTTTGGTCAAATATTTCAATAATCATTCTTTCAATAATAACTTTTTTTTGTTGTTCAGTAGCACCAGCATACTCACACTTATCACATTTTGCAAATGATTGGTTTTTCAAATAAGTATTTCTTAAATAATCTTTATATAAATCATAATTAATAAATTTAGTAATAACTGGCATTGGTATTTGACCTTCCATACAATTACTAGTTAAATCTGATTGTTCAATAATTCTAATTAAATCACTAATAAAATTATCATAAGCAGCTTCATGATATAAATTGGATACTTGTGATCCTAG
>JAQWBL010000005.1 GCA_028706395.1 Bacilli bacterium | reverse complement strand
AATTGATGGATGATATAATATATGGATATGTTGATAAAGATAATAATAAGCATGAGAAAATTGGTGATGAGTTTTCCAATATTTATCAACTTCAATCACCTAGTGAATTAATAATTAGCAAAATAGGGGTATGTTGGGATCAAGTGGAATTGGAAAGATATTATTTTAATAAAGAAAATATTAAATGTAAAACCTATTTCATGGTTTATTATAATAACACTAGTTGTCCTACTCATACTTTTCTTGTTTTTTTTGAGAATGATAAATACCATTGGTTTGAACATTCATGGGAAAGGTATAGAGGTATTTATGAATATGAAACATTAGAACAATTAATAAATGATATTAGGGAGAAATTCATAAGTGATCAATTAATATTACCGATTAATATTGATAATTTATATATATACGAATATGAAAATACAAAATACAATATTTCGTGTAATGAGTTTTATAATTACTGTGAAAAGGGGATTATATTGAATATTAAATAATTTGTTATTAAAATGATTTATGGGATAATAAAAATATAGTATGTAGGGGAGATTTATATGTTTGAAAACGGTAATAAATTAAAAGGGTACATTCAAAAGGAAGTAAGGAATAATCCAATGCATTCTAATTATGCTTACAATTATTATTTTTGTAGAAGCTTTTTGGAGCGTTTATATAGTAATACCGAAATTTTCGCTCTAAAAGGAAGTTTTTCACAATTTTCTACTTTAAAACAATTTACTAGACCATTAACTGATATTGATATTGTTACATTTGAAAATATTGGTGATGCAAGTGATATGATTGATCAGACAATATCAAAAAAGGATGATATAAAATTTGAAATAAAACAACGCTTTGTAACAACTAATGCTACTATTAATTATCATATCTTATGTCACTTTGATAATATTGAACATTTGATTAAAATAGATATGAAAAAGGAAGAAAATTTAGATATTGATAAAAGGGAACTTCCAAAATTATTTACAAAAGACATTCCATTTAATGTTAATTCAATTTCACTTGAAGAACATTTTTCCAATAAGCTTTATATTTGCTTTTTAAATTTACAACTACATAATCGACTTGGTAAACAATTTAGAAGATTCAAAGATTTTTATGATATATATTCGATATTAAAATTAGGTAATGTTGATATTGATAAAGTGACTGATTTCTTAAATGAAAAAGTTATTAATGATGAGTTTTTAAATCAATATCAATTTGGCGGGAATTTATTTGATCAAAAGTTTATTGAAAACAATAAAAAAGGTTGGGAAACAGATAGCCGAAAATATGAATTTAATAAAGATGTTACATTTGAAGAAACAGTTAATCACACCAATGAAGCACTACGTGGGAGAAGATTGAAGTAAACAAAGGACGTGAGTTATGATAAAAAAAGTTGGCATTTATATTATAGGTCTTATTTGTATAGGTTTTGTTACCGGAATAATTGATTATAATCGTGTTTTAAAAGATAAAATGCCCATTTTCATGATTGCTCAAATTGATAAAAGTGGACCTGAAATTGATTACTATGGTTTAGGATATAAAATGATAAGAAAACCCGGAGTATCTTATAAAGGTGCATTAGACCATGATGTTTATGTAAAATTTGGTTCTTGGTTTTACCAAAAAACAGTTTCAACGGAATTGGGGTTTATGATAGTTGATAAGACTCCTAAAAATTGTTCGGAAGCGATGGAACAAATTTACGAGACAGAATATTATCGTTATTATTTTAATTGTGTAAAAAGTCATACCATTTTTATTAAATTTAATAACCAAGAAGAGATGACTGTTAAAAATGCACTTAATAATAATCGTGTGTCAATTGAAGAATTGATTGCTGCTGGACTAAAGTTTATTGAAGAGAAAAAATAGCATTTGGTCATGTATTTGAATGGGGTGAAGTATGAAAAAAGAACATTATGAAAAACTAGAAAATACGCATTTTTTAGATATTGAATATAGTTTAGATTTAATTGCTAAACTTGTTGAAGTTGATTGTGCAAGTGAGTTTTTAAGTCAAGAGAAGGAAATCAATAAAAATTTATTACAAATGCAAAGATGTTTAGTTGGGTTAATGACACTGTCCGAAGAAAAAGATTACTTGGTTGATGAAATACTTGTTAGAGAAGAAAAAAAATATGTGAAAGTGAAGAAGAAATAGTATTAAAGGAGTAATTTATGAATAAGGAACAATTACAGTATTTAGAAGAATTAAAGGAAGTCCTAGAAACAGAACAAGTTTTACTTGATGAACTTAATAATCAATATGAATTGTTAAAACAATATGGAACAAAGGAAGATGGAAACTTTCTCTTATTATATTATCAAAAAGAATTATATAGTCTTAAACGACATATTGGCGAATTTATGATTAACCTTGAAATGAAAAACGAAGTTTTATGTGAAATTATGGAACGTGAAGCTGCCAAGAAAAGATTAATATTAATAAAATAACATTTAAAAATAAGTAACAACATCAGTTACTTTTGTTTTTGACAAATATTTATTATAATGCTATAATTGTTAAGCAATGCAAAAAAAGGTGGTTTTATGAAAATAAAAAGCGTAGATATAATTATAAGTGCTGTTCGTAGAAGTCAATATCCAACAGATGAATTACCAGAGTTTTTATTGGTTGGAAGATCAAATGTTGGAAAAAGCAGTTTTATAAATACTATAATAAATCGCAAGAATTATGCCCGTACTTCATCAAATCCTGGTAAGACTCAGACCATTAATTTTTATTTAGTAAATGAAAATTTTTATTTGGTTGACGCACCAGGGTATGGTTATGCTAAATTATCTAAGAAGCATCAAAAGAAGTTTGGGTTAATGATGGAAGATTATTTAACTAATCGTGACCCATTAAAACAAGTATTTATGTTAATTGATTTTCGTCATAAACCATCAAACGATGATATTATGATGTATAACTTTTTAAAGTATTATAAGATTCCAGTAACGATTGTTGCAACTAAAGCTGACAAGGTAGGAATAACAGCACACCAAAAGCAAAGAAACCTTATTTTAAACGAACTCGATTTAGTACTTGGGGACGACTTTATTGTTTTTTCTAATGTTACTAAAGAAGGAAGAGAAGAAATCTACAATAAAATTGAAAGAATTATATAGTACTCCCAAAATAATATTTTAATCATAAAATATTTCAGGTGATACTGTGAAAATTATTTTTGATAAAGATACAATTCAAGTTTACTTAAATAAGGAATATACTAATGAACTTGATATTAATGATCTTTCAAGTTTAGAAGAATACCTTAGCCGTATATTACTTAGACTTAAAAATGACTTTTTATTAGATATAAGTGGTTGTTATGAATTGAAAATATTGTATGATAAATTTTATGGAGTTGTATTAGTTCTTTCTAAGCACGACTTTGAAAATGACTACTTATTTGAAAGTCAAGTTGATTTAGATTTGAATATTAACAAATCTAATTTCTTCTTATATGAGATAGATGATGTATTTTCAATAGAAAACAAACTTTTAAAAAATGGAACTATATATATATATAAGCAAAAATTATATTTGAAATTAATATCTAATATATCATCTATTGAAATGGGAAGATTATTAGAATTTAGCACACTTATTTATGGCGAAAATGTTAATAAAATCATTAATAAGGGCAGAATAATATTTATTTGAGTGTATATTTATACACTTTTTATATAGAAAGAGGTGAATTTATGAAAAAACCCGTAGTAGCGCTTGTAGGACGACCAAATGTTGGAAAATCGACCTTATTTAATCGCATCGTAGGAAAAAAGATTTCTATTATTGAAGATATTCCGGGGATTACTCGTGATCGAATATATGGGAATGTTGAATTTGGAGATTATCGATTTCATTTAATTGATACTGGTGGAATAGATGACTCTGATGAAAAATTTAATGATATTATTAAAGTCCAAGCAGAACTAGCAATTGATGAAGCAGATATTGTTCTTTTTGTTGTTGATGGAAAAGAAGGGCTATCATCTAATGACTATCTTGTTCGTGATATGTTATTAAAAGCTAATAAGGATGTAATTGTTGTTATTAATAAAAGTGATACTAAAGAATATAAGAATAATATGTATGATTTTTATGAATTAGGATTTGATGAATATATTCCTGTAAGTGGTGAACAAAATAGTGGAATATATGATTTATTAGAAACTCTTACAAAAGATTTTAATAAATATTATGAAGAAGAGAAAGATGACGAAATTGTAAAGTTCTCAATTATTGGGAGACCTAATGTTGGGAAGAGTAGTTTAGTTAACGCATTACTTAATGAGGAACGTGTTTTAGTTAGTGATTATGCGGGAACAACTCGTGATGCTATCGACACACCTTTTACATATCATGGACAAGACTTTATTGTTATTGATACAGCAGGAATGCGAAAAAGAGGAAGAATTTATGAAAATGTTGAAAAATACAGTTTACTTAGGTCTCTAAAAGCCATTGATCGTAGTGATGTTTGTGTGATTGTTATTAATGCTGAAGAAGGTATTATTGAACATGATAAACATATTGCTGGTTATGCCATTGAAGCAGGTAAGGCCGTTATTTTAGTGGTTAATAAATGGGATTTAGTTGATAATTCGGATGGTCAAATTAAAAATTTTACAAGGGAGATTCGTAATAATTTTCAATTTATGCCTTATGCTCCAATTGTCTTTTTATCAGCTTTAACTAAAAAAAGAATTCATACATTAATGCCTCAAATTATTAAGGTGTATAATAATAGTAAACAAACCATTAAAACAAGTTTACTTAATGATATATTACATGAAGCCTATTATTTAAACTTACCGCCAACTTATAAAGGTAAACGTTTAAAAATATATTTTTCAAATCAAGTAAGTACCAAACCGCCAACTTTTAATATTCAAGTTAATAGCAAGGGACTAATCCATTTTTCATATAAACGTTATATTGAAAATAAGATTAGAGAATCATTTGATTTTGAAGGAACACCTATTGTTCTCCAATTTAAAAATAAAGGTGAAGAATAATAACACACAACTCCCTCTAACATATAATAAATGTAGGAGGGATTTTTAATGAAATTTACAGATAACTTTTTTAATAAGATTGAAAATAAAACCAATATAAATAAGGAGACTATTTTAGGTCTTGCTGAAAAACTTCAAAAAAATGATATGAAAGATGAAAAAACTTTAAGAGAGGTTATTCAAGAACTAGGTAAACTTACTGGTAAAGAAGTTTCAAAAGAAAAAGAAAATAAGATCATTTCAGCAGTAGTTAATGATAAAGTACCAAAGGATTTGGATAATCTTATATAATATATATGTTATAATAGTGACAGGAGGGATTATATGAAAATAAATTATCAACTTCAACTAGATGAGATAATAAATGAACTAACATCAAATAATGAAGTGCCGACATTGTTGCTTCATAGTTGTTGTGCTCCATGTAGCAGTTATGTTCTTTTATACCTATCTCAATATTTTAAAATAACAGTCTTTTTTTATAATCCTAATGTTATGCCTGATATAGAATATAAACGACGTTTGAAAGAACAAATTAAATTAATAAAAACAGTTACGACTAAATATCCGATTGATTTTATTGAAGGTAATTACGAACCGAAAGTTTTCTTAGAACTATCAAAAGGACTAGAAAAAGAAAAGGAAGGTTCAACAAGATGCTTTAAATGCTATCAAATGAGGTTAGAGGAAACAGCAAAACTTGCGAATAAAGATGGTTACGATTATTTTGCTACGACATTAACTGTTAGTCCATATAAAAAGGCTGATAAGATTAATGAAATAGGTAAGATTCTTGAAAATAAATATAATATTAAATATTTAGTATCAGATTTCAAGAAAAAGAATGGATACAAAGAATCAATTCGTTTATCAAAAGAATATAATTTATACCGCCAACATTATTGTGGGTGCCCATTTTCACATAGTATTAATGAGGAGTTAGTAAAATAACTTCTTTTTTTGTTAAAGTGTTATTAAATAACAAATATATTGATATTTAAGTATCATATATTATCATAATCTCTCATATATTTAAATGAATTAGATGAAAGTAGGGATTATATGGAAAAAATAGATATAATTAAAAGTATCACCGAGAGAACAGGTGGAGATATTTATTTAGGAGTGGTGGGGGCTGTTAGGACCGGTAAATCAACTTTTATAAAGAAGGTTATTGAAAATCTTGTTGTTCCCAATATTGCTGATGAGTATGAAAGAAAAAGAGCTCTTGATGAAATCCCCCAAAGTGCTCAAGGTAAAATGATCATGACAACAGAACCAAAATTTGTACCTTCTAATGCTGCTAAAATTCAAATTGAAACCTTTAGTGCAAACGTGAGACTTGTTGATTGTGTGGGATATGTTATTCCAGGGGCCAAAGGTTATGAAGATGAGAATGGTCCAAGAATGGTTAAAACACCATGGTATGATGAAGAAATACCATTTATAGAAGCTGCTGAAATAGGAACTGAAAAAGTTATCAAAGATCATTCAAGTATAGGTATTGTTATTACGACTGATGGTTCAATTGGCGAAATATCAAGAAATGATTACATTGAGGCTGAAACGAGAGTAATAACTGAATTAAAGGAAATTGGTAAACCATTTATTGTATTATTAAACTCAGTTCACCCAATGCTTCCAGAAACTGAGAGGCTTGCTAACAAGCTACATGAAGAGCATTCCGTCCCCGTAATACCAGTTAGTATTGAAAACATGAGTGAACGTGATATTTATGCAATTTTAAAAGAAGCATTATATGAATTCCCAGTTACTGAAGTAAGTGTTAAGATGCCTGAATGGATTGCCTGTTTATCTCCAAATAACTGGCTTAAAAAAACATATATTGAAAAAATCAAAGAAAGTGTTATCGAAATAGATAAATTGCGAGATGTTGATAAGATTACTAATCCATTTATTGATTGTGAATATATAAGCAGGGCTTATTTATCAGATGTTGATACTTCAACGGGTGTCGTAAATGTTACACTTGATGCTCCAAATGGACTATATAACGAAGTGTTAAAAGATATTATTGGAGTTGATATTAAAAACCGTGCTGAATTATTAAGTCTATTCCAAGATTATAATGAAGCTAAATATGAATATGATCAAATCAAAGTCGCTCTTAAAATGGTCAAACAAACTGGTTATGGAGTCGCTTCACCAACATTACTTGATATGAAACTTGATACACCAGAGATTATTAAACAAGGAAACCGTTATGGAATAAAACTTAAAGCAGTGGCGCCTTCAATACATATGATAAGAGTTGATGTTGAATCGACATTCGAACCAATTATAGGATCAGAGCTTCAAAGTAAAGAATTAATTAATCACTTAATGAAAGATTATGATCAAGCACCAGATAATATTTGGAAAAGTGAAATATTTGGGCGAAGTCTTGATGTTATTGTTAAAGAAGGCATTCAAGCTAAATTATCACTAATGCCAGAAAATGCTCGATATAAATTACAACAAACATTATCTAAGCTAGTTAATAAGGGTTCTGGAAATTTATTTGCGATTGTATTATAAAGTTAACTTCTGTTAATAACAGAAGTTTTTAATTGTTTAAGCATAATTAATGGTTAACTTTGACACTTAAATAATAATGCTTTATAATGGATTTGTAGACATTATAGAACATTACATACTATGAGTAAAGCAGTAATTAAAAAAGGATATAAAAAATAGTGGTAGAATAATAATTATTATTTTCTGGTAATTTTATTTCTGTGACTCTATTGTTTATAAGCTATTTGAATATAAAAGAAAAAATCAATAGTAAAAGTGAAAGCGAAATTGATAAAATCATGAATATTGATTTTAGACCTTAATTTAATTAAATGGGGAGATATGGCTATTAAATTGCATAAAATCCTTAAAAAATTGCAAAAGTTATTGATTTTATTTACAAATAATGGTATTCTTTAAATGTAAGCAAGATAGTTGCTTAAATAATAGGAGGTAAAGAATGACTAAAACAGATTTAGTAAATTTCATTGCAGAAGAAACAGGACTTACAAAAGCAGATTCATCTCGTGCTTTAGAAGCTATGATGGGTGGAGTAGTAAAAGGATTAAAAGAAGGAAATAAAGTAACTTTAACAGGTTTCTGTACTTTCACAGCTAAGGATAAACCAGCAAAAGATGGACGTAATCCTAGAACTGGTGAAACAGTAAAAATTCCTGCTAGAGTAGCAGTTACAATTAAAGCAGGTTCTAAATTAAAAGAAGCTTTAAACTAAAAGGCATTAAGCCTTTTTTTCTTGGAGGTGTTTTTATGTTAAAGACAACTATTAAAGTTTTAAAGAAAATTGAAGAAAAAGGATATAAGGCATATATTGTTGGAGGTTATCCAAGAGACTTATATTTAAACAAAAAAAGTGCGGATGTTGATATTTGTACTAATGCAACACCTAAGGAATTGAAAGCAATTTTCCCGAATGTTAATTTAAATTCCGAAAAATATGGTTCCATTACTCTTATTTTTAGTAATGTTCATTTTGAGATAACAACTTTTAGAAAAGAAATTAAATATGAAAACAATCGAATACCGGTTAAAATAGAATATATTGATGATTTATTAGAAGATCTTAAAAGAAGGGACTTTTTGATTAATACTTTATGTATTAATTCTAATGGTGAATTTATTGATTTGCTGGGTGCTAGGGATGATTTAGATGCTGGTATAGTAAGAATGATAGGTAAAACTAAATATCGTCTAAAAGAGGACATACTTAGGATTTTAAGAGCTATTCGATTTGCAACAACGCTTAATTTTGAACTAGATAAAGAATTATCTAAATATATTACTAAATATGGTTACCTACTTAAAAAACTATCTTATGAACGAAAAAAAGAAGAACTAGACAAGATATTTTCTAGTCCTAATGTTAATTATGGAATTGAATTGATTTTGAAAACTAAAATTGATAAATATTTAGAAATACCTAAATTATCTAAAATTACGGTAACTTCTTCACTTATTGGAATATGGGCCCAATTGGATGTTTTAGATGTTTATAAATTTAATAGTAATGAACAAAAAACAATCAAATTAATTAATGAACTGTTGAATAAGGATTTGTTTGATTGTGAGAATTTATATAAATATGGTCTTTATATTTCAACTATTGTTGGTGAAATAAAAGGTGTTGATCGAAAAACAGTTAATGAGCAATTTAATAAATTATATATTACTAATCGAAGTGAAATGAATATTACTTCTAAGGATATTTGTGAGATTTTAGATAAGAAACCGGGGCCTTTTTTAAATCCTATTATTACTGATATTGAAGGTAAAATTGTGAGAAAAGAACTTTTAAATGATAAAGATATATTAAAAGAATATGTTAAAAGTAATTATATGTAAAGGTTACAAAGTTAAAATTTTATTGTATAATGATGTTGGGTGATAAAATGATGGAAAAAGTGATTAATCTAATTAAAGAAAAAACAATGGTTGTTCCATATGTTCTCTTTTCTAATTATAAAAAATTGAATATAAAAGATGAGGAATTAATATTGATCATCTATTTACTTAACGATTCTAATAAGGTATATAATCCTAAAAAAATTAGTGAAGTATTGAATATTGAAACGGGTAAAGTGTTAGAAATGGTTAATGAACTAACGATTAAAGATGTTTTATCAATTACTGTTAAAATTGAAAATAAGATTCATGTTGAATATTTATCACTTGATAATTTATATAAAAAACTAGCATTTTTAATTGTTAATGATAAAGAGGTTGAAACTGTCAATACTAATATTTATGATAATTTTGAAAAAGAAATGGGAAGACCTTTATCACCAATTGAATATGAGTTGATAAGTGGTTGGCAAGTAAATAAAGTAAGCGATGAATTAATTCTTTTAGCACTTAAAGAAGCCGTTTATAATGGTGCTGTTAGTTTAAGATATATTGACCGTATTTTATATGATTGGACTAAAAAGGGGATTAAAACAGAAGCTGATGTTAATTTAGAAAAGCAAAAGTTTAAAAAGAAAAAAGAGACTCCTGATATTTTTAATTATGATTGGTTAAATGATGACAAAAAAGATTCTGATAACTGAAATTATTGATTATTTGGAGGAACTTTTTCCAAATGCTGATTGTGAACTAAATTATTCTAAAGATTATGAATTATTATTAGCTGTAATGATGAGTGCTCAAACAACAGATGTTAGAGTAAATATGGTTACAGCCATTTTATTTAAAAAGTATCCCAATTTGGAAAGTTTAGCTAATGCTGATATAGAAGATATTATGGCTATTATAAAACCAATTGGTACATATAAAAAGAAATCTCAAAATATTATTGATATAGCTAATAAATTATTAAAAGAACAAAATGGAATAGTGCCACAAGATCGTGAATATTTAGAAAGTCTTCCTGGAGTAGGGAGAAAAACAACTAATGTTATATTGAGTATTTTATATAAAGAACCTGTTTTAGCGGTTGATACTCATGTTTCAAGGGTTAGTGTTAGACTTGGATTAGTTAATAAAAAAGACGATGTTTTAACGATTGAAAAGAAATTAACTAAATTAATTCCTAAAGATAAAATAAATAAGTTACATCATCAATTAATATTCTTTGGAAGATATCATTGTAAAGCGAGAAACCCTGAGTGCCAAAAGTGTAAATTAATTAATATATGTAAGGATGATATTAGAAAACCATTTTTGCATTGAAAAAACCGATAAAATTATCGGCTTTTTTTATTTGACTTTAACATTTCTCGTATAAGTTTGACTGTGATTTTTATATTTTACCACATAAGTAATAATAAATTCACCAGTAGTTGAAGTGTCAATTTCAGTTACTTTTTCATTAGTTGCTTTATTTGTAATTGTTTTAGTAATTTCTATATCACTTATAGCTACATCTTTATTATTTTCAATTACTTTAATTGCTGGATTAGGTTCTGAATAAAAATCATTAATACCTAACTCGATTAAACTATCACCAATTAAATTTGATTCAATTTGTGGTTCATTTGAATTTTGAGAAATAGTTGCTTCCACTCCACTACTCATATTATCTTTAAAAATTGAGTAAGCAGCTTTAACAACGTAAGTAACACTTCCTGAGGTAGCACTTGTTGTATAATTAGTGTTTTTAGTAAATCCTAATAATTTGAGATCGGTTCCATTTTTAACATAAACATTATATCCAAGTTCACCAATGTTTTTACTATTGTAAGCAAGGCGTTCATTTAAATAAGTATTTTGATCTTTTTCAGTTTTAAAGATTGATTTAAAATAGTTAGTTAAAGCTGTTTTGTCAATAGCACTTGGTGTTTCGATAGCTGTCCAAGTTATATTTACATTAGAACCAAGTTGTTCTGCTTTTAAATTAGTTGGGTTTTCCAATTTACTATATCTTGTAGATATTTCAGTTGGCTCTGTTCCTTTTTTAAACAATTCCGTTATTTTCATATTTTTAGGTGTAAATTCACTTGGCAGCATTGCTGGTTTCGTTCCTTTTTCAATTTCTACGCTAATAACATTTTTGGGTTTAGTAAAGGCTTTGTTTTCGGTGTAAATTCCTTTAGCAACAGCTTGGAATAATCTTCTAAATTGGGTACTACCAAAACGATTATAATACTTACTATCAATCTTATCATAACCATACCATTGAGCAATAGCATAATCAGGAGTATATGAAGCAATCCATAAGTCATTAACAGCATTTCTTGGTAAATTATGTTCTCTAAAGACTGCATCTGGATAGTTACTTGTACCTGTTTTAGCACAGTAATTAACACCATTAACATACCATTGGTCATAAGATACCCATTTAGCAGTATCAAGTAAAACACTTGACATCATATATGCTGTTTCTGCACTCATAACTCTTTCTTTTTTTACTTTTTGTTCTACTTCTTCGTTTGTATCACGAAAGACAATTTTTGTAACTGAGTGTGGTTCAATATAATAACCACCATTAGCAAAGGCTGCATAAGCACCTGACATACTAACAGGTGATTCACCATTATAACCACCTAGTGCATGTGATTCGTGAACAATTCCGCTTTCTAATTCTGGGTTTAAACCAAGTGAAGTAACAAATTTTTTAATATTTTTATTGCTAACATCTTGGAAAGCTTTTAAAGCTGGAATATTACGAGAAGTTCTTAGGGCTTCCCTTAAAGTTATTAACCCTTGATATTTTCCATCCCAGTTTTGAATAACCCCACCGGTTGAATAGGTATGTGGTTCATCAGCAAATGGATGATAAGTTGACCAGTTATTAAATTCAAAGCCAGGGCCGTAGTCATATAATGGTTTAGCAGTTGAACCAATGTGTCTGTTGATATCAGTAGCAAGATTGTATCCTTTTAAATCAGTTTTGTTTCGACCAGCACTTATTGCTACGATACCACCAGTTTTAACATCTAATACAGATATCCCGGCATCAACAACTTCATTTTCCCAAGTATATAATTCTCCACTTAAGACTTTGTTAATATGATTTTGCTTTTCCATATCGAAAGTTGTATATATTTCCATAGCCACTTCAAATGGATCTTTACCAGTTAATTCCATAACTTCAGCAGTAACGGTGTTAATAACACCAACATATTCACCACTACTTGTTTTTTCTTTTTTAATAACTAAATCATGAACAGTTGTTTGTTCAGCAATTTTTCGCTCTTCACTAGTTATATAACCATGTCTTTCCATTAAGTATAAAACTGTTTTTCTTCTTGCTTCAGCATCATCTGGATATAAATATGGATCATAACCATTTGGAGCTTGGAATAAACCAGCTATTAAAGCAGCTTCTGGTAACGTTAAGTCTTTAGCACGCTTTCCAAAATATAATTGTGATGCTTGTTCAACACCATAAGCTCCCCCAAAATCTCGACCACCAAGATAATTTGAATTAGCATAAAACTCTAATATTTCAAATTTAGTATAATTTTTTTCGATTTTAAATATAGATAAGTATATATCCGTAAATTTACGAATAATACCTTCAATTCCTTCTGACTCCGTTGAAGTTAAATAGTTTTTAGCAATTTGCATTGTTAAAGTTGAAGCACCACCGGAATCTTGTCCTAAAACTTGACCGAATGAAGCTTTAAGAAAACGAGGAAGGTCAAAACCATTATGTTGGAAAAATCTTGAATCTTCAGTAGCAATGATAGCATCAATTAATGATTCAGACATATCATCAGTTGTTATCTTTTCACGCATTTCGCCACCAACTTTGGTGATTATTTTACCATCTTTGTCATATATAATAGTTGCTTCTGATTGATATAGTTTTTCAGGATCAAATTCAGCATTGTTAACTATTATATAGAAGAATACTATAGCAAACAGCATTATAATTATTGTTAGTGAGAAGAAAGCAATTAATAAATATTTAAATACTTTCGTTTTATCTAATTTAGATACTTTGTTTTTTACTTTAGTTGCTTTTGCAGCAGCTATTTTTTTCACACTATTACTTTTACTAGCAGCTATCTTTTTAATATTGCTGCTTCTACTAGTTGTTTTAGCATCACCTTTTTTCTTTGGTTTCTTTTTTAAAAGAGGTGGCACAAATAAAATAATATTTAAAGCTCCAATAATTATTAAAGCCCACCAAAAATCAAAAGCAATCGCTCCAATTATTAAAGCAATAATGCTCACTGTAATAATAAGTGTATTCTCCATGTTCTTCATTATAATCTTTTTAAATTTTTCAATATTTTTCTTCATAATACTCTCCTTTAAAATATATTTCATCTATTATTTTTAAATAATCCAATCTAGGATTAAATTTTATTTTAATTAAATGTCCTTTTTCTTGAAAATAAGAATAGGGGATTGATTTTCTTGTATTAGTATTTATAAAATCAAATAAATCTTTTCCATCTAAATAAAAAATTTCATTATAGGCATTAAAACTAACGATTAAAAATCCAATTCCACCATGTGTTATTATTTTTTTTAAATGTTCAAGTTGATGTTTGTGAATGTTACTTAACGGAAAATAATTTGGTTTGTTTGTTTCTTTGGCTTCAAAGTCAATATATTGACCACGATAAATACCATTATAGTCAGTAGTTGACGGTTTTTGAAAGTAACCATCTTTTATTTTAACTCTAGTAGGTGATATGTAATCAACTTTTTTAATTGTGATAGGCGTTGGTTTTTTATGAATAACAGCTATATTTTTTAGTAAATAATAGTTGTTAGTTTCATTGAGTTCTTTTTCTAAACTCATCCCACGATTACCATAACTAATCGTTTTTTTTCTATCAATTTTTATTCCGCATGGATAATTCATGTAATCACCACTACAATTATACTATAAAAAGACAATTTTTACTATTAAAAAGATATAATTATTTTTGACGGTTATGTTCTACTTTTGTCGAAACCAACGATTTTTTTAAAAATATATGTTAGAGTCTATTTAAGAGGTGATAAATTGAATAGGCATTACCAGATTGAAAAAATTTTTAATGAAATGATTGGTGATGTAAAGCAAATAAAACTAACTACTTATTTTTATATGAAAAATAAGTAGTTTTTATTTAGAATAATTAAAAAATAAAGAAGCACTTATCCAATCACTATAAGTAATAATATTTACTTTATTTCTCACTTGATTTAGATAATCAATAATATTATAAAAATCTTTAACATTATATTGCATTAAAGTAGAATCAGTAACAGACTCCAGCTTATGAAAAAGAAGAATTAAAGTTAGCTTTTTTTCAGCAGCTTCATCAATCCATTTATTAACTACTTTAGGGTTGGTATTAGAAACAACGTTTTTAAGTTTAATATCATAAAAATCTTTAATATATTGAGGATTAAATCCATCATTAACAGATCTACCACTAACGATGTTTAAATTTTTAAGAATAGATACGGTGTCATTATTATAATATCCATAAGGATATACCAATACTTTCTGATTATTTATAAAACCATGATTACTTAACCAATTATCACCTTTTTCAATATTTGCTTTTTGTTCTTTTAGATTACTTTTTTTTAAATTAAGGTGATTAGCAGTATGATTCAAAAGATCCCAGTTATTTCTATATAAATCGTGAAGATCCCCGATATTAACGTAATTAATGTCATTAACAACATTGGTAATAATAGCAATTGAACCAATCATATTATGTTTACTCATATATTTAAAAGCTATATCATATTGTGTTTTCCATCCATCATCTAACATAATAATAACATTACCTTTATCATTATCAATTATTGTTTCATAGTTTGATTCTTTCTTTAATATAATTTCAGTTTTAACTTTAAAGTAATTAATAGTATTATTTATGTTGAAAAAAATATTTGGGAAAAAATTTATTGATGTTATTAATGCAATTATAAAAAATACATAAAACCTTTTTAAATCTTTATTCATTTTATCAACTCCTTTTTAAAACATTGTAATTACGTCCGCTACGGTTTACCTTATTCCATGATTTTTTATCTGTAAAATAAAATATTGTTCCTAAAATAATGGTACACAAAATTGCAAAACGATAGATTGTTATATCCAAAATAATGGTAGTTATTAATCTAACAATATCAAATTTATAATATCTAACATTGTAATAACTAGCAATTGATAGACCAACTAAATTATAAAGTAGGTGGACGCTCACAAACACTATAAAATAGGGGATAACATAAATTAAAGTTCCGTTTAAAATATTATTAAAAACTAAAAAGTAAAATAAAATAATTATAAATGAACTAAAAACTCCTATAAAAAGTGCATCAATAATCATAAAAAAGGGCAATGTTTTTTTGAAAGTATTTTTAAATATTAAATTTTTGAATGTAAATAATGATTCAATAAATGATTTTTGCCACCTAATTCTTTGTTTTAAAAAATCACGAAATGTTTCTGGACCTTCGGTATAGCAAATAGCATCAGGCACATAAACAATTTTTTTCGTGGTCCCTTCAATTTTAAATTGAATTCTCAAGGTTAAATCTAAATCTTCACCAATTAGATGATTAAAACCGTTAACATCCAAAATAATATCTTTTCTAAAAACACCAAAAGCTCCTGATATTACTAATAATGAATTTAGTTTAGCAAGTGATGCTTTATAGCAAAAGCAAGATTTTATATATTCTATTGTTTGTAATCTTAATAATGGGTTTATTTTTAAAGTTGTTTTTTGTGTGTCTTTTGAAAAATTAAATGATTGTAAAATTTGAATGATTCCACTAACTGCAACAACTTCAGGATCATTAAACGCTTCGTTAACAAATTTAAGAGCATTAACATGAAGAATACTATCTGCATCTAAGGTAATTAAATAATCATTTTTAGAAAAATTGATACCAGCATTTAAAGCATCGCTCTTGCCACCATTTTCTTTATCTAAAACAAGTATTTTAGGATATTTTGATGATCTATAAATGCTTTTGATTTTTTTTGAGTCGAGATTATGTTTGTTCTTAATATTTATTTTTTTAAGTTTCAATCTTCTCTTCATATTTCGCATTGTATGATCGCTAGAACCGTCATTAACAAATATACACTCATAGTTTTGATAATTTATTCTTTGGATACCTTCAATTGTTGTAGCAATAATTTGTTCTTCATTGTAACAAGGAATGATAATTGACATAGCTCTTTCTATACCAAACCCATTTATTCTTTTTTTAAATAGAGTTGGAATAACATTTAGAATGTGATAAATTGGGAAGAAAATGCCAGCAAATAAAAATAATTCTAATAATAAATTCATCTGCTCTCACACGTTTCTGGAATAACCATTATATAATCTATTAAAAAGTCTTTTGGAAAAATATCATTGTTAACATCTGTGGGCCATACTCCACCAACGGCTAAGTTAACTATTAAATACATTTTTTTATCAGGTACAACTTCTTTATTTTGATAAACTAATTTATTGTTTATATAACCTCTTATTTCATCTTTTTTCCACACTAGTTCATAAATAAAAAAATCAGTATCGGTAACTTTAGTCGTTTTAAATGAACTATTAATTATAAACTCATTAAGATAATGAATCCCAGACCAAACTTCATCATTTTGTTCTCCTAAAACTTCGATAATATCTACTTCTGGAAAGTTTGAATCATCTGAAGGTAATAACCAAATTGCTGATAATAAACCATCGCCTTTTGGTGGCTTTGCTTTAATAATTATTTTTCCATATAAAAATTCAAATTTATCTTTAGTATTAATTGAACCTGAAGTATAATTATGATCTTTATAATTTTCTAGTTTGGATGTAATAGTTAAATAACCATTTGAAACTGTTACATTTTCAGGTTTATAATATTGTAATTCTTTATTATAATTATTTCCTTGATCAATTATATTCCAATTTTGATTATTAAATTTGCTTTGAAAGTCATCAATAAAATAACATTTTTGAGTTTTTTCTAGTATATTTAATTTATATATTCGTTCTGGTGGCTTATAAAATATGGTGTGCCCTAAAAATAATAAGATAGCAATAAAAAAAATTTTGAATATTTTTTCCCCGTTCATATAATCACTCCATTTATTGTCTGCTAATAAATGATATGTAATAATAAATAAAAGTGTTATAATATTTATCTTATATAAAATATTTGGTTTTTCTATATATTTATTAGTGCATTTAAAATCATTGAAAAAGAAGATTTAATTTGCTATAATAACATTGTAATTAATTAAGTGGAGGTTTGGTTATGAATTTAAGTCAATTAAATAAAAAATTAATCACAATTGTTGGAATTGTCCTTGTTATTGTAGCAGTAGCTTTAGTAACAATTTCAATCATTACTAAGAATCACAATTTAGAATTTCCTGTTATTGAACAGAAATTGAAGTCAGGAGCACAAAAATATTTCAAAGATAATCCCGATTTATTACCAAAAATAAATGGTTCTAAAACGGCAGTTGGTGTAACAACATTAGAAGATGGTAAATATATTCCAATGATGTCTATTATGGTTAAAGGTGATACCATTTGTAATGGAGAAGTAAGAGTTTCAAATAATGGTGGATACTACTTATATATTCCATATTTAAACTGTGGTAATGAATATGTAACAAATGAATTATATAAACACATTATTGAACCAAATAATATTGTTACAAAAGACAATGGACTTTATTCGATGAATGGTGAATACGTATTCCGTGGGAATCATCTTAATAACTATCTAAGTTTTGACAATAAAATGTGGGTTATATTGAAGGTTGATAAAGACAAAAATATAGTAGTTACTGAATATGAAAATAAAATTAAAAATATGTGGGATAATCGATATAATGAAGTTCGTGAACAAACAAGTGGAATTAATGATTATTCAAAAAGCAAAATGGAAGATTTCTTAAGGGAAATGTTTAATGGTGAAGAATATCTTTCTGAGAGTGCTAAAGGATTAGTTGTTTATAAATCCTTATGTGTTGGCAAGAGAAGTGAAAAGGAAACAAACAAAACAGGTAGTGTTGAATGTTCCGTTGTAACAGAACCACAACCACTTGGTCTTATTAAAGTAAGTGATTTTATGAATGCTAGTTTAGATCAAAATTGTAAAGAAACAACAAGTCGTTCTTGTCAAAATTATAACTATCTAGCAGATTTTAATACTAACTGGTGGACAATGACGCCACATGCTGAGAGTACTCATCGTGCTTATAAAGTTTCAGGAAGAATTATAACACCATCAACATTAAACGTTGAATCAAAAGTTAGACCAGTGTTGCACTTAAGTGAAAACATTGTATATAATGGTGGAACAGGAACATTTGAAGATCCATATATTGTTAAATAGTAATAATTGACTAAAATATAAAAAGTGATAAAATAAATAATATAGAGGAGTTGGGATAATGATTCAAGATAGGATATTGTTAACAGTAAAAGACATACTTGATAAGGAATTCAAAATTGATACTAGAGGTTTTAGACCGCAAGAAGTAGATAAATTTCTAGATGTAATTATTCGTGACTATGAAGAATTTATTACTATTATTCGTGAATTAGAAACGGATAAAAAAGAAATTCTTGAAGATAATCTTAGATTAAAACAAGAAATTAGAACATTAAAAATGAAACTGGATGTAGTTAAAGATGCACCAGTAGCAGAAATTAACAATGCTGATTTATTAAGAAGACTTTCGAGTCTTGAAAAAATTATTTACGGTAAAGAATAGTATTTTGACAAACGCTGCATTAATTAAATGTAGAGGAAAGTCCATGCTCGCACTACCTGAAATGGTAGTAGTGTTCGTGCATAGGGAAAAAATAACCTATGGTAGCAATTGCTAACGGCGCGACTAATTCCTAAGTCTTTGATATGGAAAAGGTTGCATAAAGTGCCACAGTGACGATAAACTTAGAAATAAGTTTAGTGAAACGGGTAAACCCCACGAGCGAGAAACCCAAATTTTGGTAGGGGAACCTAATAAAGGGGAATAACAACTCTTTATGGGATTGAGAAATCAATAGATAGATGTTTGTCGCCTAGAAATAGGAACAGAACATGGCTTATAAAATATTATTTTTTTGATAAGGGTGGTGTACATTGAAAGAAATTGGTGAAAAATTAAGAGAAGAGCGCTTAAGCATTGGAATTTCCATTGAAGAGGCTGCTGAAGATTTAAAAATGCGACCAATTCAAATTGAAAATATTGAAGAAGGTAATATGTCGGCATTTCAAGATATCTTTTATTTAAAATATTTTATTAGAGATTATTCTAAATATCTTGGATTGAAATATGAAGATATTGTCGATGAATTCAATGAGTTTTTATTTGATTATACATCAAAAATATCACTAGATGATATTAAGGAAGCACAAAAAAAGTCAAATGATAAAGAGAAAACTAAAAAAATTTCATCTCCTTATACACTTGAAAGACGTAATCGAATAAACGTTACACCTATTGTCGTTTATATTCTTATAATCATTTTAGTTATTGTAGGAGTATATATGTATTTAAAAAGTGAACAAGATGATTTTAATAATAATACGATTATTATTAATGATATAAATAGGAGGATATTATGAATTTACCAAATAAATTAACAATGATCAGAATTTTTTTAACACTAGTTATAATTGCGATATTAACATTACCGTTTGAAGCGGCAGGAATTGAAATGACCAAATTGTTTGTTAGCGAAGCAATAGTGGTTGATATTAAATATATTATTGCTGGCGTTCTATTTATAGTTGCATCATTAACTGATTTTGTTGATGGTTATATTGCTAGAAAGTATAATTTAGTAACTGATTTTGGAAAAATGATTGATGCTATTGCTGACAAAATATTAGTAAATTCCGTTTTAATTATTTTATCAGCAACAGGATTTATTCATCCAATTATTCCGGTTATAATCATTATGCGTGATACCGTTGTTAATTCTATTAAAATGGTTGCTGGTAATCATGGAAATGTTGTAGCAGCAAGTTGGATGGGAAAGGTTAAAACAGTTTGTATGATGACCGGTGTTTCATTAACATTGTTTTATAACTTACCGTTTGAGTTATGGAATTTAAGAATTTCTGATTTCTTACTGATAATTGCTACAGTACTATCAATTATCTCAGCAGTTCAATATTATAATGCAAATAAAAAATATATTTTTGCAGAAACCAAATAAATATAATTGTTAAATAATGTGAAAAATTCTTGGCGAATGGTTAAGAATTTTTTATATTTTGGTATTTAAAACAAAAAATAAAAAGACAAACATTTGTTCGTTTTAGGTATTGACAATGTAGTAATTATGGTATAAAATTAAATTATATGTTAGGAGGAAAATAAAACATGTCAAAAACAACCGATGATAAAACCCTTGATCAGGTATTAAAAGATATTGAAAAACAATTTGGTAAAGGGTCAGTAATGAAATTAGGGGATAATGAGCAACGTGAAATAGATGTTATTTCTAGTGGTTCCTTATCTTTAGATATTGCTCTTGGAATTGGAGGATATCCCAAGGGAAGAATAGTTGAAATATATGGACCCGAATCAAGTGGTAAAACCACATTCGCACTTCATGCAATCGCTGAGGCTCAAAAGGCTGGTGGAACTGTTGCCTTTATTGATGCTGAACATTCTTTAGATCCACAATATGCATCTAAATTAGGAGTTAATATTAATGAATTATTATTATCACAACCGGATAATGGTGAACAAGCACTAGAAATTTGTGAAGCTTTAGTTCGCAGTGGTGCAATTAGTACAATTGTTATAGATTCTGTTGCGGCTCTTGTTCCTAAAGCTGAAATAGAAGGGGAAATGGGAGATTCTCATATGGGACTTCAAGCTCGTCTTATGAGCCAAGCTTTAAGAAAATTATCAGGTGTTATTAATAAAACAAATACAACAGCTATTTTTATTAATCAATTACGTGAAAAAGTGGGAATCGTTTTTGGTAACCCGGAAGTAACCCCTGGTGGTAGGGCATTAAAATTCTACTCATCAATTCGTTTGGAAATTAGACGCGCTGAACAAATCAAACAAGGCACTGATATTATTGGTAATAAAACTAATATTAAAGTTGTTAAAAATAAGATGGCACCACCATTTAAAACTTGTTCTGTTGATATAATGTATGGAACTGGTGTTTCTGTTGATGGTGAAATTGTTGATTTAGCATCTGATGCTAACATTATTGAAAAGAGTGGTGCATGGTATGCTTACAATGGTGAAAAGTTAGGTCAAGGTAAAGAAAACGTCAAGGAGTTGTTAAAAACAAATCCAAAACTTAAAAAGGAATTAGAACAAAAAGTTAGAGAACATTATAATATTGCTGGCAAAAAAGAAGTATCTAAAGGTGAAACTAAAAAATAAAAAATTAACACGAATGTATTTTCCCATATTCGTGTTTTTTTCTTGACTTACATCACAAAATTCTTTAAAATGATAGTAGAGTGAAATTAGTGTTTTACTTGTTTAGATATATGGGGAGGTATATTATGGAAAATATAGTTTTCTCCATTTTGCTGGTCCTAGTTGGACTTTTTGTTGGAATTATAACAACGTTTTTAATTAATTATATTAGAGGAACGATTTCCTCTAAAAAAGCTGAAATGATTCTTGAAAATGCTAAAAATGAAGCAGCTAAAATTAAGCGTGATCATTTATTAGAAGCTAAAGAAGAATCATATAAAATAAAAAGTGAACTTGAAAAAGAAATAAAAGAGAAAAAAACTGAAATGAAAGAGGCTGAGGAGCGTCTTATTATTCGTGAAAACAATATTGATAGACGCGATCAAATTTTTCAAAAACGTGAACAAATGTTGGAAGAACGCGAAAATAATTTAATTGAGAAACAAAAAGATATCCAAACAGAACAAATGGAGATTGAAAGTATAAAAAATGATCAAATTGAACTTTTAGAAAAAATAGCAAGTTTTTCTAAAAATGAAGCTCGTGATTTGGTTATGAAAAAAGTCGAAGAAATGATGAATTTAGAAATTGCTGCTTATATTAAAGATCGTGAAGATGAGGCGAAGATAGTTGCTGATAAACAATCTAAAAATTTATTAGTAAATACTATGCAAAGATATGCAAGTGATGTTGCTAATGAACAAACGGTAACTGTTGTTAGTCTTCCTAGTGATGACATGAAAGGTCGAATCATCGGACGAGAAGGACGAAATATTAGAACCCTTGAAGCTGTAACTGGAGTTGATTTAATTATTGATGATACACCTGAAGCGTTTGTCCTATCTAGTTTTGACCCTTACAGAAGAGAAATTGCTCGTGTCACTATTGAGACTTTAATAAAAGATGGACGTATCCATCCAGCAAGAATTGAAGAAGTCTATGATAAGACATGTAAAGAAATGAAAATTAAAGTTCGTGAATATGGTGAAGCAGCCTTGTTTGAACTGGGTATTACCAAAGTTGATCCAGAACTAGTAGAAATACTAGGAAAATTACATTTCCGCACAAGCTATGGTCAAAATGCTTTAAAACATGCTATTGAAGTGGCAAGTTTAGCAGGTATTATGGCATCAGAAATTGGTGAAAATGTTAGTATGGCTAAAAGGGCTGGACTATTTCATGATATTGGTAAATCTATTGATCATGAAGTTGAAGGTAGCCATGTTGAATTAGGAATTAATCTAGCGAAGAAGTATAAAGAATCAAATGTTGTAATAGATGCAATCGCATCACATCATGGTGATGTACAACCTGAAACAATAATTGCTGAATTAGTTGAAATTGCTGATACTTTATCGGCATCGAGACCAGGTGCTAGAAATGATTCTTTAGAAAACTACATTAAGCGATTAAAAGATTTAGAAGATATTGCTACTAGCATTAATGGAGTTGAAAAGTCATTTGCAATGCAAGCTGGTCGTGAACTTAGGGTTATTGTTAAACCTGAAACAGTTGATGATTTAACTAGCTATAAGATTGCTCGTGATATTAAAACGAGAATTGAAAATGAAATGCAATATCCAGGAACTGTTAAAGTTACTGTTATTCGCGAAACAAGATATACTGAAGAAGCTAAATAAGCTTCTTTTTTTATGAATAAAAAAAGATAAATAAAAATTTATCTTAATAGTAGTAACGACCTCTTCTAGGATATGGATACCAATATGGTGGATAGTATGGGTAATATACCGGATAAGGTTGATAATATGGACGGTTATAAGCGTATGGCGCTAAAAGAGCACCAGTTAAGCCACCTAATAGAAATGGTGCGGCAAATCCTCCGCCAGCTATTAAACGATCGTCTTGATTGCGCAAATTACCATAATAGGGTGTTTGATATTGATAATTGTTATTATACATTCTTATACTCCTTTCATAATATCTTATGAGTAGGATAAAAAAAGGTGAAATAATATTAAGCATTTATCATATATTTAAATAGGTGATATGGTGAAAAGGTTTTTTCAAAGAATTGGATTGATTACACTAATATGTTTAAGTTTTATATATACTGAAAAAGCTGCAAATGTTCTAATTGAAGTAGATGACTTAATGGTAAGAATTAGAGAAGAAAAAGAATTATTTAAACAAGCACCAGTCAATGCTATTGTCGATGGTGATACAATTATTCCGGGAATTAATGGTATTGAGGTGGATGAAGTTAAAAGTTATCACAAAATAAAAAAAATTGGGCATTATAATAAAGAATTATTAGAATATAAAACAATAAAGCCTAATGTTACATTATCTACAAATTATAATAAATACATAATTGGCGGAAACGAGAGTAAAAGAAGTGTTAGTTTAGTATTTATTGTTGATAAGAATACGGATGTTAATAAGATCTTAGCGGTTTTAAAACAAAAAAATATTATAGCTAATTTTTTTATTGATAGTGTTTGGTTAGAAAATAATAATGAGTTACTATTATCAATGATTGAAACTGGTCATAATATCGGCAATTTGAGTTATGAACAAAATTATAACCATAGTGATTTTATTTGGGTAGATACAATAATTAAAAAGGTTGGTAATCAAAAACAGGGATATTGTTATAGTGAGGGAGAAAATGAAGTTGCTTTAAAGATTTGTGCTTTAAATAAAAACTTTACTATAAGACCAAGTTTTGTTGTTAAAGAATACCCAACTCTTGAAGTTAAAGAAAATTTAAAAAGTGGATCAATTATATCATTGCCTATAAATGGAGTTGTTGAAAAGGAATTAAGTAGTATTATTGATTTGATTTATAGTAAAGGTTTAGTAATTGAAAATTTAAATAAATTTCTTAAAGAATAATAATAGCAACATTCAGCGAACATAAATTTTGTTCGCTTTTTTGTTGTTGTAAAAGGCTTGGTGATGGTTTTAGATAAAAATGATGAAAGAAAAAAAGTTTTTAAAAAAGTAGTTTTAAAAAAACTTGATTTTAAAAAAATATCAAAATAAAAAATTTTTTTCAAAACTAATATTTTCAAAAAAAGAAAATGAAACATCATTTAACCTTTTGAATAAAGGGTGTAAATGGTTTTTAAAGTTTTTGAAAGTTAAAATTAAAAAATAAAAAAAGTTTAAAAATTATAAAAAAATGAAAAAGTGTCAATTTGAATTTTTGTAAAACGGCAGGAACCTTTTAAAATAAAGGGTTAGCAAAAATGGTGGCAAAAAGTTTTAAAAAAAGCGAACATTTTGTTTGACTTTATATAAAGTTGTGTCTATAATGAAATTAGGAAAGAAATGTTGGAGGTAAGGTTTGTGACAAGTACAGAAGAAAAAATAAACAGTTTAGTTGTAATTAAAAGAAATGGACGTCGAGTTGATTTTGATGGTTCAAAAATAGCGATTGCTATAAAAAAAGGATTCGATAGTATCATTAATAATGATGATGATAATGAATTAGAAGCAAAATATACTAATGCTGATGCAAATAAAGTATATTTAGCGGTTACTAAAAGAATCGAGAAAGAATATTTAGAAGAAGGAAAAATTAAAATTGAAGAAATTCAAGATTTAATTGAAGATGAACTAAAGAAAAAAGGATATGAAGATGTTTATACTTCATTTGCTGAATATCGAGTTCGAAGAATGCAATCAAGAACAATGTTTTTTGATCAAAAGAAACAGCATAAGTTTTTGAAAGTAATTGAGAGTTTAGGTCTTAAATCGGCTAACGAAGATGATACTAAAAGAGAAAATGCTAATGTTAATGGTGATACTGCTATGGGAACGATGCTTCAATATGGTAGTACGATTTCTAAGGAATTTGCCAAATCATATTTACTTAAAAATAAATTTTCTGAGGCTCATGAAGATGGGGAAATTCATATTCACGATTTAGATTTTTTAGCGATGGGGACAACAACTTGTACACAAATTGATTTGAAAAAATTATTTACTGATGGTTTTTCAACTGGTCATGGGTTTTTAAGAGAACCAAATGATATTATGTCATATGCCGCTTTAGCAGCGATTGCTATCCAATCAAATCAAAATGATCAACATGGTGGTCAAAGTATTCCAGCCTTTGATTATTATTTAGCACCTGGTGTTTTAAAAACATTTAAAAAACAATTTAAACAAATGGTTTTCGATTTATTAGATTTCAGTGATTTTATTAATTTTGTTAATTTTGATAAAGTTGTTGCTGATATTGATAAACTTGAAACAATTGATTTTGATATAAATATTTTTGAAAAATATTTTAAAGAGACAGAAACTATTGGAAAGATTTTTGAACAAGCTTATGAAAAATCTTTAAAGAAAACAAATCGTATTGTCTATCAAGCAATGGAAGCTTTTATTCATAATTTAAATACAATGCATTCAAGAGCAGGAGCTCAAGTTCCATTTTCATCAGTAAACTTTGGAACTGATATATCACCTGAAGGTAGAATGGTTTCTAAAAATTATTTATTAGCTGCTGAATCAGGTCTTGGTAAAGGTGAAACAGCGATCTTCCCAATTTCTATTTTCAAGGTAAAAGAGGGAGTTAACTATAATCCTGAAGATCCTAACTACGATTTGTTTAAATTATCTTGTAGTGTTTCTGCCAAAAGATTATTCCCTAACTTTTCATTTATCGATGCTCCATTCAATTTATCATATTATAAAGAAGGGGATTATACAACTGAAGTAGGTTATATGGGTTGCCGTACTAGGGTTTTAGGAAATGTTGTTGATTCAACAAAAGAAATTACTCCAGGACGTGGAAATTTATCATTTACTTCAATTAATTTACCTCGTTTAGGTATTAAATATGGTATTGCTACTAATGATAAAATGGATTTAGATGGTTTTTATAAAGAGTTAGAAGATAAAATGGAATTAGTTAAAAATCAATTATTAGATAGATTTGAAATTCAATGTGATAAAAGGGTTTATAACTCACCGTTCTTATTAGGACAAGGTGTATGGATTGATTCTGAAAAATTAAAAAATACTGATCGTTTAAGAAAAGTATTAAAACATGGTAGTTTAAGTATTGGGTTTATTGGATTAGCTGAGTGTTTAAAAGCTTTAACTGGTAAGCACCATGGAGAAAGTGAAGAATCTCAAAAACTTGGATTAGAAATTATTGGATTTATGCGTAAAAAGGCTGATGAATTTGCGTCTAAACATAATTTAAACTTTACTTTATTAGCAACACCTGCTGAAGGATTATCTGGAAGATTTACTAGTATTGATAAAGCCATATATGGAAAAATTAAAGGTGTTACAGATAGAGAATATTATACAAATTCATTCCATGTTCCGGTTTACTACAATACATCAGTATCTAAAAAAATTAATATTGAAGCACCATACCATAGTTTTACTAATGCTGGTCACATTACTTATATTGAATTAGATGGTGATACTTCTAATAATGTTGAAGCTTTTGAAAAGGTTGTTCGTTTAATGAAGGAAGCAGGTATTGGTTATGGAGCTATTAATCATCCAATTGATCGTGATCCGGTTTGTGGGTTTAATGGTGTAATTGGTGATACTTGTCCAGGTTGTGGCCGTACTGAGGATGATGGCGTTAAATTTGAAAGAATTAGAAGAATTACAGGATATTTAGTTGGAACTGTTGATCGCTTTAATAATGGAAAAAGAGCTGAAGAAAGAGATAGGGTAAAACATAGTGTACGTTAGATTGGCAAGACCAATAGAACGCGATAGTATTGTTGATGGTGAAGGTCTTAGAACAGTTGTTTGGACGCAAGGATGTGCCCACAATTGCTTTGGCTGTCATAATCCTAGTACACATTCGTTTAAAGATGGTTTTTTAGAAGATGTTGAAGTGATAAAACAACAAATTAAAAATTCTTATAATCAAGATGGTGTTACACTATCTGGTGGAGATCCATTCTTTCAACTTGATGCAAGTTTAGAAATAGCTGCTTTTTGTCAAAGTATTGGGTTAAATGTATGGGCTTATACTGGTTATACTTTTGATCAATTAATGCTACTCTCTAAGAGAAATGAAAAAATATTAGAATTATTAAAAAATATTGATATTTTAGTTGATGGTAGATTTGTCCTGACTGAAAGAAGTTTAGAATGGAAATTTAGAGGTTCTAAAAATCAACGAATAATTGATGTTAAGAAAAGTTTAAAACAAAACAAGCCAGTTGTTATTACAAAATACAATAAGATGAATAGTTATAATATTTTAAATAACAGAGAAAAAAATATATATGTTTAAAGTAGTCGATGGCTACTTTTTTATTTGTGTGACTATGCTTGGATCTTTATTGACTTGAATTATCAAATATATTATAATTACAACCATAGGGATGGTGTATTTATGAAACAAAAACTTGGACCTAAAGCTTTTACACTAATAGAATTACTGGCGGTAATATTTATAGTCGGTATTATCTCGCTAGTAGTGATTCCGACCATTGGCAGGGTTACTAATCAATCCAAAGAAGAATTATATAAACTTCAGATAGAAAATATAATTACTGGTTCTAAAAATTGGGCAACTAAAAATGCTGATATTTTACCTACTGGGGATCAAGAAATAATTACCATTACTTTAGGACAATTGAAAATTGGTGGTTTTGTTGATAAAAATATAACTAATCCTAAAACTAAAAAATTATTTCCTAATGATTTACAAATAACAATAACAAGAGTGAAAGATAATTTTAAATATCTTGTTTTAGAAGAAACTGGTGGTGAAATCGGAGAATTAGATCTAGAAAAGCCCACAATTATATTGAATGGAATGATTCATGAGGTTGTTGAGTTAAATGGCAATTATTATGAAAAAGGTGTGATTGCTAAAGATCCAACAGGAATAGAAATTGATACCATTGATGTGAAAATAGAAGCAAATAACGAAGTAGTCCTAAATGTAAATACTAATGAATTAAAACAATATATAATTACTTATACCGCGACTTATAATGACAAGATTTCAAATATTGTTAGAACAGTAACTGTAAAAGACTCAATACCCCCAGAACTAGTTATTCCTGGTAATCTTGAACTAGGTGTTCATGAAGTTAGTGCCTTTAATGCGATGGAAGGGGTAACAACTTCTGATAATAGTTTACAATCTCCAGTGTTAAATGTTTCTAGTAATTTAAGTATAATTCCTGGAAATTATGTTGTGACTTATCAAGCAACAGATGCTAGTGGGAATAAAACAATTAAAACAAGAATGATTAAAGTTGTTGAAAAAAAATTATATAGTGATAGCTCTGGAGCTTTCAGACCTAAATTATATGAGGGAATGATTCCTATAAAATGGGACCAAAATAATATGGTGAAGGCTGATCCATATAGTGAATGGTATGATTACAATAATAAGGAATGGGCGAATGTTGTCTTAGTTACAGAAGAATCTAGAGCAACAATTCAAAATAATAAACCAGGGACACCAATTCCTGAAACTGATGTTTTAGCATATTTGGTATGGATACCAAGATACAAATACAAATTATTTAATGTCGGGGCTGTTGTAATTTCACCGATTGAGATTGAGGTGATCTTTGAAACATCAACAACCGATAAAGAGATGGGAATGACAAATGGAAGTTATTTAACTCATCCGGCTTTTACTTTTGGAAGTGATGAATTAGAAGGGTTTTGGATGGGCAAATTCGAAACAACGGGAAATCAGATATTACCTACTGTTAAACCCGGTATTGCGGCATTAAGAGAAAAAAGTGTAAGTGAAATATTTAATTTGTCAAAAACTTTTAATAATCCAACAACTTATGGATTACCAACAACGGCTGATGCTCATATGGTAAAAAACATGGAGTGGGGAGCAGTAGCTTATTTAGGATATAGTAAATATGGAAAAAGCATAAATGAAGTTTGGGTAAATCCAAGTAGTAATTATTTGACTGGTTGTGCCGGGAATAGTGTATCAACTGTGGGTGTTTCTGGCTGTCCATATAAGTACAACGAAGGAAATGGTCCAGAGGCTAGTACGACTGGTAATGTTTATGGAATATATGATATGAGTGGTGGGTCACAGGAGTATGTTATGGGTGCTATGTATTCTAGTGGTGATGTTCAAATTGATATCGGATTATCCGGCTTTGACCAAGTATTTATCGATAATCAAGCAAATCAAAAATATTTAGATAAATATAAGAATGGTCCAACGTATAGTGACCAGGCTGCTTATGATCGAAAGATATTAGGAGATGCAACTGGTGAAACTAGGGGTTGGAACGGTGATAGTACATTATTTCTTTACACTTCTGCTCCTTGGTTTGCACGTGGCGGAGGATATGATTATTCGACTGTTGCTGGTACCTTTTGTTTTGCGGCATATAATGGTAGTAATTATAGTACTGATTATCATGGATCACGAATTACAATTCCTGGATTAAAATAGTATTAAGAATCATAAAAATGGTTCTTTTTTTGTTTACACAATAAAATAGATTGATTGACTTAATAATTAAAATATATTATAATTACAACCATAGGACGGTGCGTTTTTATGAAAAAATCAGGGTTTACATTAATAGAATTACTTGCAGTAATTTTTGTGTTAGGAATTATCTCAGCAATTGCTATTCCAACTATCAATCGAGTAACCCAGCAATCTCGCGAGGAGTTGTATAAATCTCAAATCAAAAATATTGAATTGGGTGCTAAAGATTGGGCGACAACCAACTTTTCAATTTTGCCTGAAGGTGATGGTGAAGTAATAACCCTTACTTTAGGACAACTAAAATTAGGTGGTTTTGTTGATAAAAATATTACTAACCCCCAAAATAAAAAGTTATTTCCTAATGATTTAGAAATAACTATAACAAAGAAAAATAATAATTATGAATATGATGTAATAGAGGGAAGCGGTGGTGTCGATGGAGAAATTGATAGCACCAAACCTGTTATTATATTAAATGGATTAGTTCATGAAACCGTTGAATTAAATAGTGTATATAATGATTTAGGTGTTATTGCTAAAGATCCAACTGGTGCTTTAATTGATACTGTTGATGTTTTGATTAAATCTAATAACGAACCAGTAACAGAAGTTGATACTTCATCATTAATTCAGTATAAAATAACTTATACGGCTACTTATCAAGGTAATGCTTCAAGTGCAATTAGAACAGTTACAGTAAAAGATACAATCCCGCCAATATTAACAATCCCTGGCAATATTGAAATTGGAGTAAATGATGTTGAAAAGTTTAATGCCTTAACGGGAGTAATAACTACTGATAATAGTTTAAAAACCCCAACATTAGTTGTTTCTGGGAATTTAAGTAAAATCCCTGGAACTTATTCAATAACTTATATTTCAACTGATGGAAGTGGTAATAAGACGGTTAAAGTAAGAACCATTAAAGTAACAGATAAACCTTTATATTCAGATAATACTGGTGCTCCAATCCCTGTTTTAGAAACAGGAATGATACCTGTTAGGTGGTATGGACCAACATCTTGGGCGAAGGCTGATGTTTATGATAACTGGTATGATTATAATAATAAGGAATGGGCGAATGTTGTTTTAGTAAATGAAACATCAAGAATTGATTATATGAATGCACCTGCTGGAACGGAAATAAGAGATGAAGATATTTTAGCCCATCTAGTGTGGATACCTAGATATAAGTATAAACTTTTTAATACATTAGGAACGGTTACTAGTAATCAAGAAATCGAGGTAATCTTTGAATCAACTGCCACTGGTAAATCAAGTGGAAATACTAATGGCACTTATTTAACTCATCCGGCGTTTACATATGATAATCGAGAATTAGAAGGTATTTGGGTTGGTAAGTTTGAAACGACTGGTAGTATGGAAACACCATCGATAAAACCAAATAGTAAATCATTACTTGGTCAAACAGTAAGTTCTGCTTTTTCAATTCTTCAAAAATTTAATAATGAAACAAAATATGGTTTAGCGCTTACAACCGATGCTCGTATGTTAAAAAATACTGAGTGGGGTGCAGTTGCTTACTTAAGTCACAGTAAATATGGAATTAATAATAATTTAACCATAAATGACAACAGTTTATATATGACTGGTGATGGGAATTATATAACTAATTCTTCTCAAAGTACAACCGGAAATGTGTATGGAATATATGATATGAGTGGTGGAGCTGATGAGTATGTCATGGGTGCTCACTACAACCCTGATAATACTACGATAAGTGTCGCAACATCTGGTTTTGAACAATCAACGATTGATAGCAACTCTATGAATAAATATATTAATAAATATGCTTCTACTGAGGATACTAGTGGAAAACTCGGTGATGCTACTTTAGAAACTAATGGATGGTATGGTAATCAAAAGATTTTTATAGATACAACTTCTAGTTGGTTTCTTCGAGGAGGAGCTTATGGGAATGGCCCTTTATCAGGAGTCTTTTCATATAACCAAACGGTTGGTAATTATACTACAGCTGCTTCACGTTTAGTTATTCCTGGTTTTAGATAAAAAAGATATTTTCTATTTTGAAAATATCTTTTAATTATTCCATTTTTGCTTTAAAATCTTTATCTTTTCATTTAGCGATAAGAACTGATCTTTATCGATATTAATAATTTGTTTATTTAATTGTTTGGCAATATTCATTTCGACTTTTAGTTCTTTTTGAATACTAATATTAACATCTTCATCTTTAATAACAATGCATGTATCAGATTGAGGTATTTGAAACTTGCTGTATGCTAATTTGTTATTAAGCCAATATTGATATGATCTTTTTTTTGATTCAAGAATTCTTAAATCTAGTATTTGTTGATTAGTAAATAAATTATAATTATCAAAAGTTTTAATATATTCATCACTTTCAATTAAAAAGTTTTGTGAATTGTTTTCAATATTTAAACTTATAAAATCACGTGTTTTGAATTGAAAAGGTAATATTACATTACTGTTTTCTAAATCGTAACTATAAAGAATTTTGTCTAAATTATCTGCTAAAAATTGATATGATTCATATGATGCAATTATGAAAATATTTTTTGAAATAGTGCTACTCATTAACAATTCACCTCCAAGTGTTGTTTATAATATCAAAAACATTTTTATTTGTCAAGTTAATTAGTGTAGCGAAATGATTCATTGGAAATATTAAAAATAATACCGGCCATTAACATATAGCTTAGTAAGCTTGAACCACCATAACTAATAAATGGTAAAGTAATACCAGTAATAGGTAGCAGACCAAAGGTCATACCTATGTTTTGAACTTGTTGGTATAAAAGCATTCCAACAATTCCAGCAATGACATATTTATTAGTATTTTTGTTTGTATTAATCGCAACTGATATTAAGTATACATCGAAAAAGATAATTAAACCAATTAAGAAAAGAGATCCGATAAAACCAAAATTATTAGCAAAAACAGCAAAGATAAAATCGGTTTGAGGTTCTGGGAAATAAATAGGGGTATTACCAAGTCCATTTCCAAATAAACCACCAGCACCTATTGCACTTAAACCATTTTCTAATTGATAGCCAGTTTTGCTCGACCAGTCAAGTAGTCGGTCGACTCTTAAAAAGAAATTAGTGCCAAATAAATTTATAAATAAATCAGTATTAATAAAATAAATAACTAAAACAATAGCAACTAAGGTACCTAATGACCCAAATAAAATAGCGAACCATCGATATCTAATACCTGATACAAAAAGCATAACAACGGTTATAATGAGATATATTAAGACAACTCCGGTATCTGGTTGTAAAAATGTCAATATACTTGGAATAAAAACCACACCAATTATTTTTAAAAGAAATATAAATTCTTCTTTAACGGTTGGGTTAGAATAATCTTCATTAAATTTATTAATCATTTTAGCGAGTGTAATAATTAATATTATTTTCATAAATTCACTGGGTTGGATTGTTCCAACCCCAGGTATTGTGAACCAGCACCTCGCATCGTTGATGGGTTCTGCGAAAAGTAGTAGGGCTATTAGGGTAAGGACACCAATGATATATAGTATCCCAATATTTCTATAAATATAGCTATTTCCAATAAACATTATAAAATAGGCAATGGCAAATCCTAAAATGTACCATACTAATTGTTTTATATAAAGATTATTTAAGTATGAAGGTAATAATTCTTGGGCACTATGAATTGTTAATATACTAATAATAACAAATAAAAACATAGGAATTAGAATAAATTTATCGACTTTATATTTAGATACATTTTTCAAAGTTATCACCTATTAATATATTACACTAAAAATAATTATTATTCAATTATGAGAGAATGGATATGTATAATTACTTTGTATTATTTGCTAAAAAAGTTGGTAATTTATAAAAATTATAGTATAATTATATTGGTGATATATATTATGGAATATACTCAATATTTAATTATTATTATAATTTTGATTGTCATCGCTCTTGCGATAACTAATTCAAAGAAAAAGGATTTTAAAATCAGGGCGAATAAGCTTATTGTTTACCTTGGTGGGAAAGAAAACATCTTAAATTACGAATTCAATAAATCAAGGTTTATTGTAGATGTAAAAGATGTGAATGTTGTTAATAAGGAAGCTATTCAGAAAATGGGTGCTAAAGGAATAGTTGAAATTGACAATCAACTTAAAATAATACTTGGTGAAGAAGCAAAGCAGTTAAAAAAACAAATAGAAGATTTAAAGTGATGTATTTTGTCACTTTTTTTCTTTTTTCGACAATTTACGACAAACATTTGCGATATACTTTTTTTGAGGTGAGAAAATGAATTTATTTGATGGTATAATTTTAAACTTGGTTCTTCTTTTATTTCCACTTATTTTATGGGTTTTTTATATGATGCGCAATAAAAATATTGGAAAACCTGAAAAAGATTTAATCTTTGATTTTTGTTTAGTTACTTCGTTATACCTGGTTACTAGATTTGGAATAACAGATGCTTCCGAAAAATTATTTCTTATAATAAACATTCCTCTTATTATTGCATATATAAAGAAACGAAATGTTAGCGTTGGTTTGCTGTCGGTAATGCTGATTATTTATTACACTTACAATTTTGATATAGATGTATTTTTGCTTATCGCTGAATACCTTGGTTACTATATGATATATCAATTTTTTTATAAAAGAAAAAGTCTTTATATTTCATTGATTATTTTCTTCAAATTAATTATTTATATAGTCTTATTTTTATTAGTTTATAATAATGAATATATGATAATGCTAATAATTATGCTTAAATCAATATTTATGACTTTAGTTATTGTTGGGACTTGTGAAAAAGCTGAAGATGTGGTCAATTATCATATGACTTTAAAAGAAATTGAACAAGAAAAGCAGTTTAGATCAACGTTGTTTCGAATTACTCATGAGATTAAAAATCCAATTGCGGTTTGTAAAGGTTATTTAGATATGTTTGATGTTAATAATATTAAGCATAGTCAAAAATATGTACCCATTTTAAAAGAAGAAATCGAAAGAACTTTGATTTTGCTCCAAGATTTCTTATGTATGACAAAAATAAAAATTGAACATGATGTAGTTGATATTAACATGGTTTTAGAAGATGTTTTCGATAATTTTATACCGATTTTAAAATCTAAAGATATACAATATGATTTTGAGGTTAGTGATGATAGTATTTATATTCATGGTGATTATAATAGATTGATTCAAGTATTTATAAATATTATTAAAAATGCGATTGAAGCAATGGAATCAAAGGAAGAGGGAAAGTTATCAGTTTATACTAAAATTACTAATAAATTTGTTCATGTATATATTAAAGATAATGGAGTGGGGTTTACTAAAGAACAACTTGAAAAATTAGGCGAACCTTTTTGTACGACAAAACCAAATGGTACAGGACTCGGAATTGCGCTTACAAAAGAAATTGTTAAAGGACATAAAGGGACTATTAAATATGATTCTAAAATAAATAATGGGACAACAGTTGATATTAAGTTGCCAATAATTAATAATTAAAAATAAGAAAAGCACTAAGATATAAATCTTAATGCTTTTTTAGATGTTTTTATTAAGTGCAGCCTCCATAAATATATTTTCTTTGAATTGATGATTGTTTTTTATTGAAAATAATTTATCTGTGGTAATTAAAAAATAATCATGGATAAGAATGTCTTTTTTATTACTAGCAACGGGGTCATCCCAAGTTAGATCAAGATGATACCATGAGTTATCTAAGTAAACATAATTCCAAATATGATCAGCATTAGATATTTTGTAATTTGGAATTCCCATTTTAATTAAAAACAAGGCCATTGAATCACTATATCCGCCACATATTCCCATTTTTTGAATTAGAGGACCAAGGGCTTTATGTGATTGATAAAGAGGGTTATAGCTATAATCGTTTGAAGTAATAGCCGCAGCTCTTTCAGTATCATAAGTTGTTTCATTAATAATATAATCATGAATGGCAAGTATTTTATCTCGTGTATTCATGTCGTCTTTAATTAAATTATTATATATCTCATCGACTCTACTTTCTAAAATTTCTATTTCATTATCATGATATGTTTTGTCGATATTAATAGTTACTCTACCCAAATCATTATAATTCATATATAAAACATTATAACTGTTAAATGGATGAACAAAGTTATTTAATGTTGATAGTAAGGCTGAATTTCTTGATAAGGCATCAACATCATCTATACAATCTTTATATTTTATATCACAATAGAAAGTAAATGTATCCCAACCGTTATTTAAAATAGTATAAATAACATTAATTAGTTCTTTTTCATTTTTGGGTGCAAAATTATCGGTTTTACTTAAGTATTGAAAATTGTAGCTAAGTTTATATTGATTGGAATCTTCAACAACAATGTCTCGTTTGTAAATAAAATTAACAATAACATAATTGGAAATTTCTTTTTGATAAATAATGGTGACTGCTAAAAGGATTAACAAAATTGTTATACTAAGAAATTTTTTCACATGATCACCTTTCTATGAAAAAAAAGAGTAAATTACTCCATTACATTTACTTTTTTTGTTAATTTTGATTTATCGCGTGCTGCTTTATTAGAGTGGATAACACCTTTTTTAGCTGCTTTATCAATTCTCTTGATAGCAACATTTAAAGAATCTTTTGCTTTTTCACTATTGTTTTCTGTTACTGCCTTTTCAACATTTTTAATAGCTGTACGCATACTTGATTTATATTCGTTATTACTTTTTTTCTTATTTGCGATCACGTTTACTTTTTTAATAGCATTTTTTAAATTTGGCATTCTTTCACCTCCCAAGTCATAGTAAACTAATTTTAACAAAAAAAAGTTAAAAAAGCAATAAAAACAAATATTTTTGCCAAAATAACTGTAGGGTGATAATATGAGTCATGAAATAGATTTAGAAAAGTATAATATTAGAACAGATTTGGCCATTGAAGCGATTGCTAATACAAAGTCAGAAACCGGAATTAAATCACATGTTGAAGAGACTAAAAATTTAACCATAACTACTGTTTACTTAGACAGCCTTGGTTCAACTAAAATAGGAAAACCTGAGGGTAGTTATATAACGATTGAATTTGATGATGTAACAGATTACGATAATAAAGAAAAAGTAAAAGAAGTGTTTAGTGAGAAATTAAAGGAAATGCTATCATTTTTAAAAATAAAAGAAGATGATTTGGTCCTTATTGTCGGTCTTGGTAATGAAAAATCAACACCCGATTCTTTAGGGCCATTAGTAATTAATAATATTGTTGTTACTAATCACTTATATCTTTTAAATAGTTTGGGATCTGGATTTAAAAGGGTATGTGCATTAAAACCTGGCGTTATGGGGACAACTGGTTTTGAAACAAGCGATTTAATCAAAAGTGTTACTGAAAGTTTGAAACCTGAGTTATTAATAGTTGTTGATTCTTTAGCCAGTCAATCCGTTGAGAGACTAAACAAAACGATTCAAATGACTGATTCTGGAATAAATCCTGGAAGTGGAATTGGTAATAATCGTAAAGCTATTAATAAACAAGAAATCGGTATTCCAGTTATTGCGATTGGAGTTCCGACTGTTGTTGATGCGGTAACGATTGTTAGTGATACTTTTAATTACATGCATAAGCATTTTTCTTATTCCAAGCAAAATATTAATAATCCCTTTAATAAATTAATACCGGTCACAAGTATTAATTATTTAAAACATCAGTATTCGATTAAAAAACAAGATAAGGAACAATTACTAGGAATGGTTGGAAGTCTTGATGATAATGAATTAAAACAACTTATTTTTGAAGTGTTAACTCCAATTGGGTACAACTTAATGGTTACCCCTAAAGAAGTTGATTTTTTGATGAATCAATTAGGAGATATTATTGGGAATGGTATTAACCGAGCTCTTCACAAAAACATTAATAATATTTAATTGATAGATTCTTTTTGATTCGACATAATATTTATTCATAATAACTTATAATATGAATAAATTAAAGTGGGTGATTGGATGAAAAAAAGATTTCAAACTAAAAAGCGCAAAAAGGGAAGAGTTAAATATCTTATTTATCTATTGATAATATATTTGTCATATCAAATAATTATGAATTATTTTAATAATGTTAGCCTAGTAACTAGTAATGAAGAATTTATTAGGGCTCTTTTAAATAATTCTAATTATCATTTACAGTATGAAAAAAACTCTAAAAACCTAGTTAGCGTTGTTACTAAAATAATAAGTAATTTTGACATAAATGATCCATTATCAGTAATTGATAAAACCATTACGTTTAATAGTAAAGATGATGAAAAAACAATTAATAATAGTGATAATAGTGAATCACTTGCTGAACTAGAAAAAATAAGTAAGCACATTAATAATCCATATTCAAATAATGTAACTGATCCTAAAATTTATATTTATAATTCTCATCAGTTAGAAAATTATAGTACCAAGCATTTAGAAGTTTATAATATTACACCCAATGTAATGATGGCGTCATATTTGTTAAAGGAAAAACTTAATAAATTAAGTATTCCATCAATTGCTGAAGATGCTAATATAATCGAATTTATGAAAATAAATAATTGGCAACATCAGGATAGTTATAAAGCAAGTCGCTTTTATATAATTGATGCTTTAAATAAATACAAAAATTTAGAACTTATAGTTGATATTCATCGTGATGATCTTACTAAAACAGCATCAACTGTTACTATTAATAATAAAAAATATGCTAACATTTTGTTTGTTGTTGGTTTAGAGCATCCTAAATATGAAGAAAATTTAAAATTAGTAAATAAAATAAATAATCTTATTAAAGTTAAATACCCTAATTTAAGTCGCGGTGTATTAACTAAAAAAGGAAGTGGAGTTGATGGAATATATAATCAAGATTTAAGTTCAAAAATGATTTTGTTAGAACTTGGTGGTAAAAATAATACGATAGATGAAGTATTAAATACTACTGAAGCATTGGCTACTATATTTAAAGAAGTAGTAGGTGATAATTAATGAAACCAGAAGATAAAACAAAATTATATACGAAGATATTTAATACAACTTTTATTGTTTTATTAATTCTTTTTCTAGCCCTTTATGTTTCGCAGTCAACAGGTTATTATGATTATGAACAACATAAAAAAGTGGCTTTAACGGAAGATAAGATTAAACAATTTGAAAAAGATGTTCATGATGGTAAAAATATTGATATTGAAAATTATTTAGAAAGCCCTGTTAAAAATTATCAAAATAAAATATCCCAATTGGGATATCAATTATCTTATAACATAGGCAAATATACTAAATTAGGAATAAAAGAAACTTTTAAGTTTTTAGGAAGAATTATCGATGATAATTAATTAATATTTTCTTTTAAGGTATTTAAAATATATTCTTTGCTATTCTCATCACTATTTTTCCATAGTATTTCAAAAAAGACTCCTAACCCTGGTAAAGTAATTTCCTCATTGGATTCAGTTGAAGAAACAATTGATTGTTTTATTTCATCACTACTGGCACCTTTAAAATTTTCGATAATGCTTTTTCTTATATCTATTTCCATAAATCAACCTCTTACTAATAATATGTAAATTTTAATAAAAAATATACAATAATATTTCTTTTTAAATAAAAATGTTATATAATGTAAATATAATGATAGGAGGATTATTATGGAAGGTTGGATGATTTGGTTAATTATAGGCGTTATAGTAGTACTTATTTTATTATTTATTATGAGTACATACAACATTTTGGTAAAATTAAGAAATATGGTTCAGGATCAATGGTCACAAATTGAGGTTTCTCTTAAGAGACGTGCTGATTTGATTCCTAATCTTGTTGAAACAGTAAAAGGATATGCAGGTCATGAAAAGGAAACACTTGATGCAGTTATAAGTGCTCGTAATAAAGCCGTAAGGGCAACAACACCTCATGATGAAATGGTAGCTAATGGAGAAATAACTCAAGCATTAGGACGACTATTTGCACTTAGTGAAGCTTATCCAGATTTGAAAGCAAATACTAATTTTATGCAATTACAAGCTGAGTTGAAAGAAACTGAAGATAAAATTTCTTATGCAAGACAATTTTACAATGATGCAGTTTTAGGATACAAAAATAAATTAGAAATGTTCCCATCAAATATTGTAGCAGGAATGTTTAATTTTAAACCAGCAGAGTTCTTCGAAGCCGATGCGGCAGATAGAGAAGTACCAACAGTTAAATTTTAGACTTACAATAGTAAGTCTTTTTTTACAAAGGAGAATTTTATGATGAAAAAAGCGCTTAAAATTATACTTTTTATAACAATATTGTTGCCGTTTAGTGTTTTCGCAAGTAATGATGGAATAAGTAATTACTATATAGAAGCTAATGTTTTAAGCAATGGTGATTTACATGTTAAAGAATTGTTTGTTTTAGAAGGCGAATATAATGGTTATGAAAGAATTATTGATTATCGTAATCCTAATGCCATGCGGTTTGATGGAAGTTTAGAGTCTTTTAAAGGTAGTGACATATATAATGGTAGTAGCATTGAATTAGTAACAATTAAAGCTATTAGTGTTGATAATGATGTTGATTTTGATTACATATATAAAGAAGGAGATACCTTTACTCTAAATCCTTATGCCGTAAAAGGAGATTTTGGTTATTATATTACTGATGAAACTTATAATGGATTAATTATGCAAATATTTAACTCTAGTAATTATAATAAGAAAGGTTTTTACATTGAATATATTGTTAAAAATTTAGGAATTGTTCATAATGATATTGCCGAGATCTATTGGAATCTTTTTTCAGATGCTCAATCTGAATATATTGATAATTTAGAAATGATTGTTAATATTCCAAATAATGAAACTGATTTAAGAGTATGGGGTCACGGGCCATATAATGGTGAAACGGATATTATATCTAAAAATCAAATTAGTTATAAAATTAGCGATTTAGGTGGAAATACACCAATCGATATTCGTTTTTCTTTTGATAAAGATGTAATTAGTAAATCTTCAAAGACAACAAATATTGATGCTTTAGAAAGTATCTTAGCAGTTGAAGGAAAAAGGGCTGACGAGGCTAATAAAGTTAGAGAAGAAGCCATTTTAGAAGAAAAAAGAAAAAAAACAATAGGTATTGTTTTAGATGTAGTTAGAGTTATGTGGTTAATTGGTTTTGGGTATGTTATTTATAATTTTTATCATAAACATGATAAAGAATATGAAGGGACATTTAAAACTAATTATTTTAGGGATTTTCCAGCGAAATATGGGCCATCAAATGTAGGCTATTTAATAAATAAAAGAATTGGAACAAAAGAATTTTCAGCAACCATTTTAGATTTATTAAATAGAAAACATATAACATATTCTAAACTTAAAAAGAATGAATATGAATTAATTTATAATCCGGATAATATAAATGATGCTTTAACAGAAGCAGAAAAAAAAGTTATCGATATATTATTTAGTGTAATTGGAGTTGACGGAAAAGTAACGATTAGAGAAATAAATAAATATGCTAAAAAGGAATATGAATCATTTTTAGATAATTATAATATATGGAAAGATGAAGCTATTACTGAAGCGACTAGCATGAACTTTTTTGAAGAAAAGGATAGTGCGAAAGCAAAAGGAATTGCTTTTGGAGTTCTTACACTAATATTTACGATCTTTACACTTGGCTATGTAGCAATACCTTTAATTAGTGCTTTAGTAATTCTGGTATCAATAATTTCTATTATATATTTTGCCTCTTCTCAAAAAAGAACAAAAGACGGGCAAGAACAATATTTAAAATGGATGGGATTGGGACGCTTTATCAAAGACTTTGGTAAATTTGAAAGTCGTGATCTTCCACAAATTCATTTATGGGAAAAATATTTAGTTTATGCGGTAGTTTTTGGAAGTGCGAAAAAGCTTGCTAAAAATATGGAAGTTAAATTTAATGAATTACCGAAAAACTCTTATACAGTAGGAGATTACATGTTTGATATTGGTTATATAAGGGCTATGAATGGTTTAAATTATTCAATTAGTCAAGGTGTTAATAGTGCTATATCATCAGCATTATCAACAAAGGCTATTAGTGAATCAAGATCATCATCAGGAGGTGGCTTTGGTGGCGGCTTCTCTGGTGGCGGAGGATTTGGTGGCGGAGGCGGAGGCGGCGGTCGCTTCTAACTAAAAGGCATTGAAAAACAATGCCTTTTTATTTGTATTATAAATTATATAAAAAAAGAAACATATTGTTTCTTAAATCATTTGATAATTACTATCAGTAAAATCATTAGTATTATTAAATTGTGTTGGTGGTTGTGTTCCTGTTCCTGTTCCAGCACCTAAACGGCGTTCAATGTTATCTAAGCGACGATTAATATTGTTTATTTCTTGTTGAATAGAATTTATTTGATTTCCGCACCCAGATCCCGGTTGGTTATAATTAGGTGTCATCCCTGGTCCTTGTTGCATCATACCTGGTGCTTGTTGCATCATACCTGGTGCTTGTTGCATCATTCCTGGTGCTTGTTGCATCATACCAGGTGCCATTGGCATCATACCTGGTCCACTTTGATATATTGGATATGGTGCCATCCCAAAATTACGATCTCGTTTCAAGCTAAACACTCTCCTTTATTGTTCACTATATTTATATGTCTTTCTTAAAAAGATGTGTCAATAACCTTTGTTTTTTTACTATATTATATTGCCAAGGATTATTATCAATAATTATGTGAAAAATTAATTAAACACTAAATTGTTAAAATATGAAACAAAAGTGTTGACATGCATATAATTTAAATGTATAATCAAATAGAAATTGAAAAAGGAAAGCAGAAGGATCCACTTCTCACCCGATTACTAATCGTTTTGGGTAACAAGCCATGAATATTAAAAATATTTTTGTGTTTAAGTGGATAAATGTGTTATCCATTTTTTTATGGAGGTGTCAAATATCGCGAGTAAAGAAAAAGATTTGTTTATTAATGAGCAAATACGCGCAAGAGAAGTAATGGTTATTGGTCCAAATGGAGAACAATTGGGAATTAAACCAATCAAGGATGCTATAACTTTAGCAAGTTATGCAGGATTTGATCTTGTTTTAATTAGTCCAAATGCTACGCCACCAGTGTGTAAGATTATGGACTATAGTAAGTTTAAATACGAAACTAAAAAGAAAAACAAAGAAAATCTTAAAAAACAAAGGGAAACTAATTTAGAATTAAAGGAATATCGCTTATCAGTTACGATTGATAAACATGACTTTGATACTAGAGTGCGTAATGCTAGTAAATATTTGGAAAAGGGTCACAAAGTTAAAGCTTCAATTCGTTTTAAAGGACGAGAAATGGCTCATCCTGAATTAGGTAGAGAAGTTTTAAATAAATTTGTTGAAGCCTTATCAGAAGTTAGTGAACTTGAACAGCAACCAACTCTCGACGGTCGTTTCATATCGTTGATGTTAATGCCAAAAAAACAATAATAGGAGGAAAATTATGCCAAAGATGAAAACACATAAGGGTCTTTCAAAAGTAGCCAAAGTAAGACCAGGTGGAACAGTTAAAATAGGTAAAGCCGGTGGAAGACATAAAACTGGTAAAAAGAATGCAGCTTATAATCGTGAAGTTAGATCAGGATCATTATTAAGCAAAGCAGATTTCAAAAGAGTTAAGGATTTAATTAAATAGTATTAAAGGAGGAAAATTATGCCAAGAGTTAAAGGTGGTACGATTCATCGTGCTCGTCGTAAAAAAGTATTAAAATTAGCTAAAGGATATTTCGGAAGTAAACATCGCTTATATCGTACTGCTAAAGAACAAGTTATGCATTCATTAAGTTATGCATATCGTGATAGAAAACAAAAGAAAAGAGAATTTAGAAAGTTATGGATTATCAGAATAAATGCTGCATGTCGTGAAAACAACATTAGTTATTCAAGATTCATTAACGGACTAAGCAAAGCAGGAGTTACAGTTAACCGTAAAATGCTTTCTGAAATTGCAATTAGTAATAAAGATCATTTTGCAAATTTAGTTAAGGTAGCAAATGATGCCCTTAATGGAGTTGTAACAGCGGAACCTAAAGTTGAAACTAAAAAAGTTGAAACTAAAAAGGAAGAAGTTAAAAAAGAAGAACCTAAGAAAGCAGAAAAAGTTGTTGATGAAGACTTATCTAAATTAACAGTTGCTGAACTACGTGAAATGGCTAAAGCTAAATCAATTAGTGGTTATTCTACAATGAAAAAAGCTGAATTAATTGATGCATTAAAATAATCAAAACAATGATTATTTTTTTTATTTGTAATTTTTAAAAACCATGTTATAATATTATGCAAGAGGTGGTCTGGTGATCAATTTATATATTGACTTTGATGGAGTTATTTTAGATACTATTACAATTACAAGTAAATTAATGGAAGAACAAAAAATAGATTTGGAAGATAGACCTTCTGTTCAAAAGTTCTTTTCAGAATTGGATTGGAATTATTTGTTGTCTACAACTCCTGAAATAAACGATAGTTTAAGTTGTATTCAAAAAATTATTGATACTAAATTGTTTAATGTGGCGATATTAACGCATATTAATTCATTAGATGAGGCAGTTGAGAAAGTTAATTTTATTAGAAAGTATTTTAAGGATATAACCGTTATCCCAGTTCCGAAAGTTATATCGAAGACTAAAATGGTTCATACTGAAGGTTCAATTTTAGTTGATGATTATGCTGGTAACTTAAGAGAGTGGGAATCAGAGCATGGAATTGCTGTTCGTTTTTCAACTAAGAGAAATGGCAAAGGATTTCTTGTGGTTGATCGTTTAGATCAATTAATTGAGATGTTTTCAGACACTATTAAATAAAGGAGGGATATTATGAATATTAATTATTCTATTGCTTTAGCAATAAGAGAAAAGTTAAATAAACGTATTTTCAATGAAAATATTAAAGATTTAACATTCTTTTTGCATGAAGAATTAGATAAAGTAGAAGAATTAGAAATAACTAATGCTGATAATTTAAACGATATTGATAAACTCCCTAATTTAAAAAAGATTGTAATAAAAAGTGCGAATTCTAGTGATTTTGCATCCTATATGGATTTGGAAATGAGTCCATTATTAAACCATATCAAGAATTTTACTAAGATAGAAAAACTTCAAAATTTAGAAGAATTATCAATTATTAATGATATCAATATTAATAAAATTGATGTTTCTAAATTAAAAAACTTAACTAAGCTAGTTCTTGTTAACAATCCTAATTTGACTAATATTACAGGATTGGATGAATTAAAAAACTTAGACGAAATTATTATTTACGGGACTAATGCTAAAAACTCATTTGATTTAGAAAAGTACATTGTTAATACTTTTAGAACTAAGGTCAATATTTTAGATATTAATATGTATAATAATATTGTTAAAGGTTCTATTAAGAATTCAACGGTATTATCAAATTTATATAAATTAAAGTATACTAATTTGAAGTTTGCTGAAAAAACGGGTTTCGCTGATTTTGCATTATTAGATCCGATTAAGGTTGATCAATTATATCAAAAGTGTTCGACTTTAATTAGACTTAAAAAGCTTAATCGATTAAGTAACTTTAGTAAAGTGAAACAAGTCTATAAATATGTTACAATGAATACTTCTTTTGATAATGATGGTATTATTGAAAGAGATAGATTGTATTTAAAAGAAAAACATGAACAAAATGGTATGTCACCAGCGCTTAGAAATAAGTTTTCAATAATTCATAGTAGTTATAATGCTGGTGTCCTAAAACGTGCTAACTGCGAAGGATATGTTAATTTAATGAATTTCATGCTTCGTATGTTGGATGTTGAGACTGCAAGTGTTTATGCAACTGATAAAAAAAATAAATATTTTGCATCTTATAATCACGCACTTACCAGTGTAAAAATCGATGGTAAATGGTACTATTGTGAACCAACTTGGGAAAAACCTGGGGAATTTAAATATTTCATGAAAACTTATGATGAAATAAATGAAACCCATGTTGTTAATCCAATCGAATTATTAAAGAATAGGAGTGCCAAAGTAAATGTCAACTATAATTCAAGAAATCGTCAAGTCAGATTATAATATAGTTAACAAATATATTGATTTAACTATAGAAGATATAGAAAAAATAAATAAGACCTTGTCTTCGGTAAAGACTGGGTCTTTATATAACAGTAAGATTCATGGTTTATATCATTCAGAAAAAGTTTTTTTGTTTGCCTACATTATTGCAAAAGATGAAAATTTAGATCCTGTTGATCTTCAAATTATAACCGATGCAGCCCTATATCATGATGTCGGTCGTATTAATGATTGTGAAGATACACTTCATGGATTATGTAGTGCGAATAGAATAGAAAGCGTTATTAATAATCCGATATATAAAAATCACGAGAATTTGAATATTTTAAAAGCAATCATTGATGGACATTCTGTTAATGATAGTCGTCGCGATTGTTTTATTGAAGATTATGAAGTCAAAGAAAAAGAAAGATATTATAAATTATATAATATTTTAAAGGATGCGGATGCTTTAGATCGTCACCGTTTTTATAGTTATAATGATTGTTTTTTAGATGAAAGATATTTAAGAACAGATATGTCAAAAAAATTAATTGGTTTATCAAAAGAGATAAATGATCTTTATAAATTAAAAATGAAAGAGAACAGTACTAGTGTGGCCAAACCAGAAATGGGTAATTTTAAATGTTTTCATAGTATTGGTTTTGATTTTTTCAAAATTGCAAGTGTTTTAAATAATGGCATTTTATGCAAAGCTGAAATGGAAAAAAGAGGAATTAATAATACTGCTAATTTTGAAGGTGGAAATTTAGAAAACTACATATCAGTTGTTGATGCGAGACTAATTAATAAAGGTGGAACTGCCTTCGAATCATTTATATTAAATGGTATTAGTTTTATCTGTAATGTTGATGAATTATATAGTAGTGATAGTAAAAATACTCAGAGCTATTGTATTGAACACGGTCTTCCTTATAACAAAAGTTTTCATGATGATGAAAAATATGTTAAATCGCAAATCCCGTCTAAAAAAATTGAACATATTTTCATTTCGAATAATTGTCTTAACACAGATGTAAGGAAGTTAATGTATATCTATAATTCTCTATCTTATGATATTTTAGTTGATCGTGTTAATCATTATTATAATAATGTATCAACCATTTTTAAACCGGATATGACTGAAATGAATACTTATTTACTGACATATAAACTTATTTTAGAAGATTATTTTTTATTAGATTATAATCAAAAACGACAAGTTGAAAAACAATTAATTAAGGAATTAGAAGATTGTCGAATAAATATTAATGCTATTTTACAAAGCTGGATATATAAAAAATATCAACTTGAACTTGGCCTTAGTAATAAGGAATCAATTACTGTTGAAGATGTTGTATCTTTTGAATTAAATAAATTAGGAATCGATTATAGTAATGTTAAAACGGAACATGGTAGTATAATTGATTGCAAAAATATTAAAACCAAAACAAAATAAAATTTTATACCTTTTAGCACTCGTTGTTGACGAGTGCTAATTTTTGTGTTATAATATATTACGAGATGTGAGTATAATATAAAAGGAGGGATAATATGAATAATGCAAATCCATATGAAGAAAATTTAGAAAATGTCTTAGAAAAATATGGACGTGATATCGTTTTAAGTGTTAAGGCTGGAAAAGTTGATCCAGTTATTGGTAGGGACGAAGAGATTCGTAGTATTACTCGGATTTTGTCCCGCAAAACAAAAAATAATCCAGTTTTAATTGGCGAACCTGGTGTTGGAAAAACGGCCATTGTAGAAGGTTTGGCAGCCCGAATCGTAAAAGGTGATGTTCCTGACACTTTAAAAAATAAAACCATTTGGGAACTTGATATGGGAGCATTGGTTGCTGGTGCTAAATATCGTGGTGAATTTGAGGAACGTTTAAAAGCTGTTTTGAAAAAAGTAAAAGAGTCAGATGGTTCAATTATTATGTTCATTGATGAAATTCATATGATTGTTGGAGCAGGTGCAGTTGAAGGAGCAATGGATGCTGGTAATATGCTTAAACCAATGCTAGCACGTGGTGAAATTCATTGTATTGGGGCAACAACTTTAAATGAATATCGTAAATATATTGAAAAAGATGGTGCTTTGGAAAGAAGATTTCAAAAAGTTTTAATTAGTGAACCCAATGTTTTAGATACGATTACTATTCTTCGTGGTTTAAAAGAACGTTTTGAAGTATATCATGGAGTAAATATATCTGATAAAGCCATTGTTGCAGCAGCAACTTTGTCAAATCGCTATATAACTGATCGTTTTCTTCCCGATAAAGCCATTGATTTAATTGATGAAGCATGTGCTACTATTAAAGTTCAAATGAATTCTGTTCCTGTTGAATTAGACAATTTAACTCGTGAAATTATGCAACTTGAAATCGAAAAGGAAGCTTTGAAAAAAGAAAGTGATGAGATTAGTAAAAAAAGAATTTTAGAATTAAAAGACGAAATTGCTATTTTGAAAAAGGATGAATCAGAGTTAAGAATTGCTTGGGAAAATGAAAAGTCGATAAATGAAAAAATTAATAAAAAGAAGGAAGAACTTGAAACTTCTAAGTTTGATTTAGAGCAAGCAGAGAGTCGATATGATTTAGAGACAGCAGCTAGATTAAGACATGGAACAATTCCTAAATTAGAATCTGAATTAAAAAAACTATATGTTCAAGATGAGTCACATATTTTAAGTGATACCGTTGATGAAGACTCAATTGCAGCGATTGTTTCTAAATGGACTAATATTCCTATTACTAAGTTAGTAGGTGGTGAAAAAGAACGTTTAATTAATTTAAATTCTAATATGAAAAAAAGGGTAATTGGACAGGATGATGCTATTGATTTAGTTAGTAATGCTATTTTAAGAGCTAGAACAGGTATAAAAGATCCTAATCGTCCGATTGGTTCATTTATTTTTCTAGGACCAACAGGTGTTGGGAAAACAGAAGTAGCTAAAACTTTGGCCTATGAACTATTTAGTGATGAAAAACATATGATTAGAATTGATATGAGCGAATACATGGAAAGTTTCTCTGTATCTCGTTTAATAGGTTCACCTCCTGGATATGTAGGTTATGATGAGGGTGGACAATTGACAGAAGCAGTTAGAAGAAACCCATATAGTATTGTCTTATTTGATGAAATTGAAAAGGCTCATCGCGATGTCTTTAATATTTTATTACAAATATTAGATGATGGTCGTATTACTGATTCTCAAGGGCGAACTGTTGATTTTAAAAACACTGTTATTATTATGACTTCTAATTTAGGAAGTGAATATATATTGGATGGTGTTTCAGATGTTGAAAAATTAATTACTCAAGAATTAAATAAAACTTTTAGACCAGAGTTTATTAATCGGATTGATGAAATAATTATATTTAACTCTTTATCAAAAGATAATATTTATTTTATTTTAGATAAAATTGTAAAAGATATTGAATTACGATTAAAAGATATTGATATAAACATTTCTTTAACAGAAGGTGCTAAAGACTATATTGTTAATAATTCCTTTGATAAATCCTTTGGAGCTCGTCCTATTAAAAGGTTTGTTAGTCGTCATGTCGAAACAATGATTGCCAATGGTTTACTAGAAGAAACAATTAAACCAAATACAACAATTGTTATTGATGTTGTCGAAGATGTTTTAAAAATTATAAAGTAAACAGGGAACTGTTTATTTTTTTATTACTTGTAAATAATATCTTAGTATAGTAAAATAAAATTATAAGGAAGTGACACATGATAAACATTAAATCAGATTCAAGACAAGTCAAGCCAGGAGATATCTTTATTGCGTTAAGAGGATTATCAAGCGATGGCCACGATTATATTTCAAAAGCAATTGAAAATGGAGCGATTAAAGTAATTGCTGAAGAGGGAACCTATGAAGTTGAAACCCTAATTGTTCCTGACACAAGATTATATTTAGAAGATTATTTAGCTAATAATTATGGACATATTTTAAACAAAATGAACATCATTGGTTCAACTGGAACTAATGGAAAAACAACAACTTGTTATTTGCTTTATCAAGCATTAAATTTATGTGGATTAAAAAGTGCTTATATGGGGACTGTTGGTTTTTATATTGAAGAAAAAATAAAAGATTTACCCAATACAACACCTGATATAATTGACATTTATGATATGATTGTTACGGCTTATGAGCATGGTTGTAAAAATGTCGTTTTAGAAGTAAGTAGTCAAGGAATTGCTTATAGAAGGGTAGCGGGAATTAAATTTGATTATGCTATTTTTAGTAATTTAACAAAAGATCATTTAGACTATCACAAAACGATGGAAAACTACGCACTTGCTAAACAACAATTGTTTATAAATTTAAAACCAGGTGGAGTGGCAATTGTAAATATTGATGATTCATATAGTGATTATTTCTTGCTTGATACCAACAACAATAAAACTTATGGGTTTAATAAAAGTGATTATCAAATCACCGAATATGGTTCTAAAGATGCTATGACTTTCTTTAAATATAGACATAATGGAGTAGAACAAACACTTAGAACTAAATTGATTGGAAAATATAATATTTATAATTTAATGAGTATGATTGCTGTATTAAATGAAATGAAAATCGATTGTGAAATAATTAAAAAAGTAATTCCTTCACTTGAAGCACCAAGTGGACGCATGGATAATATTCATTATAAAATTAACAACATTATTATTGATTATGCGCATACTCCTGATGCTATAACTAATATTATAAATACGGTTAATGAAGTTACTAATGGTGATTTATATGCTGTGTTTGGATGCACTGGTGAACGAGATCGAACTAAACGCCCAATTATGTTAGACATTGTTACTACTGAATGTAAATATGCAATTGTCACAAATGACGATCCTCATGAGGAAGATCCAAATCAAATAGTTGCGGATATGGTAGAAGGAATAACTAAAGATAATTTTGAGGTTATTCTTGATCGGAAGGAAGCTATTATAAAAGGAATTTCTTTATTAAATGGCAATGATTCGTTATTGATTCTTGGAAAAGGACATGAAGAATTTATGATTGTTGGAAAAGAAAAAATACCTTTTAATGATCGCCAAGTGGTTATGGAATATTTAAAAACTCAAGACTAGATTAAAGCACCAACTTTATATAAGAACATAAATTATATAGAGAGGTGTTTTTTAGTGAATTTAAAAAGTGATTCAAGACAAGTCAAGCAAGGAGATGTATTTATTGCTTTAAAAACAATAAATAATGATGGTCATAATTATGTTTTAGATGCTATTAATAATGGTGCAAAAGCAGTAATTGTTGAAGAAGGCACATATGATGTTGAAACAATTATTGTTCCAAATACCAGAAATTTTTTAGAAAGTTATTTAAAAAGAGAATATGATTATTTAATTAATGATTTGAAAATTATTGGAGTAACAGGGACTAATGGAAAAACAACAACTTGTTATTTACTTTATCAAGCTTTAAATAGGCTTGGTATAAAATGTGGTTATATTGGAACCATTGGTTTTTATGTCGATGGTAAGGTTAGGGATTTGCCAAATACGACTCCAGATCTTTTAGATTTATATAGTTTATTTTTAGAAAGTCATGAAATGGGATGCGAGTATATTGTCATGGAGGTTAGTAGTCAAGCATTATCATTTGATCGTGTTAAAGGCATAAAATTTGATTATGCTGTCTTTACTAATTTGACAGAAGATCATTTGGATTATCATAAAACAATGAATAATTATGCGTTAGCTAAACAAGAATTATTTCGAAATTTAAAAGTAAATGCTAAGGCTATTATTAATATTGATAGTCAATATTATAAAGAATTTTTACTTCCAGAAAACAAAAATATAACATATGGATTTAGTGATAGTGATTATAAAATAATTGATTATAAATTAACCAATAATTTTAATGATTTTGTTGTTAATCATAATGAAAATATTGAGTATAAGATTAAGATGCTTGGTAAATATAATATTTACAATATGCTAGTAGTGATTATTATCCTAACGGAATTAAAGTTTGATAAGGAAACAATTAAAGAGGTTGTTAGCAGTTTAGAGGCTCCCATGGGGAGAATGGATATTGTAAATTATTTGGATAATAAAATTATAATTGACTATGCACATACTCCTGATGCTGTTTCCAATATAATAAATGCTGTCAAGGAAATGAACAGTAACAATATATATACAATTATTGGATGTGGTGGTAATAGGGATAAAGAGAAGCGTCCTTTGATGGGAGCAATTGCTACCGATTTGTCCTCAAAAGTCATATTTACTAGCGATAATCCAAGGAATGAAGAACCAATGTCGATTATTGAAGATATAGTGAAAGGTGTTACAAAAGATAACTATGAGATTGAAATTGATCGTGAAGAAGCAATAAAAAAGGGTATACAAAAGTTGGAAAATAATGATATACTATTATTACTCGGGAAAGGTCATGAAACATACCAGATCATTGGTAAAGACAAGATTCATTTTGACGACAAAGAGAAAGTATTAAAAATAATTAGGAGATGATTTCGTGTTAATTTTGGCAAAAGCGGTTTTAGCAATGATGATAGGATTTATATTAGCGATTATATTTGGATTGATATTAATACCATTACTTAAAAAGATAAAAGTAAAACAAAAAATAAGTGTTTTTTTAGAGAATTCTCATAAGAAAAAAGAAGGTACACCAACAATGGGAGGACTAATATTTATTATTCCAACTATCTTAACAATCATTATCTTTTTACTTACTGATAAGATTGAATACAGTGAGAATATCTTTATAATTTTATTTGTTTTTATAGGTTATGCAATACTTGGATTTATTGACGATTTTTTGATTATCAAGCGTAATAGTAATGATGGATTAACAGAAATACAAAAATTAATAGGTCAATTAATAATTGCTCTAGTATTCTTCTTTGTATTTATGAAAACCGGAAATGATCCAGTTGTCTATATATATACTTTAAATATTAAAATTGATATGGGTTGGTTTTATGGAATCTTCTTGTTATTTATGTTAGTTGCGAGTAGCAATGCTGTTAATTTGACTGACGGTCTAGATGGATTAGCCGGAGGTTTATCGGCAATTGCTTTTCTAGCATTTGGTTTAATTAGTTGGGGTACGGGATATGAAGAAATTGCAATATTTTGTTTTGTACTAGTAGGTTCATTATTTGGTTTCTTATTTTTTAATACTCATCCTGCTAAAATTTTTATGGGGGATACGGGCTCACTCAGTTTAGGGGCAACCCTCGCTAGTATTGCGATTATTACATCCCATGAAATTACTCTTATTATTGTAGCTGGAGTATTTGTAATTGAGACTTTAGTTTCAATCGCTCAAATGGTATCAGTTAGATTTATGAAAAGAAAATTATTTTTAATGGCACCGCTTCATCATCATTTTGAAAAATTGGGATGGGCGGAACAAGATATTGTTAAAATGTTTTGGGTATTTGGTCTTATATTAAGTATGGCTGCAATTGCTTTTGGAGTATGGATATAGATAAAACTCTTTTATAAGAGTTTTTTTTGATTTTAAAGTGAATAAAAATACTTTAAATTAGTATACTTTAGTGCTATAATGATAATAGGAGGTATTTAGATACAATGAAGAAATATGAATTATCTAAAATTTTAGGAATAACTTTTATAATTGGCGTATTATTAACTTGGCTTATTCCGACAGGTCAATTTTCAGAAGAAGGGTTCGCAATAGCGGCTACTAATCCATTAGGATTTATTGATTTATTCAGAACACCACTAAACACATTTGCTAACTTTATCCATTATGCAATGGTTTTTCTAGCACTTGGTGGTTTATATGGAGTTATGGGTAAAACAGGAGTTTATTCTATTATTGTTGATAAAATAGTAAAGAAATTTAAAACTAAAAAAGAAAACTTTTTAATTTTAACTTCAATCATATTTATTTTATTATCATCAGTTTTAGGAGTTAATCTTTTAATCTTTACACTTGTTCCATTTTTCGCAACAATCTTATTATTACTGGGATATAATAAATTAACATCACTAGTAGTAACAGTTGGAGCAATGTTAACAGGAGGATTAGGAGCTACATATAGTAACTCAATTAATACTTCATTAAGATACTTTTTAAACGTTAGTATTCATAATGAAATTGTTACAAGATTAATCTTTTTAGTAATTATAAGTGTTTTATTTATAATGTTTGTTTTAAACAGTACTAAAAAAGAAAAAGATGAAGAAGACAAAAAAGAAGAAGTGAAGATTCCTCTTTACACAAAAAATGTTAAAAAGGATCGTAATCCTTGGCCATTAATTATTGTATGTGGTTTCGCACTTATCTTATTAACATTAGGAATGTTTGATTGGGCTTTCTCATTTGATATTTCTTTCTTCAAAAATATGCATGAATCAATTATCGGTTTAGAAACAAATGGATATCCAATTGTCGCTAATCTTATTGGGGCAATCAATGCCTTTGGAAATTGGTCAATGTATGATTTAACAATTTTCTTAATGATTGTTAGTGTAGTTATTGCTTGGATTTATAGTTTAAAAGTAAAAGATACTGTTGATGCTTTTGTTGATGGTGCTAAAGAAATGTTACCGGTTGCATTTTATGTAACAATGGCTAATATTTTATTCTCACTAATCTATTTTGGTCAATCAGGTGTTGATATTTTTAATACTATTTCAAACTTCTTACTTGGAATAACTGATAAGTTTAATATGATTACAATGTCATTAACATCAATTATTGGTAGTTTCTTCTATAATGATTTTATCCAATATTCTAACGTTTTAGGTACAGTTGTAGGGTCTATTTACAACAATACAATTATCTACCCTAAAATCGCTTTGATTTTACAATTTATGTATGGTTTAACTATGTTTGTTGCACCAACTAGTATTTTATTAATTGCTGGTTTATCATATTTTGGAATTTCATATAAAGAATGGTTAAAACATATTTGGAAATATCTTGTTAAGATTTTTGCAGTAGTTCTAGTAGTATTAATTATTGTAATGATGTTTGTATAATAACAGAGCGAATAAATCGCTCTTTTCTTTTGGGCTTTTGTTACTATTTACTTTAAAATATACCCGTTATATGATAAAATTGTAATAGTAGGTGAGTAATGTGAATGAAACAATAAAATTAACGTATTACATTATTACATTATGTTGGTATTTAGTTTTTTTACTGTTATTGTTAAGAATATATTTTTCTAATACAAAACCATATAAGACTAAACCTAACGAGATAATAAATAAAAATAATTTACCTACCATAACACCTGCTGAATTATCAATGCTATTTTATCGGAAACTAATTCCGGAAGTATTCACCGCTTATATTATAAAATTAATATATAAGCAAAAAATAATCGTTTCTGTTGAAAATGGTGACTATCTATTTAAAATTAATCGTGACAATAATTATGAACCAATTAAAAGTGAACAAATGATATTAGATATATTGTTTGGTTCAATTGGTTTTAATCAATCTGTTAAGCTTAGTGAAATTGAGAGTTATTCAACGAGTAAATATAGTGCATCAGAATTTTTGACAAATTATTATGTTTGGCAAAGAATTATTCAAAAAGAAACTTTAGGCTATAAGTATTTTGAACCAAAAAGAGGTTACCGAACGTTAATAATTTATAAATATATTGCTATTATATTAATATTGATTAATATAATTATGGGGTATCACTCGATACTTGCATATTGTTTAGTTATTCCCTCATTGTTGCTTAATTATATTTTTAGTCAAACCTATAAACGAACAGAGGATGCTAACGTTGAGTATCAAAAATGGGTGTTATTTAAGCAAGATTTAGAATCGTTTAATGAACTTGAAGAAGAGCTTGATACTGATGATGTGTTTAATTTATTAATCTATGGTGTTGTTTTAAAAACAACTAAAAAAATGAATAACCTGACTTTTGATGGAATGGATGAATTGGTAGTAAAACTTAATGAAGTTGTAAATGAATGTGTGAAAAATGCTAGATTAAATGGTTATCGTGAGATAAAATGGAAATAGGATTATTAGACAAAAAATATAAAGTTTTAATAGTTCGTAAGCAAAACAAAAATACTTATTTACGAGTAAAACCTGATTTTACTGTTCTAGTTACAACTGGTCCATTTACTACTGAAAAAGAAGTTTTAAAGTTACTTGAAAAAAATAAAGATTTTTTGATTAGAACGATTAAAAAAAGAGAACGTCAGAGTCTTATTAATGACAACTTTTATTATTTAGGTAATAAATATGATATTATTATTTTCAAGCAGTCTAATAATGTTGAGATTGACGGTAATAAAATATATGTCTCAAGTATGAAAGAATTAGATAAATGGTATCAAAGTGAGATGAAAGAAATCTTTAATAAGCAATTAATTTATAATTATGAGAGATTTACTGAAAATATTAAATTACCTAAATTAAGAATAAGAAAAATGAAAACAAGATGGGGAGTCTGTAATATTACAAATGAGATAATTACTTTGAATAGTGAATTACTTAAATATGATCTTTCGGTTATTAATTATGTTATTATTCACGAACTCGCGCATCTCATTTACCCCAATCACTCAGCAATGTTTTGGGATGTTGTTTCAAAGTATTGTCCTAATTATAAAAAGATTAGAAAATTTATGAGGGAGTAGTGAATTATGAAAAGATTATTAATCGTATTGGTCTTATTTTTAACTGCCTGTCGTTCTAGTCAAGAACTGGCTTACCACCAATTTGTTAGTGATTTAGAAGAAATTAACAAAAGTAGTGGTTCAATGCCATTTGATGTTGAAATATCAGTTAATAAACTAACTGATATGGAATTTCAATATAATGTTATTATTGATCAACCAGATCATGATATTAAAGATATGAGAGTTTTAGTTGTTCATAATGCTGAAACTGATAGTATTTTTCCAAGTGTCGGAATTGTTGATAAAAAAGTTGATTTAGTAACTGGAAATGTTGATGTTAACAATAACTTAGTTAAAGGAATCGCCTTAGTTGGTTATTTACCAATTGATACAGATCCTGACATTACATTTAAAGTAATGGTTGAATATAATGATGAACAAAATAAAAAAATACTGTTTATTATATCCATGAGATGACAATATCTAACAATTTATAATTGTAAAATGATGTTGGTGATGATATGAAAATAAAAA
>JAQWBL010000050.1 GCA_028706395.1 Bacilli bacterium | reverse complement strand
CAAAATGACCGACGTGAAAGACATCACGATTCTAGAAGAAACGTAGAACAACCACAAACAAAAAAAGTTGAAAAAGAAACAGTAGAACAAGTTAAACCTGTTGAAACTGTTAAAGAACCAGTTAAGCCAGTTGAAAAAGTAGCAACTAAAAAAGTTGAGAAAGCCGAAGTTAAAAATGATTTAACTAAACTAACTGTTGCTGAATTACGAGAAATGGCTAAAGAAAAGAATGTTAAAGGCTTTTCTACTATGAAAAAAGCTGAATTAGTAGATGCTTTAAAATAAAACACTAACGACGAGGAGGATATTATGATAAGTGCAAGTTTAGTAAAAGAACTAAGAGAACTTACAGGAGCAGGAATGCTTGATTGTAAAAAAGCCTTAGAAGAAAATAATGGAGATATTGAACAAGCTGTAAATTGGTTAAGAGAAAAAGGAATTTCAAAAGCTGCTAAAAAAGCTGGGCGTATTGCTGCGGAAGGACTTTCTGCAACAATTGTTGAAGGAAATAAAGCGGTTATAATTGAAGTTAACTCTGAAACTGATTTTGTTGCTAAAAATGAAGAGTTTCAAGAACTTGTTCAAACTTTATTAAATACAATCGTTGCTAGCGACGCTTCAACACTTGAAGAAGCATTAACTCTAACAACTAATGAAGGAACAGTTGAGGAATTATTAGTTGCTAAAACTTCTAAAATTGGAGAAAAATTAAGTTTTCGCCGTTTTGAGTTAATAACTAAAAATGACAACCAAACATTTGGTTCATATGTTCATATGGGTGGTAAAATATCAGTTTTAACAGTATTAGAAAATGCAACTGAAGATGTAGCCCGTGATGTTGCAATGCATGCAGCAGCTATGAAACCACGTTATGTTCGTCGTGATGAAGTTCCAACTTCAGAAATCGATCAAGAAAAAACAATCTTAAGAGAACAAGTAATTAATGAAGGAAAACCAGAAAATATTATTGATAAAATAGTTGATGGAAAAATTCAAAAATACTATCAAGAAGTTTGTTTAGAAGAACAACCATTTGTTAAAGATGGGGATGTAACTGTTGGTAAATATGTTACTAAAAATGGTGGAACAATTGTTTCAATGACTCGTTATGAAGTAGGCGAAGGAATCGAAAAAAGAAATGAAGATTTCGCTGATGAAGTAATGAGCCAAATTAAAAACGCTTAATCAAAAAAACATCCTATGATTCAATTAGGATGTTTTCTATTTCATTAATTTTGTTAGTATTATTTTTTAATTCATTATATATTTTAGAGTATTCCTCGTTACTTATAATAAATGTATAATTAGTAAATTCATTAAATTTTTTATTAATAATTTGACTATCTTTTAAAAGGTAGTCTATTTTATTGGTCTGATCATAGTTAAATTCAATTATAACTTTAATACCTTCAACCATTTTTACTATTGAAGCTTCTTTTAAGCAAGCTGTAACCGATTTAAGGTAAGCTCTAACTAATCCTCCAGCCCCTAATTTAATGCCGCCAAAGTATCTGATTACAACACATAAAAGATTATTTAAGTTGTTGCTTTCTAAAACACTTAATATTGGAATTCCTGCCGTACCGCTTGGTTCTCCATCATCATTAAATCTTTTAATATTACCAATTATATAAGCATAACAATGATGAGTCGCGTCACTATACATGTTTTTAAGTTTATCTAATTCTTGTTTCACACTTTCTTCATCATTAACTTTAATTAAATAAGTAATAAATTTGGATTTGTTAATAATTATTTCATTATGACAATTTTTATTAATAGATAACATTGTATCACCATCCTAATTATAACTTATTTAATAGAAAAAAACATTAGAAACTAACAAATTACTAATTTCTTACTATAATATTTGTTTTTTTGATATAATGGAGGTGGTGAGAGAATGGTAGTAATACAATTAATTGGAATTGTTGCGTTTGTCTTTTTATTAATTGGGTTTTGGTCTAAGTCTAAAAACAAAATTTTATTAATGCATCTAATTGCTAATTTCATATATTCATTTCATTATTTTTTATTAGATGCTTATATGGGTAGTTCAGTATGTGCTGTTATGGTTGTATCTGATTTCTTTTTGTTAAATAAAACAGATAAAAAGAAACTAAAGCGTCATGGCATAATTTTTTCAATGATTTTTTTAATCGTTGGAATGCTTAATTTTACAGGTTATTTATCATTAATGCCCGTTATTGGTGCCATTTTTGCAATGTATCTATTACTAAAAGATGATGCTAACGAAGTAAGGCTTGGGATGGTTTTCGCATCTCTAATGTGGAGTGTTTATGGACTTGCTGTTAAGTCGTATGTGGTTGCGACGACGGAAACAATTTTAGCAATTTCTAATACTGTTGCTTATAATAAATATAAAAAATAGGAGGGTTATATGATTAAGGATAAACTTTCATTAACACCTAATAAACCAGGATGTTATTTAATGAAAAACTTTGATGGTAATATAATTTATGTTGGTAAAGCTAAGAAGTTAAAAAATCGCCTTAGTTCTTATTTTCGTGGGAAACATACTGGAAAAACAAAGAAATTAGTTAGTGAAATCGTTGATTTTGAATATATTGTTGTTGGTAGCGAAACTGAAGCTTTAATATTAGAATTAAATTTAATAAAAAAACATAACCCGAAATACAATATTTTATTAAGAGATGATAAAACCTATCCGTATATTGAATTAACTAATGAACCCGTTCCTAGACTAATGATTGTTAGAAATATAAATCGAAAAAAAACCAATACTAATAGAATGTATGGACCATATCCCAATGTTTATGCGGCTAGAAAAACGGTTGATTTATTAAATCGATTATATCCACTTAGAAAATGTCGAACATATCCTAAAAAACCTTGTCTTTATTATCATATAAATCAATGTTTAGGATATTGTGTATATAAAATTGATGAAAAAATTATTAAAGAGATGGAACAAGAAATTATTCAATTTTTAAAGGGTGATTCATCACTTGTTACTAATAAGATAAAAGAAGAAATGATTTTAGAAAGTGACAAAATGAATTATGAAAAAGCTAAAGAATTAAAAGAATTATTAGATTATATAGAAATAACACTAGTAAAACAAAAAGTTGAAATTAATGATTTAACTCCAAGAGATGTTTTTGGATATTACCGAATTCAAGATTATTTATCAATTCAAGTTTTCTTTATAAGAGGGGGCAAGATCATTGAAACAAGTAGTAATATTATTTCAATTATTGATGAAGAGTCAGAAGAATTAACAAGATATATTGCTAAGTTTTATGAACAAAATGTTTTGTTGCCTAAAGAATTACTAGTTCCTGAATTAGTTGATGATAAATTACTTGAAACCTTTTTAGAAATAAGTGTTAAAAAGCCAATTCGCGGGGTTAAGAAAAAAATTGTTGATATGGCTAATAATAACGCTAAAATATTACTAGAAGAGGAGCTTCAATTAATTAAAAAAGAAGAAATGCGAACAACTTTAGTTAATGAAGAATTAAAAGAATTACTAAAATTACCTAAATTGGATCGAATTGAAATATTTGATAATTCAAGTTTGTTTGGAAGTTACAGTGTTTCTGGAATGGTTGTTTTTAATAATGGAAAACCTTCTAAAAATGATTATCGCAAATTTAAAATTCACTTAAATAAAAATGATGATTATGAAGCCATGAGAGAAGTTATCTATAGACGATATTCAAGAGTAATAAATGATAATTTAACAAGACCTGATTTAA